>JBJTZN010000046.1:0-4948 GCA_046087245.1 Rubrivivax sp.
CGCGTCAGCGGTTTAGTTCAACGTTTCAATCACCGCGTTCACCTTCGTTCATTGATGACCGAGCTGCTGTTCGACCTCGCCAGAACCCCACCCATCACCGAGCGCGCCATCCGCCGTACCTGCGCTTTGTGATGAATCAGGTTGTTTTTTTTGTATTTGCGCCAACTGTGGCGCTCATGTCGGTGATTTCGGGAGACCGACAGCTTCAGGCATCGATGTCCATCAGCAGATGACGCGTTGGCTCGCTACCCATTTGCAGCAATTCAGAGATATCCCGGATGTCATCTGGGATCGCGGGGTTCTCCCAACCTCTCGCGCTGTGTCGAGCAACCCGTGTAGCAAGTTCTACGGTAAGCGCCTGAGCGGAATGGCCGTTGACATCCGGGTTGACCAGAGACGTGAGTGCTTGTGGCAAGTGCCAACGCGCCATCAGCTCGCGCTGCAAGTCGCCCAAAGTGATGCGAAGCACAGCCTTCTGGGCGTCGACAGAACGCAACTGGGGCAGGATCCGCTGGCGCCTCGCAATCTCGCCCGCCAGTGAGGGGGCCCTGAGCCAGAGTAGCAACTCCGCGAACTCGTGCAGCAGCGCTGCGCTGTAAATCAGGGAAGCGTCGTGGTCCATGCGATGAACCGCAAAGGCCAACGCAAAGTCTGCCGCACGGCGAGATCTGGCGAGCACTGAACGCAGTTCATCAATTGCACCAGGATCTAAGGCCAGCTCGCTCTCGACGGTGCTCAGCTTCGAGAACTTGGTGAAGAACGGTGGTATGCCCAGCATCAGCAGGCAACCTGTCACAGTCTCGGGTAGCGTGTCTTCACGGCCAGAGCGCAGGCTTGCCAGGTACGAGAACAGCTTGACCGTCAGAAAGGGGTCGCGACAAACAAACTCGGCCAAGCGATGGGCGTCGACCTCATCCTCCCTTTCGCGCCAGCGCACAATCTCCGCCGCAGTCTCTCCCAGTACGGGCAAGGCGTCCCAATCGAAGGTGTCGGCCCAGGCTGCAAGCGAGCCCGGCGGCTGTTGGATGAACACCACTTCGCGAGGTTGCATGCCTGCGGACTCTACTCGAGCCTTGGCACAGCAGCCCGCGGATCAAGGGGAGAAAACCTGGCCAAAACGAGCGGAAGTGTGAAAGATCACATGCTGCGACGATACTCGCCGCCGACTTGGAACAACGCTTGGGTGATCTGCCCCAGGCTGCAGACCCGGACCGCCCGCATCAGCATCTCGAAGACGTTGCGGTTGTCCAGCACCGCCGCCTGCAAGTCCTTGAGCATCGCAGATGCAGATGAGCTGTGCTGGCGGTGGAAGTCTTGCAGTCGGGACAACTGGCTCTGCTTTTCGTCCTGCGTGGACCGGGCGAGCGCGATGCTTGGGGCACCTTCATCGACTTGCGGGTTGCGGAAGGTGTTTACGCCGATGATGGGCAGCTCACCGGAGTGCTTGAGCATCTCATAGTGCATGCTCTCCTCCTGGATCTTGCCGCGCTGGTACCCCGTTTCCATCGCGCCGAGTACGCCGCCGCGCTCGGAAATGCGCTCGAACTCCGAAAGCACAGCCTCTTCGACCAACTCGGTGAGTTCGTCGATGACGAAGGCGCCCTGCAGGGGGTTCTCGTTACGCGCCAGGCCCCACTCGCGATTGATGATGAGCTGGATCGCCATGGCCCGGCGCACGCTTTCCTCGGTCGGCGTGGTGATGGCTTCGTCGTACGCGTTGGTGTGCAGCGAGTTGCAGTTGTCGTAGATGGCGACCAGCGCCTGCAAGGTGGTCCGAATGTCGTTGAAAGCGATTTCCTGGGCATGCAGGCTGCGCCCGCTGGTCTGCACGTGGTATTTGAGTTTTTGCGAGCGCTCGTTGGCACCGTAGCGGTCACGCAGCGTGGTGGCCCAGATGCGACGGGCTACGCGACCCAGCACGGTGTACTCCGGGTCCATCCCGTTGCTGAAGAAGAAGCTCAGGTTCGGCGCGAAGTCATCGATGTGCATGCCCCGCGCCAGGTAAGCCTCAACGAAGGTGAAGCCGTTCGACAGCGTGAAGGCAAGCTGGCTGATCGGATTGGCGCCTGCCTCCGCAATGTGGTAGCCCGAGATGGACACGGAGTAGAAATTACGCACGTCGTGCTGTACGAACCATTCGGCGATGTCGCCCATGACCTTCAGGCTGAACTCGGTGGAGAAGATGCAGGTGTTCTGACCCTGGTCTTCCTTGAGGATGTCGGCTTGTACGGTGCCGCGCACGTTGGCCAGCGTCCAGGCCCGGATCTTGGCGGTCTCGTCGTCCGTGGGGTCGCGCCCGTTGTCCGCGCGGAATTTGTCCAGGTTCTGGTCAATGGCCGTGTTCATGAACATGGCCAGGATCGTCGGCGCCGGCCCGTTGATGGTCATGCTCACGGAGGTGCTGGGGCTGGTGAGGTCGAAGCCCGCGTACAGAGCCTTCATGTCCTCCAGCGTCGCGATGGACACCCCGGAGTTGCCCACCTTGCCATAGATGTCGGGTCGGAGATCGGGGTCGCTGCCGTACAGCGTGACGGAGTCGAAAGCCGTGGACAGCCGCTTGGCGGGCATGTCCTGGGACAGCAGCTTGAACCGGCGGTTGGTGCGCATGGCGTCACCCTCTCCGGCGAACATGCGGGTCGGGTCCTCGCTCTCACGCTTGAAGGCGAAGGTGCCTGCGGTGTAGGGGAAGGAACCCGGCACGCTTTCCAGCATGAGCCACTTGAGGATTTCGCCGTCGCAGCCGTAGGTGGGCAGGCACACCTTGCGGATCTTGCTGCCTGACAAGGTGACATGGGTCAGGCGGGTGCGGATCTCCCGATCGCGGATCCTGACCACGTAGTCGTCGCCTGAGTAGGCCCTTTGCATGTCGGGCCACTGGGCCAGCAGCTTGCGGGCCTGCGGCTCCAGCAGCGCCTCCCGCTGTGCAGCAAGGTCCAGAACGGCCTCCACGGCCCGGTGGCGACCCGGCTTGTCGGTCTGCAGCATGGCGGCACTGGCCTTGAGTTGCTGCACCTCACGGGCCAGTTGCGACTGGGTCAATACCCGGCGCTTGTAGCCGCGCACCGTGTCAGCGATGTCGGCCAGGTAGCGCACGCGGCCGCTCGGGACGATGGGGGTCTGGTGCGTGCTGTGCCGCGTGGACACCCGCGCAAGGCGTTGCGGGGCAGCCGGCAGGCCAAGTTCAACCAGGCGCGGCAGGATGGCCTGGTACAGCGCCGTGACCCCGTCGTCGTTGAATCGGCTGGCCATGGTGCCGAACACCGGCATGTCCTCGGCGCGCGCCTGCCAGGCTTCCCGGTTGCGTTGGACCTGCTTGGCCACGTCGCGCAACGCATCGGCCGAGCCCTTGCGATCGAACTTGTTGATGGCCACGAACTCGGCGAAGTCGAGCATGTCGATCTTCTCGAGCTGGCTGGCGGCTCCGAATTCGGGCGTCATCACGTACATCGGCACATCCACCAGCGGCACGATGGCCGCGTCGCCCTGACCGATGCCCGACGTCTCCACAATGATCAGGTCGAAGCCGGCGGCCTTGCACGCGTCGATCACATCAGGCAGCGCCTGGCTGATCTCGCTGCCGAATTCCCGCGTGGCCAGGCTGCGCATGAACACGCGCGGACCCGCCTGCCACGGACCGATCGCGTTCATGCGAATGCGGTCGCCCAGCAGGGCACCGCCGCTCTTGCGGCGCGACGGATCGATGGACACCACGCCGATGCAGAGCTGGTCCTGCTGGTCCAGGCGCAGGCGCCTGATGAGCTCGTCGGTCAGGCTGGACTTGCCGGCCCCGCCGGTGCCGGTGATGCCCAATACGGGAGTGCGTGCGGCGGCAGCAGCTTCCCGCAGTTGCGCCTTCAATGGTGCCGGCACCCCACCGCATTCCAGGGCCGTGATGGTCTGCGCCAGGGTGCGCCAGGCGGAGTCGGCGTGGCCCTGCAAGGCGGTGGCGCTGGTTGGCGCGCGCGACGTCAGGTCGATATCGCAGCGCATCAGCATCTCGCCGATCATGCCTTGCAGGCCCATGCGCTGGCCGTCCTCGGGGCTGTAGATCCGCCTTACGCCGTAGCCGTGCAGCTCCCGGATCTCCTCGGGCACGATCACGCCGCCGCCGCCGCCGAAGACCTGGATGTGCTCGCCACCGCGCTGGCGCAGCTGATCCACCATGTACTTGAAGTACTCGACGTGCCCGCCCTGGTAACTGCTGATCGCGATACCCTGCACGTCCTCCTGCAGGGCCGCCGTGACCACCTCGTCCACCGACCGGTTGTGACCCAGGTGAATGACCTCCGCGCCCATGCCCTGCAGGATGCGACGCATGATGTTGATGGCTGCGTCGTGCCCGTCGAACAGGCTGGCTGCGGTGACAAATCGAACCTTGTGCGCGGGGCGGTACCCGGCCAGGGCCTTGTATTCAGCGTGGAGGTCGGTCATGTGGGTGGGCGTCTTTGGCGATGGATCTGGTCATGGAGCCCATGACCCTTCCGGGGGTTGACAGCATTGCGAATGATGCCACTGCGGCCCGTGTCCGGGCGGACTCCGCCGCCTTGGGCAGGGTATGCAGCCCGGCATCCCCGCGCTGCTTGGGGCGCGGTCTTGCCCTAGCCCGAAAATTTCATCAGTAGCAGGTCGGCGGCCTCGTGCCGAGGCGCGTTTTCATAGGTAGCCAAAGCCAATGAAAACCGAGGACCGCCGATGCCAAAGTGTACCGATCAGACCGTTCAGTTTGGGCGCGTTGGAAGGCGAGTTGTCGAGGCCGCGTTTGATGGCGGCGACATCGTCAGTGACGGTGGTGTCCTGCTGCTCAAGCAGCTCGATGATCGACTCGGTCTGACCCGTGCGGCTGCCGTGGCGTTTGGCGATGAGCGCCGCAGCGCCAGTGTTCAGCACAGCGTTCACAGCCTGCTTGCCCAACGCATCTACGGGCTGTGCCTGGGTTGGTCGGACGTGT
>JBJTZN010000047.1:0-8269 GCA_046087245.1 Rubrivivax sp.
CAGCCCGCCCTCCCCGTTGTTGTCGGCGCGCAGGATCAGCGCCACGTACTTCAGCGACACCACCACCGTCAGTGTCCAGAACGCCAGCGACAGGATGCCCAGGATGTTGTCCGGACTCAGCGGCACCCGGCCGTGCGCGAAGACTTCCTTGAGCGCGTACAGCGGGCTGGTGCCGATGTCGCCGTACACCACGCCTATGGCCGCCAGCGTGAGTGCGGCCAGGGCCGCTTGACCCGCGTGAGGGCGGTGGGCATCGGGGGCGGTCATGGAGAGAGGTGGCGGATCGGCCCCACATTGGAGCGCTGACGCTGCGTCGCAGCAAGAACGAGCGCGTCGGACTGTGGGGGGACCACCACGCCGTGGCGGTGCGCCCTACTCGTAGACCTCGGCCTGCGGGTCGGTGGCTTCCAGTTCGTAGCTGGCGGCCAGCATGGCCAGTCGACCCACCACGCCGTACATGTAGAAGCGGTTGGGTGCGCTGGCGCCGGGCTTCTCGCCCGGGCGGGGAAGTTGGTGGCTGTGGTCGAAGGCCAGGGGCACGAAGCTGGAACCCGGAGCGTTCAGGTTCTCGTCCACGCCGCGCTCGGCATGGACGCGGTAGAAGCCGCCCACCACGTAGCGGTCGATCATGTAGACCACCGGCTCGGCCACCGCGTCGTTGATGCGCTCGTAGGTGGGCACGCCCTCCTGGATGATGACCTCGGAGACCGCCTGGCCATCCTTGATGACGCTCATCTTGTTGCGCGTGCGCCGGTTGATTTCCGCCATTTCCTTGGCGTCGCGCACGGTCATGATGCCCATGCCGTAGGTGCCGTTGTCGGCCTTGACCACGACGAACGGCTTCTCGTTGATGCCGTACTCCTTGTACTTGCGCCGGATCTTGGTCAGCAGCGTGTCCACGTTGCTCTGCACGCAGTCCAACCCGGTGCTGTCGGAGAAATCCACCTTTCCGCACTGGCCGTACATGGGGTTGATCAGCCAGGGGTCCATGCCCAGCAGCTTGGCGAACTTCTTGGCCACTTCCTCATAGCTCTGGAAGTGATGGGTCTTGCGGCGCACCGCCCAGCCGGCATGCAGCGGCGGCAGCAGGTACTGCTCGTGCAGGTTCTCCAGCACCTTGGGGATCCCGGCCGACAGGTCGTTGTTCAGCAAGATGGTGCACGGATCGAAATTCTTCAGGCCCAGGCGTCCGCGCGTGCGCACCAGTGGCTCCACCACCAGTTCGCTGCCGTCAGGCAGGGCCAGGGTGGTGGGCGCCTTGACTTCCTCGTCCAGCGTGCCCAGGCGCACATTCAGCCCGGCCTGGTGAAAGATCTGCATCAAGCGCTTCACGTTGGTCAGGTAGAACGTGTTGCGCGTGTGCTTCTCAGGAATCAGCAACAGGTTCTTGGCCTCGGGGCAGATCTTCTCGATCGCGGCCATCGCCGCCTGCACCGCCAGCGGCAGCATCTCGGGCGTGAGGTTGTTGAAGCCGCCCGGGAAGAGGTTGGTGTCCACCGGCGCGAGCTTGAAGCCCGCGTTGCGGATGTCCACCGAGGTATAGAACGGCGGCGTGTGCTCCATCCATTCCAGACGGAACCAGCGCTCCGTGGCGGGCATCGACTCCAGGATGCGCTGCTCGAGCTCGTTGATGGGGCCAGTCAGGGCGGTGATGAGGTGAGGAACCATGGGTTGATTCTAGGGACGGGCGGTGACGGATGCTTGAAGCTCGTCAAGCGGGCGGGGCGGGAACGACAAAGGGCCGCCCGAAGGCGGCCCTTGGCACCAGGCAGTGCCGCTTGAAGGCGACTACTTGTTGTACGCCGTCTCGCCGTGCGAGGAGATGTCCAGGCCCTCGCGCTCCTCTTCCTCGCTCACGCGCAGGCCGACGACCATGTCGACGATCTTGAAGGCGATGAAGGCCACCACGGCGGAGATCGCCACGGTGTAGAGCACGCCCTGCACCTGGATCCAGACCTGTGTGCCGATACCACCCCACTCGCCGCACTTGTTGTCGACGTAGTTGCAGATGCCCGTGCCGCCCAGGCTGGGGCTGGCGAACACGCCTGTCAACACCGCACCCAGGGTGCCGCCCACGCCGTGCACGCCGAACACGTCCAGCGAGTCGTCGGCGCCCAGGAGCCTCTTCAGACCAGACACGCCCCACAGGCAGATCACACCCGCCAGCGCACCGATCACCAGCGCACCGCCCACGCCCACGAAGCCGCAAGCCGGGGTGATGGCCACCAGGCCGGCCACCGCACCCGAGGCGGCGCCCAGCATCGAGGCCTTGCCCTTCATCAGCGCTTCCGCACCCGCCCACGCCAGCGTTGCCGCTGCCGTGGCCACCACGGTGTTGATGAAGGCCAGCGCAGCCACGCCGTTGGCTTCGAGGTTGGAGCCGGCGTTGAAGCCGAACCAGCCCACCCACAGCATGGAGGCGCCCACCATCGTCAGCGTCAGGTTGTGCGGCGCCATGGACTCACGGCCATAGCCCACGCGCTTGCCCAGCATGTAGGCGCCTACGAGGCCGGCCACCGCGGCGTTGATGTGCACCACCGTGCCGCCGGCGAAGTCCAGCGCGCCCTTGGCCCACATGAAGCCGGCGTTCGCCGTCACCGCTTCCAGCGACTTGGCGTCGGTGATGGCGTCCGGGCCGTCCCAGTACCACACCATGTGCGCCACCGGCAGGTAGCTGAAGGTGAACCACAGCACCGAGAACAGCAGCACCGCCGAGAACTTGATGCGCTCGGCAAACGCGCCCACGATCAGCGCGGTGGTGATGGCGGCGAACGTGCCCTGGAAGGCGATGAACGTCAGTTCAGGGATGTAGACGCCCTTGCTGAAGGTAGCCGCAATCGAATCTGGCGTCACCCCCTTCAGGAACAGCTTGTCCAGCGTGCCGAAGAACGGGTTGCCGGCGGTGAAGGCCATCGAGTAGCCGTACACCACCCACAGCACCGAGACCAGCGCAAAGATCATGAAGACCTGCATCAGCACCGACAGCATGTTCTTGCTGCGTACCAGGCCGCCATAGAACAGCGCCAGGCCAGGGATGGTCATCAGGATGACCAGCGCGGTGGCGATGGTCATGAAGGCGGTGTCGCCCTTGTTGGGCACGGGCGCCGAGGCAGCAGCGGCCGGTGCCGCGGCCGAGGCAGCCGCCACGGGGGCGGCTGCATCCGAAGCTGACGGGGCAGCGGCCGTGGCCGCGGGAGCAGGAGCCGGCGTGCCCTGAGCGAGCACGGCCCCCGAGAAGCCCAGGACCGCAAAGCCCAGGGCGCAGGTGGCGATGAATTTCTTGAACATGGTCATCTCTGGTGTGTTGGGGCCGCGGGGGTCAGAGGGCGTCCTTGCCGGTTTCGCCAGTGCGGATGCGCACCACCTGCTCGAGGGCGGAGACGAAGATCTTGCCGTCACCGATCTTGCCGGTGCGGGCCGAGCCTTCGATGGCTTCGATCACGCGCTCGACCAACGCGTCGTCGACGGCCGCCTCGATCTTCACCTTGGGCAGGAAGTCCACGACATACTCGGCGCCGCGGTACAGCTCGGTGTGGCCCTTTTGCCGGCCAAAACCCTTGACTTCCGTCACCGTGATGCCCTGCACGCCGATGGTGCTGAGGGCTTCACGCACCTCGTCGAGCTTGAACGGCTTGACGATTGCAGTCACCATCTTCATGAACGTCTCCGTGGGTGTGAGGTTGAAATCGGTCAGAAGGCCATCTTGGCGCCCAGCACCACGCCGGCCTTGCCCAGATCCTTGCCCGCGCCGGTGTAGGCCGAGGTGCTGGTGTCCACCAAGGTGGCACTCCAGGTAACGCCCGAGATCTCTTTGCTGACGGCCAGGGAATAGTCGGTGTAGGAAAAGGCCCCGCTGTTCTTGACTGTCTGGCGACCGATGTGCGGCGTGACCGCGAAGCCGCCCACGTCGAAGGTGGCGCTGATGTCCAGGTAACCGCTGCCCTTGCTCTTGGCGAAGCCGAACAGGTTGGTCGTGCTGCGCGAGTACTTGGCGGTGATGGGGCCGGCGGTGAGGGCGCCGTAGATCTCGGTGGTGTTGGCCGAAGGATTCAGGCCGTTGCTGGGGTATTGGTAGGTCAGCACACCGACGTCGTAGGCCAGGTCCTTGGCGATCTCGCCCTTGTAGCCTCCGTAAAGGTCGATCTCGACGTTGGCGTCACCGCCGCCGTCCTTGACCCACTTGATGGTCGAAGCCCAGGCGCCCAGGTAGAAGCCGCCGGCGGTGAAGTCCAGGCCCCCTTGCAGGGCAGGCTTCAGGCGGGTCTGAGAAATCCCGCGGTAGCGGTAATCGGTGACAGCGCCCGCATTGAAGGCCACGGGGGAGTCAGCCGCCTGGCTGGGCGACGGGGTGGCCACAGCCGAGACGGCAGCGGCGGCTACAGCAAGAGAGGCCAGGGCGAACGATTTCATGAATGCTCCTGTCAAGAAAAGTTTTGGCTGGCCGTTATCTGCACCTTCCGTGCCAGATCTTGGGGTGCCGCGGACGAGGTCGAACGCCTGGTCCGGCATCGCGTGCGCAGCTGGTTCTGCCGTGGCCGCAGCGGCTGCAGCCACCGTGGCGGCATGCGGGGCGGATGGAGCGTGAGACACGGGGCACGCACAGGGCTGGCCAGGGGAGCCGGCGCGGTGCGCAAGCTGCACCACCCTCCTTGGAGTGCCCCAAAGCGGTGCGCACCAACGAGGTGCTTTTCGACCGCGCAGCCTGTTCACAGAATCGACGCTGCGGCTGCCGCTCGGGCCGGCCCGTTGGATGGAGAACCCTGCGATGACGCTTGCTGTGGTGATGAGCCGCGCCCTGGATGGCCTGGACGCACCCGCCGTCCGGGTGGAAGTGCACCTGGCCAACGGTCTGCCCAGCTTCACGCTGGTGGGTCTGGCCGATACCGAGGTGAAGGAGGCGCGCGAGCGGGTGCGGGCGGCCCTGACCGAGAGCGGCTTTGCCTTTCCGCACAACCAGCGCGTCACCGTCAACCTGGCGCCGGCGGATCTGCCCAAGGAATCGGGCCGTTTCGACCTGCCGATCGCCCTGGGCATTCTGGCGGCTGTTGGGACCATCGACCCGGCCCGGCTGCAGGGTCTGGAGGTGGCCGGCGAACTCTCGCTGGCCGGCGCGCTGCAGCCCGTGCGCGGCGCGCTGGCGTTGGCGCTGGCCGCACGGCGCGAGCAGACCACCCGCACCCTGGTGTTGCCCACGGCCAGCGCCGCGGAAGCCGCCCTGGTGCAAGGTCTGGACGTGCGGCAAGCCGCGCACCTGCTGGAGGTGGCGCACACCCTGATGCCGCGGCAGGAGGACGAGCCCGGCACCGCACTGTCGAGAGCCGTCCCCGGGCAGCGGCCTGCAGTGGGCGACGGCGGGCCCGATCTGGCCGATGTCCGGGGCCAGGCGGCTGCGCGGCGCGCCCTGGAGATCGCGGCAGCCGGCCAGCACAGCCTGCTGCTGATCGGTCCACCGGGCACTGGCAAGTCCATGCTGGCGCAGCGCCTGCCATCGCTGCTGCCGCCCATGACGGATGACGAGGCCTTGGAAAGCGCCGCGCTGCGCGGCCTGGCGCGCGCAAGCACCGAAACCCTGGCCTTCGGCCAACGGAGCTTCCGCAGCCCGCACCACTCGGCCAGCGCCGTGGCCCTGGTGGGCGGCGGCTCGCCACCGCGGCCTGGGGAGATTTCGCTGGCCCACCACGGCGTGTTGTTCCTGGACGAATTGCCCGAGTTCCCGCGCAGCGCGCTGGAGGCCCTGCGCGAGCCGCTGGAGACCGGGCGGATCACCATTTCGCGGGCGGCGCGCCAGGCCACCTTCCCAGCAGGGTTCCAGCTCGTGGCCGCCATGAACCCCTGCCCCTGCGGCTGGCTGGGAGCCTATGCCGCCACCGGCAAGGCCTGCCGCTGCACCCCCGACGCCATCGCACGCTATCAATCGCGCCTGTCCGGCCCGCTGCTGGACCGCATCGACCTGATCGTGGAAGTCGCAGCCTTGCCACCCTCGGAGTTGCTCGGCGCAGGGCCAGGCGAGCCCTCGGCCGCGGTACGCCCGCGGGTGGTGGCCGCCCGTCAGCGTCAACTGCAGAGGCAGGGCGGGCCCAACGGTGTGCAGGACGCAGCACGTCTGGCCGAGCAGACGCCCGTGGAGCCCGCGGCCCGCAGCTTCTTGCTGCGGGCCGCCGAACGGCTGGGCTGGTCAGGGCGCGCCGTTCATCGCGTGCTCAAGGTGGCTCGCACCATCGCCGACCTGGGCGGTGCCGCGGACATCGGCGTGGAGCAGGTGGCCGAGGCGGTGCAATACCGGCGGGGCCTGGCGGGTTGAAGGGCCGGCGGTCGGGGGTGGGCCCATACCGCAGAACGCAGCGAACACGCGAATCGCCCCCGACGCGCCTGGCGTGCCCGCAGCCACCGGCTGCCATGGATCATCCGCCTGCCCAGGCGGTGTCCGCGGATGCTGCGCCGCAGTGACTCAGGTCGGTCTTGCCTCGGTCGGTCTTGTCTCAGGTGCCGGGCTGTGGCATGGTGCCGCCATGGACAGACGCGTCGTACTCGGGATCTTGTCGGCTTGCGGCTCCTGGGGCATGGGGTCCAGCGCGCTGGCCAACGCCGACGCCGAATTGCTCATCCGCCAGGGCGGCGTCGTGGTGGTGTTCCGCCACGCGCAGGCCCCAGGTACCTTCGACCCCCCGGGGTTTCGGCTCGACGACTGCAGCACCCAGCGCAACCTCGGCACCCAGGGCCGAGAGCAAGCGGCGCGCATCGGCCGCTGGTTCGCGCAGCGCGGCTTGAAACCGCGGGCCGTGCGCTCCAGCCCCTGGTGCCGCTGCCAGGACACGGCGCGTCTGGCCTTCGGTGCCGCCGAGGTCTGGCCGGCTCTGGGTTCCACCGTGGGTCTGCCGCCGCAGGAGATCGCCCGGCGCGAGGCCCAGTGGCGGCAGACGCTGCAGGCCGCGGCCCGGCAACGCGGGGGGTTCGAGGTCTGGGTGACGCACCAGTTCGTGATGTCGGCGCTCGCGGGTCGATCGGCGGACTCGGGCGAAGGCTGGGTCGTCGGCCCCGGGCCGGACGGTGCGGCGCAGATCCTGGCCACCTTGCCCGCCGACCTGCGCTGAGCCGGGCCACTCAGGCACTGGCGGCAGCGTCGGCGCTGGGGGTGGCCCGGGCAAACCGAAACACGGCGAAACCGAGCACCATGGCCAGCGGAGCGTCGATGAAGGTGGTGTAGATCAGCCAGGCGTCCTTGCTCAGCCACTGCGTGGCCAGCAGGTTCAGCCCGGCCATGGTCAGACCCAGCAGGGCCATGCCCAGCGCCAGGCGGCGCGCGTCCACCGGCATGCCGATGAGGTAGCGCGCCAGCCGGGCACCGAAGTAGCGCCCGCGGTTGAACAGGGCATCGGCCAGGATCAGCCCGGCAATCAACACCCCCAGGATGCTGCCCTTGAGCTGCACCATGCGCTCGTCCTGGAACCACAGTGAGAAGCCCGCTGACAGCAGCAGGGTGAACACGCCGAACATCGCCAGCCCACCCAGCAGATCGGCCCTGACGAAGCGCTGCGCCACCACCACCGCCAGCCCCGCACCGGCTCCCACCAGCGCCGCCGTGGTGAGGTTGCCGGTGATCTTGCTGACGGCGAAGAACAGCAAGCCCAGGGCGATGTCCACGAAGAGCGAAGGCCGGTTGCGTGCCCACTGGGCGGCGTCGCGCTGCTGCTGCTCCTGCATCTGCTGCTCGCGCTGTGCGTCCATGGGGCCCCTGCCCTTCAGTGGCGGCCAGATGATTTCGCGGCCCGGGTGGCTCTCATGGACCAGCACGCCGTTGACGCGCACGGCGATGCCGGTGCTCCACAGGGTGACGAAACCGGTTTCCACCTCCATCTGCGCACCATCGGGCAGGGTGTGGCGCAGCCGATGGTTGCGGTAATCCACCCCGGCGCCCAAGACCGCGGTCTCGTCGCGGGCCAGCTCCTGCGCCCCACGCATCAGCCGGCTGCGCCAGCTTCTGAAACCGGTTTCGATGAGCACGGTGAAGGTCTCCCCCTGGACGGAGAAGGGCCGGCGGTAGGTCCAGACATTCATACCGCGATTCTGGCCCGCCGCCCGACCTGGGGTAGGCGTGCGGCCGCACCGGCAGGCGCCGACGCCTTGGTCATCGCGGATCGCAGTGCATTCACGGCTGCAGACCGAGCAACTGGGCCGACTTGCGCGGGTGGGTCAGGTTCACCCTCCCCTTGCGCTCGGCACCGTCCAGGATGGCCTGTCGCACCTGGGCCACGGTGAGCTCAGGCTTGAG
>JBJTZN010000048.1:0-5682 GCA_046087245.1 Rubrivivax sp.
CTCCCCCAACAACTCCCGCAACTCCGCCGCCCCCATCGGCCGGCCCTGATCCTGGCCCTCCAGGATGCCGTCGGCCAGGTCCCGCTTGTGGCGGTGCAGTTCGATGATGCGCTCCTCGATGGAACCGGCCGTCACCAGGCGGTAGACGGTGACGGGGCGCTGTTGGCCGATGCGGTGGGCGCGGCCACTGGCCTGGTCTTCGGCGGCGGGGTTCCACCAGGGGTCGACGATGATGACGTAGTCGGCCGCAGTGAGGTTCAAGCCGAAGCCACCCGCCTTCAGGCTGATGAGGAAGAGGTCCCCCTGGCCGGCCTGGAAGGCGGCCACGCGCCGGGTGCGCTCGGCTGCCGGCGTGCTGCCCGTCAGCATCTGGTAGGCCACGCCCACGGCCTGCAGGCGCTGCGCGAGCAGGTCCAGGAAATCGGTGAACTGGCTGAACACCAGCGCCTTGTGGCGCCCGGCCACGAGTTCGAGGGCGAGTTGCTCGAACTCCTGCGCCTTGGCGCCCACCAGCCCGAGTTCGGGCGCGGCCAGCCGCGGGTCGCAGGCGGCGCGGCGCAGGCGCGTGAGCTCGGCCAGCACGTGGAAGGCCGCCTGCGTGTCCTCGCTGTCGATCTGCGCCACGCGCTCGATGGCGCTGCGCCGGGCGGCCTCCAGAAACGCGCGCTCTTCGGGCCCGGGCTCCACGCGGTGGACGATCTCGGTGCGCGGGGGCAGGTCGGCCAGCACCTGCGCCTTGGTGCGGCGCAGCAGGAAGGGGCTGACCAGGCGGCGCAGGCGCGAGCGCACGGCCTCGTCGCGCTGGCGCTCGATGGGCCCGGCAAAGCGCTCGTTGAACTGCCCGGCAGACCCGAGCAGGCCAGGGTTCAGCAGGTTCATCAGCGACCACAGGTCGGCGAGGCGGTTTTCCACCGGGGTGCCGCTGAGTGCCAGCCGGAAGTCGGCCTTCAGCTTGCCGATGGCCTTGGCGCGCTTGGTGGCGGCGTTCTTCAGCGCCTGCGCTTCGTCCAGCACCAGGGTGGCCCACTCGCGGGCGGCGAAGGCTTCGCCCTCGATCTGCGTCAGCGCGTAGCTGGCCACCACCAGGTCGCCCGGGCCGCAGCTCTGCAGCATCTCGGCGCGGTCGCCCTCGCCGTAGCTCAGCACGCGCAGGCTGGGGGCGAAGCGGGCGGCCTCGGCCACCCAGTTGCCGCACACCGAGGTGGGCGCGATCACCAGCGCCGCGCCCAGCGGCGCGCGCGTCAGCAGCAGCGCCAGCGTCTGCACGGTCTTGCCCAGGCCCATGTCGTCGGCCAGGATGGCGCCCAGCCCGGCGTGCGCCAGGCGGGCCATCCAGGCAAAGCCCTCGGCCTGGTAGCTGCGCAGCTCGGCCATCAGGCCGGCAGGCAGCACGGGCTGCAGCGTGGCAGCTTCCTCCAGCCGGGCCAGCCGCTTGGCCCAGGGCTTGTCGGCCTGTACGGTGGTGCCGTCCAGCGTCTGCTCAAGGAAGGCCGCGGCCGCTGCGGGCAGGCGCAGGCCGTCCTTGTCGGTGCTGGCCAGGGCCTGCAGGTCCGCCAACTGGGTGCGCAAGTGCTCGGTCAGCGCCAGGTACTCGCCCTCGCCCAGCGAGACAAAACGACCCTGGCGAGACTCGCGCACCAACTGCATCAGGCGCTGCAGGCTGATGACGCGGGTGTCGTCGACCTGCACCTCGCCGTCCACGGTGAACCAGTCGCGTCCGCTGGACAGCGCCACTTTCACGCCCTGCGAGGCCACCGGGGTCACGCGCACCGGCTTGCCACGCGGCCACTCCAGGCTGGCCACGGCCGCCAACCCCGGCAGCAGCTCCAGCGCGTGCAGCGCCTGCTCGGGGTCGTCCAGCAGCCAGGTGGCGTCGCCTTCGTCGGCATCGGCCAGGAAGGGCAACGCCTCCAGCACCTGTGCCAGGTGCGCCTGCTCGGCGTCCAGGGCACGCTCGGTGGAGAGTTGCAGGCCCTCGTGCACGGTGAGCAGCCGCGCACGCCCATGCCCGGGCTGCACCACCGGCCCGAAGCTGCCGAACGGCCGCGCCAGCAGGCGCAGCTGCATCGCCTCACCGCGCGGCACCAGTTGGGCCACCAGGCGGGCGTCGCTGGCCACGCCCTGGCCGGCCGCGGCGTCGCTGTGCAGCTGGAAGTGGCCGGCCAGCACGCGCAGCGCGGCGTCCAGCTCCGCCTTGGCATCCACCGGCACGGCCCAGCGCTGGCCCACCAGCTCGGCCACGCGGCGCTGTGCCGGGGTGATGCGGATCAGCCGTGCGCGGTCTTCGCCGTCGCGCAGCACCCGCAGCGTGTTGCGCCGCTCCATTTCTTCGGACGATGAAGAGCCCACCCAGTGTTCGCCCAGGTCGATGTCCCTGGAGTGGGCCAGGGGGTCCAGCAGGTGGAATTCGAAGGCTTCGGCGCCGTCGTCCCGGCGCACGCGCCGGACCTCCATCTCCGGCAGCGCCTCGCGCAGTTCCACCGGACGGCCCGGGTCATCGTCCAGCGTCACGCCGGGGTGGTTAACGAGCGCCATGGCCGCGGCCACGACATCCAGGCCGAGCGTGCTGCCCGAGTAGGCCGATTTCTCGATGCAGCGTGCCACCGCGGCGTCGCGCGGGTCCAGCCGCACGCTCTTCTTGATGCGCGACAGCGGCACCGCCTTGGGCAGCGCCCGCGATCGCGCGCTGGCGGGGCGCTCGAAGGGCCCGATGTCGATCACGCGGCCGTCGTCGTCCAGACTCAGCTGCCACAGCAGCGTGGGGTCCACCGCGTGGCCCGATGCCGCGGTTACCTTCTGCTCCCCCAGGGCCGAGATGGCCGCCAAGGCATCACGCCAGGTCTCGCGCGGGCCGCCGAAGTACGCCACGCCCCAGGCGGCGCCGGTACGGGTGTGTGCGGGCACGGCCCAGCCAAAGCGTGCTGCGGCCTGGCGCAACAGGTCAGCCCAGAGCGTGCGGCCCATGGACTCGAAGTGCTGCACCACGGCCTGGACCTCTGCCGGCCCCCACTTCGCGGGTTGATGGCCCAGCCAGGCGGCCAGCACCAGGCGGTCGGCGTTGGCGCGGTGCGGCGCGCCGCCCCAGCCCGCATGGTGAGCGAAGGCCGCAGCGTCAACGGCTTCGTCACCCAGCCGTGCAGCCGCGGCATGGGCCCACAGCCCCCAGTCCGACGGCGGCGGCTTGCGCGAGCCGCTTTCGGCCACCGCCAGCTTGCGCGCCGCCGTCCAGGCCTGCGGTGAGGGCTGGGCCAGCAGGCACAGCAGGTGCAGCCGCAGGTGGTTGGTGCTCAGCAGCCCGCGCCGCGCATTCGCCAGCGCGGCCAGCGCCTTGTTCGCTGCAGCAAAGCCGTCGGCCGCGGCGGCCCATTGCCCCTGGATGGCCAGGACCGCAGCCTTGAAGGCGTCGATCCGGGGGCCTTCCAGTCCCGTCAGCACCTTCAGGGCCCCATCCGCGTCGGTGCGGTCGCAGCGCCACTCGGCCACTACAGCGCGCGCACTGAAGGACAAGCGGTCAGGCGCGCTCAGGGCCTGCGCGTCCAGCCAGTTCATCAGCGGGGTCCACAACGGCGTCTCGAGGATGAAGTGGCCCAGCCACTCTTTCAGCAAGCCGTTGCGCAGCGCGGCGTCGAGCTGCTCGAAACGCTCGGGCATGAAGGGCGTCATCGCCGCCTGGGCGATGGAAGAGGCATCGGTGTTCCAGTTGCGGAAGAAGGTCGCTCGTTGGCTGGAAAAGGCGGATGCGTTCAGTCCGGCATACAGCAGCAGCCGGGCAAAGGCAATGGCCTCGGCTGGCTCGCGCAGAGCGGGGATCGGCACCCCGGCGCCGTCGGCGTTGTAGGTGACCGACGCACGTGCCCAAGCCGGGTAAGCGCGCGCCGCCGTCTTGGCTTCCAAATGGGCCTTGAGCCAGGCCTCACGGGCAGGCTGCGCGGCATCAAACCCTACGCCGTCCGCCTGCACGGCACGGCCCTGTTCAATCAAGGACTGTGCAGCCGCCGCCACGTCCTGCAGGCTGAACGCGCGGCCGTTGCTGTGCCGGCTGCCCAGGTGCCGCAGGAACTGCGCCAGCCAGGTCTTGCCGCGCGGCAGGCCAGCCAGGCACAGCGCCTCGAAGACGGCTTCGGTGTCCTGCGGCGTCAACGCCACCTCGCGCTGCGCTGCAGGTGCTTTGGGCGCAGCGGGCGGCGGCGCACGGTATTCGCCCATGGCCAGCTTCCAGATGTCGATCGGGCGGCCGTGGATGTTGACGAAGGGCGGGGGTGCCTTGGGGGGCTTGCGGGCCATGAGGGGGGGGGCAGATCAGATCTGGTCAGAGGGATGAGAACTTCAATTTGATCGGAAGCGTACCCGTCATTCCAGCATGGAATTGCGGTGCACAAGCCCAGAGGTCTGCGCTTGGTTCGGCGCGGCTGCATCTGGCCCCCGGCGTACCCAGTGAGCATGGGGTCGTGGGCCGTTCTCATTCCAAGGAATGGGCGTTTCTGAACCCAGATCCGGCAATTACCACGTGGCCAGCAGCGCTGGCGGGGGCTTTGGCGCCCCGGCCATGCAGCGGCGTGAGGTACTGCGCGGTCTGGTTGGCGCGGCTGGCCCCCGTTCCCACCGCGCCCCGCAGCACTGGGCGGCTGGTGGCGTGCCGCTTCTGTCAATTGACGATCAACGGATTCGCCAGTCACTGAGCGCGTGGCGAGCCAACGGTCCTTCGGACGTTGCGCTTCGAGCCTTCAGGATCTCCCCAAGCGGCGCGAATGGAATCAGCGCGGCCCGGCGTCGCGATGCAAGGCAGGTAGGAAACTGTTCAGCAGACGACAACGCTGCAGCCACCCCGGATGTCCAGGACGACCGACGTGGGGGACGCCCCAGGCCTGCTTTCACTCGGCCATCCGTCCTTTCCCGCCGGCACCGAGGGCAGGCTTTGCCTGTACCGTCCAAGGTGCCGGCCCCCAAGAGTGCCGGCCAGCAAACCATTGACAAGCCATGGGCAGGGGACGCGGGCACCCGCAAGAAGCGACGTGGGGGCGACCCCCGACCATACGGCCGAGAGCGCCCCCTTCAGACCCGCTGTCTGAGACAGCCTATAGGGTGGTGGAGCTGCGGGCGCAAGTGGTGGAAGCCACGGTGCAAATGATGGACCCGGCACCAGGCGTTCTCGGGGTGAAATCAAGCGCTGTCGTCGTGGCAGTGACGGTAGATGGAGAGACTGCCGAGCAAGAGACCAAGGCCGGTTGAGTAATAGTTGTTTCGCTGTTCGTGATCTGCACCAACAAGTTGCCCGCGTAGGCTTTGGCCTCACCCATGCAGGCACGGTTGGCCGCCCTTCTGGTGTAGGACTGGTAGGCCGGCAGCGCGATGGCCGCGAGAATGCCGATGATCGCCACAACGATCATCAACTCAACCAACGTAAAGCCTTTTTCGGTCTTCATGGAATCCACCTTTGTTTCAACTGGATTGGAAAATTACCGAAGAATTACGCTTCGAGCCTTCAGGATCTCCCCAAGCGGCGCGAATGGAATCAGCGCGGCCCGGCGTCGCGATGCAAGGCAGGTAGGAACCTGTTCAGCAGACGACAACGCTGCAGCCACCCCGGATGTCCAGGACGACCGACGTGGGGGACGCCCCAGGCCTGCTTTCACTCGGCCATCCGTCCTTTCCCGCCGGCACCGAGGGCAGGCTTTGCCTGTA
>JBJTZN010000049.1:0-10919 GCA_046087245.1 Rubrivivax sp.
TGTTTTTCCGGTTTCTGGGGTTGCGTGGTGAGCGGGAGCTCGATCACCTCCTCGCCCGTGTTGTGGTGGGGGGCCAGGCGCGCCCCCCCCGGCCCGGCCTGCGGCAGGTCCACCTTGTTCAGGCCGATGGTCACGGGCAGACCTGCGCTGCGTGCGGCAATGAGCGCGCGGGTGAGCTGCGATTCGCTGAAGGGCGGCTCGCTGGCCACGAGCACCAGAAGCTCATCGACGTTGGCGGCAAAGGACTTGGTGCGCCACTCGTCTTGCCGGAACAGCAGGCTGCGTCGGGGGTGCAGGTGCTCGACCACACCCTCGTCGCCGCTGGGGGACCAGTCCACGCGGTCGCCGACCACCAGTTCGGACTTCTTGCCCCGGGCGTGGCAGCGCCGGCGTTGGCCCTGTTCGTCTTCGACCACCACATGGCGCCCATGGGCGCCCACCACCAGGCCGGGGCGCAGGTCGGGCAGCCACGCCACGCCCTGCGCGCCGGGACAAGCGCGGCGGGTGCCTTCCGGGCCGCGGCTCACGCGGTCAGCGCGTTCACCTTGGCCGCGCAGATGAAATCGTTCAGGGACAGGCCGTTGACGTCGTGGGTGTTGAAACGCACCCGGCAGCTGGTCCACTGGACCGCGAGGTCCGGGCCGTGGTCTTGCTGTTGTGCAATCCATGCCACGGCGTTGACGAAGGCCATCGTCCGGTGGAAGTCGGCGAAGCCGAAGCTGCGCTCCAGCGCCCCCTCCACCGCCGCCCATCCTGGCACCATCGGCAGGTGCGCCGCCACCTCCTGCGGCGTCATGGCGGCCTGGCCGTGCATGGGCCGGCAGCGCAGCCGGGACAGGTCGCTCATGGCCCGGGCAGGGCCGCCAGCCGCTCCAGGGCTGGCGGGTGCGAGTAGTAGAAACGCACGTACAACGGATCGGGCGTCAGCGTGGCGGCATTGTCCTCGTGCAGCTTCAGCAGCGCGCTGGCCAGGGCGCGGCCGTCGGCCTGCTGGCAGGCATAGGCATCGGCCTGGAACTCATGCTGGCGCGATGAGCGTGCCATCAGGGGCGACAGGAAGAAAGCGAAGGACGGCAGCACCAGCAGGAACAGCAGCAGCGCCAGGCCGTCGTTGGGCGCCCCCAGGTTGGGTGTCACGCCCAGGCCCACGTAGAAGAACTGCTGTGCGCTCAGCCAGCCCAGCAGCGCCAGCCCGGCCAGGCTCAGGGCGAACATCGCCACGATGCGCTTGAGCACGTGCCGGTGCCTGAAGTGGCCGAGTTCGTGCGCGAGCACGGCTTCCACCTCGTCGGCGCTCAGACGCGCCAGCAGGGTGTCGTAGAACACCACGCGCTTGGACGAGCCCAGGCCCGTGAAATAGGCGTTGGCATGCGCCGAGCGCCGGCTGCCGTCCATCACGAGCAGGCCCTTGGCGGCAAAGCCGCAGCGCTGCATCAGGGTCTGCACGCGCTGCGCCAGCGATTCATCGGCCAGCGGCGTGAACTTGTTGAACAGCGGGGCGATCCAGGTGGGGTAGATCACCAGCAGCAGCAGGTTGAACCCCATCCACGCGCCCCAGGCCCACAGCCACCAGGCCGAACCTGCGGTACCCATGAGCCACAGCACCACCGCAATCAAGGGCAGGCCGATGACGGCACCGACCAGCGCGCCCTTGATCTGGTCCAGGGCCCACATGCGCGGCGTCATGCGGTTGAAGCCGAAGCGCTGCTCGATCCGGAAGGTGGCCACCCAGTCCGAGGGCAGGTCGATCAGGCTGGCGATGAGCGTGAAGGCGGCCACCAGGCAGATCTGGTAACCCAGCGGGCCCGAGGTGGGTAGCGTGGCGTTCAGCACCCAGGTGTTCAGCGCCTCCAGCCCGCCCAGCAAGGTCCAGCCCATCAGCACGGCCACCCCAAAGGCTTGTTGCAGCAGGCCGAAGCGGCCCTTGGCCAGGGTGTAGTCGGCCGCCTTGCGATGGGCCTCGGCGGTGACCGTGCCGGCGAAGGCCGGCGGTACCTGTTCGCGGTGCTGTGCCACGTGCCGCATCTGCCGGGTGGCCAGCCAGAACTGCACCACCAAGGAGCCCAGCACGGCGACGCAGAAGACGAGAGACAGGGTGGTGGCGGTCATGAGCCGTGCAGTGTAGGCCTGAGACAATGTCCGGATGCAGCCCAGCCCCACTTCCGACACGCCTGTGCCTGCGGCCGAGCCCCTGGCCGTGACCCTCGCTCCCAGCGAATACAACCTCATCTGGGTGGACCTGGAGATGACCGGTCTGGATCCGGACAACGACCGCATCATCGAGGTGGCGGTGGTGGTGACCGATCCGCAGGTGACCGTGCGGGTGGAAGGGCCTGTCCTGGCCGTGCACCAGAGCGAGGAAGTGCTGGAGCGCATGGACGCGTGGAACCGCGGCACCCACGGCAGGAGCGGGCTGACGCAGCGCGTGCGCGAGTCAGTGATTGACGAGGCGGCCGCCCAGGCGCAGGTGATCGGGTTCCTGAAGGCCTACGTGCCCAAGGGCAAGAGTCCCATGTGCGGCAACAGCGTGTGCCAGGACCGCCGGTTCATGGTGCGCACCATGCCGCAGCTGGAGGCCTGGTTCCATTACCGCAACCTCGATGTCAGCACCTTGAAGGAACTGGCCCGCCGCTGGGCGCCCGAGGTGCAGGCCTCGTTCAAGAAGGCGCAGAAGCACACGGCGCTGGCCGACATCCACGAGTCCATCGACGAGTTGCTGCACTACCGTCAGCACCTGTTCAAGTAGCCACGCAGCGCGGATCGGGCCGATCCGGGGCAACCGAGACACTCCCCCGAGCCTCTGAAAAGAAAGCCCCACGGGAATACCCGGATCTGCCTACAATAACGGGTTTGGCGGGCCGGCAGCGGCCTGCCGGTTCGTTCATCCCCTCTGACCTTTCCCGGGCCCGCTTGGTGCCCCGGTCCTGCACACAGACTGTGTGCAGTGCGGTTGGCGGCGATGCCGTCGCCTTCCGTTTCGGTCCCAGGTCGGGCGCGTCCTTTCGCGACGCGTGTCCTGAACAGATCCCCCGGTGACTTGATGGCTTGCAGCCTGGGCTGCGAGCTTGCGCTTGTCCGCTGCGGCAGAACGCCGGGGGCAGGCCATGCCCTGTCGGCCTTGCGGCCGCGAGAAAGACGATCATGAGTTTTGAATCCCTGAACCTGCACGAAGCCCTGGCCGCCGCCCTGAAGGACACTGGCTACACCGAGGCCACTGAAGTGCAGCAGCGCGCCATCCCGCCAGGCCTGGAAGGCCGCGACCTGATGGTCTCGTCCAGCACCGGCAGCGGCAAGACGGCCAGCTTCGTGCTGCCGGCGCTGACGCGCATCCTGGCCGCGCGCAACGACCCCGAGCGCCGGCGCCAGAACGCTGACAGGGGCCAGACGGCCGGGCCACGCGTGCTGGTGCTGGCGCCCACGCGCGAACTGGCCATGCAGGTGGCCAAGGCCGCCTCCAACTACGGCCGGCACGTGCGCGGCCTGCGTGTGGCCACGGTGGTGGGCGGCGTGCCCTACGGCGCCCAGCTCAAGGCCCTGCGCGGCCCGCTGGACATCCTGATCGCCACGCCGGGCCGCCTGATGGACCACATGCAGTCCGGCCAGGCCGTGCTGTCCAACGTGGAGATGCTGGTCCTGGATGAGGCCGACCGCATGCTGGACATGGGCTTCATCGACGACATCCAGTTCATCGCCCAGGCCACGCCCGCCCAGCGCCAGACCGTGATGTACAGCGCCACCTTCGCCGGCCATGTGGGGGGCCTGGCGCGCAGCCTGTTGCGCGACCCGCTGCGTGTGGACGTGGCCTCGCACACCGATGCCCACGCCGACATCGAGCAGCGCCTGCACTGGGCCGACGATCTGCAGCACAAGAACGCGCTGCTGGATCACATCCTGACCGAGCGCTCGGTGGACCAGGCCGTGGTGTTCACGAGCACGCAGCGCGACGCCGACTGGCTGGCCGACCGTCTGGCCGACATGGGCCACGCGGTGGCCTCGCTGCACGGTGGCATGCCGCAGGGTCGGCGCACCCGCGTGCTGCAGGGACTTCGCATGCGCCAGTTGCGTGTGCTGGTGGCCACCGACGTGGCCGCCCGTGGCATCGACGTGCCCACCATCAGCCACGTCATCAACTACGGCCTGCCGATGAAGGCCGAGGACTATGTGCACCGCATCGGCCGCACCGGCCGTGCCGGCCGCTCGGGCCTGGCCATCACGCTGGCCGAGCGCCGTGATGCGCAGATGGTGCAGCGCATCCAGCGCTTCACCACGCAGCGCATCCCGGCGGCCGTGATCCAGGGGCTGGAGCCCAAGCGGGGTGAGCCGCCCGCGGCCCCGCGTCCCACCGGCCCCAAGCCTTTTGGCCGCAGGCCGGATGCCGGCCGTCCGTTCCGCCCGGGGGGCCATGGAAATGCGCCGTTTGGCGCTGAGCGCAAGCCCGGCGGCCGTCCGGCGGGCGGGCCGGGCCGGCCGCCCTTTGGCAACCGTGATCACGACCGCGACCGCGCGGCCGGCCCCAAGGCCTTCGGATCGCGCCCGCCGCGCGGCTGACCGCAGGCTGCTGGGCGCTCAGACGCCCAGTAACTCGACCTCAAACTTCAGGGTGGCGTGGGGCGGAATGACGCCGCCCGCCCCGTGAGCGCCGTAGCCCAGGGCGGGGGGGATGATCAGCACGCGCGTGCCCCCCACCTGCATGCCCTGCACACCTTCGTCCCAGCCGCCGATGACTTCGCCGCCGCCCAGGCGGAAGGAGAAGGGCTGCCCGCGGTCCTTGCTGGAGTCGAACTTGCGGCCTTGCTGCCCGTCCTGCCACAGCCAGCCGGTGTAGTGCACCTTCACGCGCTGGCCCGCGGTCGCGGTGGCGCCGGTGCCGGCCTCGGTGTCTTCGTACTGCAGGCCGGAAGGGGTGGTGATCATCGGGGACGTCCTGGTGGGAAGTTGCAACAGACCGGGATTATCGAGTCGCGGCCGGCCACTGGCTGCCCCAGGCAGCGGTCCACCAGGCCAGCGCATCGCCCACCAGGGGATCGCAGCCGGATGCGCCGCGCGCCGCCTGCGAGCGCCAGGCTGGCGGATCCGGCAGACCCAGGTGCCTTGCCGCCTCGCGCAAGGTGCGCACGGGATGCGAGGTGTCCAGCGCAAGGGCGCCGTTCTGCTTGGAGAGTTTCTGACCATCTGCGGCCCGCACCAGCGGCGTGTGCAGGTAGGTGGGCGTGGGCAGGCCCAGGGCCCGCTGCAGCAGGATCTGCCGCGCGGTGTTGTCGGCCAGGTCTTCGCCACGCACCACGTCGGTGATGCCTTGCTCCGCGTCGTCCACCACCACCGCCAGCTGGTAAGCCCACAGGCCGTCGGCGCGCTGGATCACGAAGTCACCCACCTCCCGGGTCACGTCCTGTTGCTGCGGGCCCAGGCGGCGGTCGGTCCACTCGATTTTGGGCGAGCCTTGCGCTTCGGTGTGGAAGCGCCATGCCCGCGCGGGCCGCCCCTGCAGCCCGTCGCGGCAGGTGCCAGGGTAGACGCGCTCGCCGTGACGCTCATGGAGGACGCCAGCGGCTGCCAGCGCACCTTCGATCTCCTTGCGGGTGCAGGCGCAGGGGTAGGCCTGGCCTGAAGTGTCCAACTGTTGCAGGGCGACCCCATACACGGCGCTGCGGGCTGACTGCCGCACTGGCGGCGCGTCAGGGTGCAACTGCAGTTCGGCCAGCTGGCGAAGGATCTGCGCCTCGGCCTGGGCCGAGCAGCGCGGCGTGTCCACATCTTCGATGCGCACCAGCCAGCGTCCGCCGCGGGCCCGTGCGTCCAGCCAACTGGCCAGGGCCGCAACGGACGATCCCGCGTGCAGCGGGCCCGTAGGCGAGGGGGCGAAACGGCCCGTGACCTTCATCGGCTGCGCCTGTGTTTCAGCGCGCCCTGGCGGCCCACCGAGCCGTTGCCGCGCCGCAGCCCTCGCCCATCACAGGTCGCCTGACGCGGACAGAGCTTCCTCGGGACACGACATCATGTGCCGTTCCACCAGAGCCCGCCGGGTGGTAGGGCTGTCCAACTGCGCCAGCCACCATTGCAGGGCGCGGCCCAGGGAAGCGGGACCGCGCTCGGCCCGCCAGGCGTAGTGCAGTTGGGCCACGGGCTCGCCGGACACCGTCTGCAGTCGCACCAGCTTGCCGGCGGCCAGCCAGGGCCGGGCCAGCGGCTCGGGCAGGTTGCCGCAGCCCAGGCCGCGCAGCAACGCTTCCAGCTTGGCGCGCATGGTGGGCACGGTCAGCACGTCCTGTCCGGGCAAGAGGTTGCGGGTCAGGGGCTGGAGCTTCTGCGCGGTGTCGGCCACCGCCACGGCGCGGTGGGCCACCAGCTGGTCATGCTCCAGCGGCTGGGCGGTGGTGTAGCCGATAGAACTCCGGCTAGAGCCGCGGATAGAGCCGCCATCGGGTCCCTCCATGGAGGCCACCCGTGTCAAGGCGTGCCCGGGGGCCACGCAGAACACGAAGGGCACTTCCCCCAGCGGTCGCACTTCCACCCCGCCGGGGTTGGGGTGCTCGCCGGCCACGCCGATGGCCAGGTCCACCTGGCCCGAGATCAGCGCCTCCCAGGTGCCTGCCAGCACGTCGCTGCGCAGGCGCAGCCGGGTGGCCGGGCCCTGTCCTGAACCCGGCTCGGGGCGCAGGTGGCAGAAGGCTTCCACCAGGTCGAACACGGTGGCGGTGGACAGGATGTCCTCCACGCTGATGGACAGCGTGGCTTCCCAGCCGCTGGCCACGCGCTTGACGCGGTTGGCCACCGCTTCCATCTCCTGCAGCAGACGCCGACCCTCGTGCAGCAGTTCCCGCCCCGCGGCCGTGGGCTGCGCCTGGCGCGAACTGCGGTCGAACAGCAGCACGTCCAGCGCTTCTTCCAGCTGGCGCACGTTGTAGGTCAGTGCAGAGGGTACCTTGCCCAGCTCGCGCGCGGCTGCGGCGAAGCTGCCCGTGCGGGCGATGGCGTCCATCATCATGAGGGCGTCGGGGGTGAGCACGTGTCGGCGGTCGGCCATGTACGGATTGTGAACAAGGCGGTCTGAACAGATTCGCGGCGGGCGGCGGCGCTGGCATGGCGCCTCAACCTGCCTTCAATGCATTTGAAGAGGTTCGACAGGTTCCACCTGCGGTGCATGGCGCCTTCTGCGGCACCATCCGGGCTACTCCACACCGCACCACGCCACCGCACTCGACCGCAGAAGGGACTTCCCATGATCACCGTGCGCCGATCCGCTGAGCGGGGCTATGCCGACCACGGCTGGCTCCAGAGCTTCCACAGCTTCTCCTTTGCCGGCTACTTCGACCCGGCCCACATGGGCGTGGGCAACCTGCGGGTCATCAACGAGGACCGCATCGCGGCGGGCACCGGCTTCGGCACGCACGGCCACCGCGACATGGAGATCGTGAGCTACGTGCTGGACGGCGCGCTGGCGCACCAGGACAGCATGGGCAACGGCACGCCAGGCGGCGCCCACGCGGGCGTGATCCTGCCCGGCGATGTGCAGCGCATGAGTGCCGGCACGGGCGTGCGGCACAGCGAGTTCAACCACTCGACGTCCGGGCAGACGCACTTCCTGCAGATCTGGATCCTGCCGGACGAAGCCGGCATCGCGCCGGGCTACGAGCAGAAGCATTTCGGGCCCGAGGCCAAGCGGGGCAGGCTGGCGTTGATCGCCTCGCCGGACGGCGCCGAAGGCGCGGTGACGATCCATGCTGACGCCCGCCTGCGGGCTGGGCTGTTCGACGGTGATGAATCCGCGGCCCTGGCGCTGGACCCGGCGCGCCGGGCTTACGTGCACCTGGTGCGAGGCTCGCTCGCCGTCAACGGCGTCGCCCTGTCAGGCGGTGACGCGGTGACAATGGCTGGCGAAACGCAGTTGCAACTGGGTCATGGCCAGGATGCCGAGGTGCTGGTCTTCGACCTCAAGGCCTGAGGCCACCAGGGCCGCCCGCCAGCACGCGCGTTCCGCCCGGCAGCGCGCCCCGCCTGGGCGTGGCGTGCGGCCGGTACCGCGTTCACGCCTCCCGCAGCCGTGCGATGAAGGCCTCGCATTCGGCCAGTTGCGCCAGGCTCACGTACTCGTCGGCCTGGTGGGCCTGGCCGATGGAGCCCGGGCCACAGATCACGGTGGGGATGCCCGCTTGCTGAAACAGCCCGGCCTCGGTGCCGAAGGCCACCAGCGCGGTCTCCTGCTTGCGTGCCAGCCGCTGCGCCAGCGCCACGGCCGGGTCCCCCTCGGGTGCCAGGAAGGCTGGCATGGTGGCGAAGGACTCGAAGCTGAAACCGGCCGCCGGATCCACGGCCTTCATCGCCGGCTCCAGTTGCGCCACGCGAGCCAGCACGGCCTGTTGCATGGCGGCTTCGTCGGTGCCGGGCAGATTGCGGAACTCGTAGTGCACGCGGCACTCCTCGGGCACCACGTTGTCGGCGATGCCGCCTTGCATCACGCAGGACGCGGCCGTGCTGTAGGCCACGTCGAAGCCGGGGTAGTAGGGCCCCTCGTCGCGCCACCGGTCGCCCATGTCGGCGATGTGGGCCACCAGGCGCGCGGCGGCCTCCACCGCGTTCACGGCTTGCGGCGTCAAGGAAGAGTGCGCCGCCTTGCCGCGCACGCAGCAGCGCCAGCGTTGCACGCCCTTGTGGGCGATGGCGGGCACCATGTCGGTGGGTTCACCCACGATGCAGTGGCTGGGCGCGAGGCCCGCCTCGGCCAGGTCCGCGATCATGTTTCGGGCACCGAAGCCGCCCACTTCCTCGTCGTAGCTGAAAGCGAAGTGCACGGCAAAGGGCAGATCAGCTTCCAGGAAGGCCCGGGCCTGCGACATCGCAATGCCGATGTAGCCCTTCATGTCCGCGCTGCCGCGGCCGTACAGCCGCCCGTTGCGCACTTCGGCACCCAGGGGGTCGGTGGTCCAGGCCTGGCCGTCCCAGGGCACGGTGTCGGTGTGGCCCGACAGGATGACGCCCCCGGGCTTGCCCACGCCCAGCGTGGCGAACAGGTTGGCCTTGCGACGGTCGTCGTCCCAGGTGAGGCGAGGCTGCACGCCCAGGGTGCGCAAGTGGTCGGCGATGCACTCGATCAGCGGCAGATTGGACTCGTGGCTGACGGTGTTGAAGCGGATGAGGCGCTGCGCCCATTCCAGGGCGGCGGCGGAGGGTTGGCTTGAGGTCATGCGTGTGGGCCTTGTGGGGTCGGGCTTGTGTTCGGGCTCGTGTTCGGGCTTGCGTCCGGGCTTGCGTTCGGGCTTGACGGGGGCGTGCGGGTGACCAGGACCAGCACGGGTTTGCCCCAGCAGTTCGATAGCATAGGCTGATGAACCACATCACTGATGACACCCTGGCCATGGTCGGCCGCGCTGCCATTGAATTGGCGGCCCTGCGCATCGCTGGCGACATCCGGCGCACGCCGCTGTGGCGCGTGCCCGGACGGCACCTCGGCCTGGACGTGGCCGAGGTCTGGCTGAAGCTGGAGCAGTTGCAGGTCAGCGGCAGCTTCAAGGCGCGGGGCATGTTCAACCGCATGCGCAGCCTGCCGCTGCCGCAGGCCGGTGTGGTCATCGCTTCGGGTGGCAACGCCGGCATCGCGGTGGCCACCGCGGCGCAGGCCCTGGGCGTGCCGTGCGAGGTGTTCCTGCCTGAGGTGTCGCCACCGGCCAAGCGCGCCAGGCTCGCTGCGCTGGGGGCTGAGGTGACGGTGGCAGGCGCGCTGTACCCGCAGGCGCTGGAGGCTTGCCTGCGACGCCAGGCGCAGACCGGGGCCTTGCTGATGCATGCCTACGACCAGCCCGAGGTGGTGGTGGGTGCCGGCACGCTGGGCCTGGAGATCGAGGAAGAAGCGGGCCTGCCCGACCGGGTGCTGGTCAGCGTGGGCGGTGGCGGCCTGGTGGCAGGGTTGGCGGCCTGGTTCGACAGCCGTTGCCACGTGGACGCCCTGGAACCGGTGAACGCCCCCACGCTGCATGCCGCCCGCGCCGCGGGCCGGCCGGTGGACGTGGCGGTGTCCGGTGTGGCGGCGGACTCCCTGGGCGCTCGGCGCATCGGCCACATCGCCTGGGCAGTGAGCCAGCGCCACATCGCCGGTGCGCACTTGGTCAGCGAAGAAGCGATCTCGCGGGCGCAGCAGCGCATGTGGTCGCAGTGGCGCCTGGCCGTGGAGCCGGCCGCCGCACTGCCGCTGGCGGCGCTGTGGGAGGGCATCGTGCAGCCGGCCCCGTCAGAGAAGGTCTGCGTGATCGTCTGCGGAGCGAATCTCGACCCGGCGACCCTTGGCGGTTCTCCACCAAGCACTTGAGATCGCGGATAGGACGGGGCCCCCTTTGAATAACACCGTGCTGGCGTCCCGGTGGCGCGGAGTTCGAGTCCATTTGGCAGCGCACATGGTACTGTCTAGTGGGACCTCAGGGCGACAGCGCTACCTCGATGAGTTTCTTGGGCGTCTTAACAGTGGTCATGCGAGTTCCGGTGCGTGCGCTGCAATGACTTGATCGGCAACTGAGCCGAAGAACTGGCGAGTCAGGCTGAAGAAGCGGCTCAGCCCCCCGTGAGTTGGGATGAGGTCAACGTTGGCAAGATCGGAAACGCTCCAGCCCTTTTTCACGTGTTCCTGGAAAAGCAGGTCGAGTTCAGCCCACCACTGACGACGGCGCGTGATGAGAAAGGGGCTGTTCAAATTCAGCAAGTCGATGGTGTATTGAGCCCGATCGACCTCAGCGGCACCCAAGGCTAGGCTGGGAACCACCCGACCATCAGACAGATAGGCGAAGTAGCGGGCACAGGCTGGCTGGTGGCATGAAACCAGCCGAGCCATGTTACAGGCTTGCTGCTTGCGAACAGCGTGCCCACCGAATGCCTCACCCCGGTTCAAAGCAGGCAGGTCATCGTGGCGCAGCGCGCTGGCGGCCAGATTTGTG
>JBJTZN010000050.1:0-4640 GCA_046087245.1 Rubrivivax sp.
CTTCTGCCCAGGCACCCTCAATGAGCTCAACACCACCGCTCGCAGCAAGCTCCAGAGCGCTCAGCGCCGGCCCGCAATCATTGCCGCCTGCTGGAAACAGGCCAGCTTGTGGTGATGTCACCATTTAGGGAAATCTCAATAGAAATCACGGCGCTGCCCGATACACCCTTCGCACCGCCTGCCCGAGTTCGATCACCGCCATCGCGTAGTAGCTGCTCCAGTTGTAGCGGGTGACGGCGTAGAAGTTGCTGGTGCCGGCCACGTAGCTGGGGGCGGCATCGCCGTTTTGCAGTTCCACCAGGGCCAGCAGGCCGTCGTGCTGGCGGGCGGGTTCGGGCAGTTCGGCGCCGCGCTGGCTGAACTGTGCGGCGGTGAAGCTGGGCAGGATGTCCGGGGCCAGCAGCACGGCGCGGTCGCTCACGTCCACGGGCGCGGCCACGGCGTAGTGGGTGGGCATGTCGCGCACCCAGCCGAAGGCGGCCAGGTAGTGCGCCACGCTGCCGATGGCATCGGCCGGGTTGCGGTGCAGGTCGATGTGGCCGTCTTCGTCGAAGTCCACGGCCCAGCGGTTCAGGCTGCCGGGCATGAACTGCGGCAGACCCAGCGCGCCGGCATAACTGCCGGTGTAGCTGGCTGGGTCCATCTGCTCGCGGTGGGCCAGCAGCAGCAGGTGCTCCAGTTCGGAGCGGAAGAACTCGCTGCGGTCGCGCCGGCCGGGCGGGAAGTCGAAGGCCAGGGTGGCCAGGGCGTCCAGGGTGCGGAAGCTGCCCATGTGCCGGCCGTAGAAGGTTTCCACGCCGATGATGCCGACGATGAGCGAGGCGGTCACGCCCCAGCGGGCCTCGGCGGCTTCCAGCCAGCGCTCGTGGGCGCGCCAGAACGCCAGCCCGGCCTGGATGCGCTGCGGCTCGACGAAGCGGTCGCGGTAGGCGGCCCAGTTCTTCGCCGTGCCCGCGGGCGGCGGCATGATCAGGCGTTGCACCGAGGGCAGCCTGCGCGCTTCGCCCAGTTGGCGCTCCAGCGTGGCCGGCTCCAGCCCGTGGCGCGCGGCCACCTCGGCGGCGAAGCGCAGCACGTCGTCGCGCCGGCCGTAGGCGGGGGCAGCGGGGGCGGCTTTGGCCGCGCTGGCGGTGGCGCTGGCGGCCGCAGTCTTCTTGGCTTTGGCGGACTTCGACGCTTTCCCAGGGGAGGGGCCCTTGGCCGCAGTCGCGGTCTTGGCGCTGCCCTTGGGGCTGGCCTGCGAACTTGCCGGATTGGCTGGGTCTGGCGCTTCCTGCACGCTTTGCGCGAAGGCTGGCCTGGCGCTGAGGCCGGCGCCCGCGCAGATCAGCGCGCTGGCCGCCACCCAGGCGAGCCCGTGCCGGGTGAGCATTGCGCAAGGCCGGCGGGTGCCGTTCATGGAGGCCTGGAGCCGTGCCGGCCGGCGGCGGGGTTCAAGACGTGGCCCGTTCATCACGGGACAGAGCCTATCGCGCCTGCCTGCGCTTGTGCAGGGGGTGGGCGCTGACGCGCCAGCTTTGCGGCCTGGCGGAAGCGCTGCTGCCAGGCCCTGGGCACCTGCCCGGTGGCGTCGGCTTGCGGGCCGTAGCGCAGGCGTTCCAGCTCGATCAGGGTGTCGGCCAGCGCCTGCCCGGGGTCGCCCAGCGTCTGCTGCACCCGCCGGGCCCAGGCGCGCGGGCCTTCGTGGGCCGGGCAGGGCACGCCGCAGCGCTGCAGCCGCCGCGCCACGAAGGCCTGGGTGCGTTGCCAGGGGCTGCGCTGGCGGCGGTCCCAGGCGGCCCAAGCGGTGCCCGCCAATGCGGCTGCCACCAGCAGGCCGAGCAGGGCGTGCGCCAGGTCCAGCAGGTCCGGCGTCTGCACGCCCAGACTCTTGAGCAGGTTGAACTGCTGCACCTGGGAATAGCCCAGCACCCACTGGTTCCAGCGCTGGTCCACGCGCTCCCACAGGTGGCGCAGGCCCAGCAGCAGTTGAGGGTTCACGGTGGCCACGGCCTGGCCGATCAGGCCTGGCGGTGGGATGAGGTTGCGGCTGCGCGCGATGCGCTCGGGCGCCACGGCGGCGGTGGGGTCCACGCGCAGCCAGCCTTCGCCGGGTTGCCAGATCTCGGCCCAGGCATGGGCGTGGTGCTGGCGCACCACCCACCAGCCGTCCACCGGCGCGGGGTCGGCCCCCTGGTAGCCCGTGACGATGCGCGCGGGCACGTCCAGCGCGCGCATCACCACCACGAAGGCCGAGGCGAAGTGCTCGCAGAAGCCGGCGCGGCGGTCCAGCCAGAACTCGTCCACCGCGTCGCGCCCGTAGGTGCCGGGTGAGAAGGTGTAGAGGTAGCCCGCGCGGCCGATGTGCGACAGCACGGCGTTGGCCAGGGTGCGGGCGTCGGCGGTGGCCAGCCCGGGCTGGCGGCGCAGTTCAGCCGCCCAGGCCATGGTGCGGGGGTTGAAGCCGGGCGGCAGGTCCACCAGGTCCCGCAGGGCGAAGGCCCCGGCGCGGGTGCCGTGGCGAAACTGGGCCCAGGCCTGCGCCCGCACCTGCAGCACCGAAGCCACGGGCGGCGTCACCTGCCATTGCAGGTCACCGCGCAGCTCCACGCTCTGCAGGGCATCGGCCGGGGTCACGTCCAGCGGCGCCGTCGTGCCCTCCAGCAGCGGCAGCATGGGCAGGCGGCTGGGCTGCAGCGTCATCTCATAAGCCACGGGCGTGCCTATGGTCTGCAGGTCCTGCGGCAGCAACACGGCCCAGGGCGGGCGGCCGCTGCCGGGCGGCGGGTCGCGCGTCCAGGTGCGGCCGTCGAACCAGGACAGCACGGGGCCGCGGAAGTACAGCGCCGAAGGCGGCGGCGGCGGGCCCTGGAAGCGCACGCGCAGCGCGATGGCGTCATCGGCAGCGATCTCGGCCACGCCGCCCAGTTCCAGCGATCCGGACAAGCCGGTGCGCCCCGTGGTCTGCTCGGGCAGGCCCCACAGCGGGCCGATGCGCGGGAACAGCAGGAACAGCACCAGCATCACCGGCACGCCCAGGGCGGCGGCGCGCAGCGCCACGACGCCGGCCGCGCGCAGGGGCGGCCGCCCCGCAGGCATGTGGGCCAGCACCAGCGCGCTCAGCAAGCCCCACACGGCCACCATCATGGCCGCGGCCGTGCCCAGGGATTGCGAACTCAGGAAGTTCGTCAGCACCACGAAGAAGCCCAGGAAGAACAGCACCATCGCATCGCGCCGGGCGCGCAGTTCCAGCGTCTTCAGCGCCAGCAGCACCACCAGCATCGACACCCCGGCCTCGCGGCCGATGAGCGTGCCCTCGTGCCAGGCCGTGGCCGCAGCGGCCAGCCCCAGCAGCGCCACCACCGTCCAGCGGCCCGGCAGGGGCCTGCCGGTGAGGGTCAGGTGCACGCGCCAGGCCAGCACGGCGGCCACCCCGATGCCGAACCAGGCCGGCCGGCGCAGCAGGTGCGGCGCGACGGTCCAGGCAGCCACGGCCACGAGAAACAGCATGTCGCGGCTATCGCGCGGCAAGCGGCGCCAGGCGTTGCCTGCCGCGCCGAATGACAGGATGCCCACCTAGCCGCCCCGGGGCGCCGGTTGCCAGGCGCCCAGAGCATCCAGCAGGGCGCGCCGGTGCGCCTCGCCCGACCCTGCCGCCCATTCGTGCCCGCCCAGGCGCAGACCCACCGCCAGGCCCGCCCGCTCGGCGGCCAGCACCCAGGCGGCCAGGCGGGACAGACCTTGCTCGGCATCACCCTCGGGTGATCGGGCCGCAGCCTCGTCCAGCCACAGCGGCCCGCTTGCGGCCGCGGCAGCCTCGCGGCTGACGAGTTCGCCCGTGCGGGCCACTTTCTTCCACGCCACCTGGCGCCAGGTGTCTGTGCTGCGCCAGGGCCGCACGCCGTCGAAGGCCACCTCGTCGGCCGCACGCGCCGGCAGGGGCGCCGATGCCGCGGCCGGCGCCTGCCGGTCCGTGCCGCCGCGCAGCGGCAGAGGGGGCGCCGGGTGCTCGGGTCGCGGCCAGGCCAGCACCCGCGCCGCCGGCCGCCAGACCGTCCACGCCCGGAACAGACCCATGGGGAAGCGCGTCTCGGCCACCAAGGCGGGCACCGGCTGCCAGCCGCGTTGCGGCAGCGGCAGGGGCAGGTGCAGCGAGCACAGGCCGTGCGCCGGCACATCCGTCCAGGCCCGTTCGGTCTGGTCTCGCCAGCCCAGGCCGATGCCGTGGCGCCGTGCGCCGGGGTTGTCCAGGGTGATCTCCAGGTCGGCATGGCCGCCCGCAAAGGCCGGCGGCCCGGCGCGCAGGTGCAGCCGCAGGCCGCGCAGGGTGGCGTGCGTCATGTGCATGGACGCCAGGGCGCTGCCGCCCAGCAGAAAGGTCAGGGCGTAGCCCAGGCTGAGCTGGTAGTTGATGCTGGTCAGCAGCAGCACCGCCAGCAAGGCACCGAAGACCAGGCCCGCGCCCGTGGGCACGATGTAGATGTTGCGCTGTCCTGCCCGGTGGTGGTCGGCCAGCGGCAGCCGTGCGTCGAACCAGCGTTGCACACGGGCGGTGACCGGCCACGCGACGTGGGGCCCGGTGCTGCGGCCCGGCAGGTCCTGCAGCCACTCCATCGAAAGCTTCGGGGAAAACCTCATGGCAGCGCCGTGGCCTCCACCAT
>JBJTZN010000051.1:0-14660 GCA_046087245.1 Rubrivivax sp.
CTTCTGCCCAGGCACCCTCAATGAGCTCAACACCACCGCTCGCAGCAAGCTCCAGAGCGCTCAGCGCCGGCCCGCAATCATTGCCGCCTGCTGGAAACAGGCCAGCTTGTGGTGATGTCACCATTTAGGGAAATCTCAATAAACAATCGCAGGCCCACACGAACGCCCGCTGCCCGGTGCGGTGTTCTTGCGGACCTGGCGGTTTGGTCTTCTCCGGGTTGACCGGCCGCTCCTGCTGCACGGCGTGCCCTCAGACCAGCGCGCCCACCCTTTGCTGCTTCACCTGGGGTGCCGCACCTCGTCTGCAGCTTTCTTGAACCACAGCGCATGCACCGTGGCCGCGATGATGCGCAGGTCGCTCCACAGGCTGGCCTGCTCGGCGTAGGCCACGGCCTCGCGCAGCTTGGCCGGCAGCAGTTCCTCGCGATAGGTGCGCTCGGGGTCACTGGAGGCGGCCAGCACGCTGGCTTCGTCGGCGAGCTTGAGCGACACCGGGTCGGTGATGCCCGGACGCACCGAGAGCACGCGCGCGCGAAGGTCCGCCGGGTACTGCGCGACGTACTGCGGCACCTCGGGTCGCGGACCCACCAGGCTCATGTCACCCCGCAGCACGTCGATCAACTGCGGCAGTTCGTCAAGCTTGGTGCGGCGCAGCCAGGCCCCGACGCGGGTGATGCGCGGGTCCTGCCCGATGGTGAGGGCCGGGCCTTGCAAGGGCGCATCCATCACCATCGTGCGGAACTTGCGGATGCGAAAGGCTCGCCCGCCGCGGCCGACGCGCTCCTGGCGGAACAGCACCGGGCCGGCCGAGTCCCACCGAATGGCCAAGGCGATCAGCGCAAAGGCGGGCGCCAGCAGCACCAGCGCCAGGGCGCTGAGAACCAGATCAAAGATGCGTTTGGGCATGGGCGAACCAGCATACCGTGGCCACACTGCGATTGGCCCGGCTTGCCTGGATAATGAAGGTTCAGGGAGCTGTCATGACTTCGCAGGTGGCTTTAGATCACCGCGACTTATCACTACCGCCGATGACCGTCCCTCATCACCCTATCCACTTTCGCTCAGCCCGCGATGGCCTGGCCATCCTTATCGCATGAACGCCTTTGCCGACACCCCCCTTCGCCGCCCCGTGCGCGCCCGGCGCGAGCGCTGCCTGGCCATGGTCGATGCCCGCTACCTGGCCTGGTTGGCCGATCAGGACGACACCGTCGCCCCCCGTCTGGACCGGCTGCGGGTTTGCCTGGAAGCCGCCCTGGAGGCGCAAGGTCAGCCCGCCGGGCTGGCCCGCATCTACTGGTATGCCAGCGAGCGCCCGGAGCGCGCCCAGCCAGGCATGGTGCACCGCTGGGTGGCACCCGAGACGGCCGACGCCGGTGCCTCGCTGACGCTGGCCATGGCACGCGACCTGCTGGGTCTGGCCGAGCACCCGGGCTACGACCGTGTGCTGCTGCTGACCGACGACGACCGCCTGCTGCCCGTGGTGGATGCCGTGCAATTGCAAGGTATCACCGTGTGCCTGCTGGGTGACGAGTCTGCGGAAGATCCGGACACGCTGGCGAAGTCCGACGCGGCCTGGTCGGCGCTGCTGCGCCAAGCCGACGAGCGCTGCATCGTGCGCGGCCAAGACCTGGCCCGCGCTCTGTGGGGTGACGGCAGCGTGATGATCGAACGCTCAGGCTCGCCGCATGGGCGCGACGGTCGCGAAGGGCGTGACGTGCGGGAAGGGCGGGATTGGGCCCCGCACCAGGAGGGCGCGGACCACCGCGCCGGACGGCAGCGCGCCATGGGCCCCTCGCCCGAAGAATTCCAGGAGATGCGCCATGCCCTGCAGCCCATGGTCAACAGCTGGTGGGACGACCTGCCAGTGGAGGACCGGCAGGAACTCGAGGCCGAACTGCCCGCCTTGCGCGGCCTGCCCCAGGAAGCCGACCGCCACCTGCTGCTGCGCCTGAGCCAGCAACTGGGCCGCCCGCTCACGACCGCAGAGAAGAAGTTGATGCGGGAACTGGCCCGCGACACCGCGCTGGGAACGGGCGGCACTGCCACGACGACCCCCACTGCAGGCTCCACGGTCGCCACTGTGCCCACCCCAGGTCCCACGGCACTGGCTGAGGCCGCCACGGAGTACGCCGAGGCCTGAGCGCCTGCGACTCGGGCCTACCCCAACACCTGACGCAGGGCGCGGGCCACGCGCTCGACGTCGGCCTCGGTCATGCGGGTGTATAGCGGCAGGCTGAGCATGCGCTCATAGGCGTGCTGGCTGTGCGGGAACTGCGCGGGGATCAGGCCATAGCGGTCGCGCCAGTAGGGCTGCAGGTGCAGCGGGATGTAGTGCACGCTGCAGCCGATGCCCTGGGCGTACAGGGCCTCGATCAGGAGGTCGCGTCCCACGGGCGCCCCTTCGGCCAGCCGTACCACGTACAGGTGCCAGGCGTGCACATCGCCCGGGGCCGGGCCGGCCGGCAATTGCAGCGGCAGGCCCTGCAAGGCTTGCGCGTACCAGGCCACCAACTGCTCGCGCTTGCGCTGAAAGTCGTTGACCCGGCGTAACTGGTGGATGCCCAGCGCCGCCGCGATGTCGGTCAGGTTGTACTTGAAACCGGGCGCCACGATCTCGTAGTACCAGCTCGGCACCTGGGCGCTGAAGCGGTCGAAGGCGTCGCGGCTGATGCCGTGCAGGCGCATCACGCGCGCCCGGGCGGCCAGCGCGGCGTCGCGCGTGACCAGCATGCCGCCCTCGCCGGTGGTGATGGTCTTGTTGGCGTAGAAGCTGAACACCGTGGCGTCACTGGCCAGCGTGCCCACCAGGGCGCCACCGCTGGTGGTGGGCAGCGCGTGCGCGGCGTCTTCCACCACCTTCAGGCCGTGGCGCTGTGCGATGGCCAGCAGGCGCGTCATGTCGGCCGCACGCCCCGCGAAGTGCACCGGCACGAGGGCCCGTGTGCGCGGGCCGATGGCAGCCTCCACCGCCGCAGGGTCGATGTTCAGCGTGACCGGGTCGCAGTCCACCAGCTTCACGTCCGCACCCAGGTAGCGCACCACTTCGGCCGTGGCGGTGAAGGTGTGGGTGGTGGTGATGACCTCGTCACCGGGGCCGATGCCCAGGGCTTCGAGGGCGAGGTGCAGGCCGGCCGTGGCGGAGTTGACCGAAATGCACTGCAGCGATGGGTCGCCCAGAAATGCCGCAAAGTCGGCCTCGAAGCGCTTGGCCTTGGGGCCTGTGGTGACCCAGCCAGACTTCAGCGTGTCCACGACCTCGGCGATCTCCTCGTCGCCAATTTCGGGCAAGGCAAACGGCAGGAAGGGCAAGGCCGCAGGGGATGGAGCGGGGGGTGGGGCGGAGGCGGACAAGGGTTTTCTCAGGCATGGGGCGCGCAGCAGCGGCAATGAGCGCGGCGCGCGTTCAGGCAGGTTGCAGCCGACATTCGACCACGACCCGCGCCAGCCAGGCCTTGACCTCGGCGTCCTCGCGCGGCTGCGGATCATCGGCCCAGGCCAGCAGCGCCTGCACCTCGGCCGCGGCCTGCGGCGCGTCGGTCAGGCGCGCCACCCGCAGGCGAGGCACCGCCGTGGGCACCGTGGTCTCGTTGTCGGCGAGCAGTTCCTCGTAGAGCTTTTCCCCGGGCCGCAGGCCGGAGTACTCGATGCCGATCTCGTCCTCGGTGTGGCCGGCCAGGCGGATGAGCTGGCGCGCCAGGTCCACGATGCGCACGGGCTCACCCATGTCCAGCACCAGCACCTGGCCGGACTCGCCCGTGGCCGCGGCCTGCAGCACCAGGCGCGCCGCCTCCGGGATGGTCATGAAGTAGCGGATGATCTCCGGGTGCGTCACCGTGACCGGGCCGCCGCGTGCGATCTGTTCCTTGAACTTCGGAATCACGCTGCCACTGCTGCCCAGCACGTTGCCGAAGCGCACCGCCATGAAACGCGTGGCTGGATGCTGCGCGGCCAGCGTGCGCAGCGCCATCTCGGCCGCGCGCTTGGTCGCTCCCATCACGCTGGTGGGGTTCACCGCCTTGTCGGTGCTGATGAGCACGAAGCGCTCGGCACCGGCCTGGGCCGCGGCCTGGGCCGTGCGCCAGGTGCCCAGCGTGTTGTTGCGCAGCGCCGCCCAGGCGTTGCCCTGCTCCATCAGCGGCACATGCTTGTAGGCTGCGGCATGGAACACCACCTGCGGCTGCCAGCGCTGCAGCACGCTGCCGATCTGCAGCGGGTCCTTCACGTCGGCCACCAGGCGCACCAGTTCCAGGGCCGGGAACTGTTCGGACAGTTCCTGCTCGATGGTGTAGAGGTTGAACTCGCTCAGCTCCACCAGCACCAGCCGCGCCGGACCCTGGCGCGCCACCTGGCGGCACAGCTCCGCCCCGATGCTGCCGCCCGCCCCGGTGATGAGCACCGTGCGCCCGCCCAGCACGCCCGCCAGCCCGGCCTCGTCCAGCGCCACCGGGTCGCGGCCGAGCAGGTCTTCGGGTTCGATCTCGCGCACGCGCGAGACCTCCAGCCCCGAGCGCAATTCGTCGGCGCTGGGCACCGTCAGCACGTGCAGGCCGGTGCGTGCCGCGCGCTCCAGCAGCACGCGCTTGGCCGCGCCGCGCAGCGAGGGCAGCGCCACCACCAGGTGCGTGGCGGCTGAGCGCAGCACGGGGTCGTCCATGCGGGACAGCGGGCCCAGGACGGGCACCCCGGCGATGCGGGCGCCGTGCTTGGCCGGGTCATCGTCCAGCAACGCCACCACCGTCCAGCCCTGCTGGTGGATGCCCGCCAGCAAGCGGCGCGCGGCCTCGCCCGCGCCCAGCACCAGGGCGCGCCGGGCCGTGCCCTCGCCGCCGCCCGTGATGCGCGAGCGTGCGTGCTCGTACAGCATGCGGTAGCCCACGCGCACCAGGCACACGCCCATCAGCGCCACCACCGGGTGCAGCGCCAGCACGGCCCGCGGCACCTTGCTCAAGCCCAGGGCCATCACCGCCACGGCCGCCAGCCCCCCTGCGGCGGCGCAGGCCAGGGTCAGGCGACGGATGTCACCGAAGCCGGCAAAGCGCCACATGCCCTGGGGCACGCGGGCCAAGGCGAAGGCCGCGAGGTAGGTCACCACGATGCCGAGCAACACCCAGGTGTCGTAGGCCGGGCGCGCGCTGAGCCAGCGGTCAAAGCCCAGACGGAAGAGGTAGGTGACGTTCCAGGCCAGGGCGATGACCGCGCCGTCCACCAGCAGCGACACCGGCTCGCGGTGGGGCCGCAACCGCGCCAGCAGGCGGTCCAGGCGGTGCCAGGGCGTGTCCTGACGCGGGCCCTGCGGCTGAGGGAGGCGGGCGCCGGGACTGGGGTTCTGATCGGGGGGCGTGAACATCACTTCTGCACCCAGGCCAGCACGTGGGTGCGCAGGAAAGGCAGCAGGTTCAGCAGGCTCCACAGTGCAGGGTGCACCCGGGCAGCGGCGCGGCCCAGCGGCGGCGCCAGCGTCAGGCGCTGCGCCCGCACCTGCCCCAGCGGAAACAGCTGCCGGATGCGCGCCACGGGCACGCGACGCACATCCGGGTTGCGCGGGTTGTTCACCGTGAAGTCGTACCAGAGCACGCCCCCGCCTGGCTTGACGGCGCGCCAGACGGCGTGGGCCAGTTGCTGCTGGAAGGCGTCATCCAGCAGGGAGGAGAACACCGTGGACAGCAGCACCACATCCGCCTGCGCTGCGGGCAGTGGCACCTGCGAGGCATCGCCACTGAACAAGGTGACGGCCTGCGGCAGGCGGCGGCGCGCTGCGGCCAGGCGCTCGGGCAGCAGTTCCACCCCGACCAGATGCTCGGGCGCGAAGCCCAGCCGCAGCATCTCCAGCAGGTTGCCGCCGCTGCCGCAGCCCACCTCCAGCAAGTGCCGGTCGGCCAGCGTGCGCCAGCCCAGCGCGGCGAACAGGCGCAGCATGGCGCGCTGGCGCTCCTGCACGCTGAGCCAGACATCGGGCTGCAGCAGGCTGTAGCGCTCGGTCGCGCCGCGGCGTGCGTAGCGCTCGGCCACGGCAGTGGGCTCGTGGGCCGGTCGTTTCACCCTGCCCTCCCCAGGGCCGCCAGGAACTGCCGCGCCAGCACCGGGTAGGCGTGGTGCTGGAGCACATAGGCCCGGCCGCGCTCGCCGAATTGCCGGCGCTCGCGCGGGCTCAGGGCGGCCAGTTGGCGCAGGCCGCGCGCCACCGCCTCGGCCGACTCTGGCGCCACGGTGAGGCCGCAACCGGACTCGGCCACCGGATCGTTGCCGGCCTCCACCGAATGCAACACGGGCCGCGCCGCCATCATGTAGTCCATGAGCTTGTTGGGCGCGATGCCGAAGCGGTACAGCGGCTGACGCTGCCAGCCCAGGTAGGCGATGTCAATGCCGGCCAGAAAGGCAGGCACCTGCGCCTTGGGGATGGGGGCCAGCAGCGCCACCTGGGACAGTCCCTGCGCGCCGATGCGCGCGGCCAGGCGCTCGCGCTCGTGGCCGTCACCTACCAGCACGAAACGCAGCGGCCGGTCGGCCAGCAGACGCGCCGCGTCCAGCAGCACGTCCAGCGCGTTGGGCCGGCCCATGGAGCCGGCATAGCCCACGATGACCGCGCCTGCGCTCCGAGCGGCGTCCAGCACCTGCGCCACGTCGGGCCGCAGCGGCTCGAGCGGGACGCTCCATTCCTCGGGGCTGACGCCATTGGGCACGATGGACAGCTTTCGGAGGTCCAGCCCCCGGCGTGCCATGTGCGCATGCACCTTGGGCAGCATGGACACCACGGCGTCGCTGTGCCGGTAGGCGGCGTCCTCGGCCGACTGGCAGATCAGCGCGAAGGGGTGCCAGGGCGACATGCCCGACAGCTCCACGGGCGACAGCGGCCACAGGTCGTGCACCTCGTGCACCAGGCGGGCCCCGGCGAGTTGCGCGATGCGACGCGCCACCCAGGTGTCCAGCGGATAGGTGCTGGAGGAAATCACCACATCAGGGCGTTGCGTGGCCACGAGCGCAGGCGCCTGCGTCCAGAGCTGGCTCAGGAAGGACAGCACATTGCGCATGCGCGCCCAGCCGTTGCCGGTGTAGGCCGGGACAGGCAGCCAGCGGTAGCTGATGCCGTCCAAGGTTTCGTCGCCGGGGATGGGCTGGTGGGCGCGGTAGTGCGAGTACGAGGCAGCGACGATCATCACCCGGTGGCCCAGGCGCACCCACTCCCGGGCCAGGTAGTACGGCCGGTACTCCATGCCCAGGGCCGGGGTGCCGGCGTAGTGGTTGATGAGCAGGATGTTCAAGGCGGGTGGCGAGTGTCTGGAAACGGGGTTCAGGGGCCAGACCGTGTCAGGGCGAACTCACGGTCGACGGCGGCAGCAGGCCGCGGTACAGCCCCAGCAGTTCGGCCTCGGCACGCGGCCAATGGTAGTGGGCGTGGACGGCCTCGCGCCCGGCCCGGCCCATCGCCTGCGCCGCCGCGGGGTCGTCCAGCACCTGGCGGATGGCCTGGGCGATGGCGGCCGGGTCAGCCGGGTCCACGCACAGGCCGCAGGCGTGGCGCTGCACGATGTCGCGCCACAGCGGGAAGTCCGAGGCGATCACCGGCAGGCTGGCCGACATGTACTCGAACATCTTGATGGGCAACGAGTCCAGGTAGCTGGGCAGCGGCAGCAGGGTCACGAGCCCGGCGCGCGAGCGCGCCATCACCTCGCGCACGCCGTCGCGGCCCAGCACACCCAGGTAATCCACCTGGGCCCAGCCGGGCTCGGCACGCAGGGCGGCCTCGGTGGCGGCGTCCTCGAAGCGTCCGCACAGCAGCAGGCGCACGCCGGGCAGCAAGGCCAGCGCCCGCACCATGCTGAAGGCCCCGCGCGTGAGGAAGATGCCGCCGACGTAGCACACGGCGTTCTCGCGCGGCGTGCTGCCTGCGGGCGGCAGGCGACCAGCACCGGCCGCGGGAGCGCTGGAGATACCGTCAGCCCCCCCAGCGCTCGAGGGAAACGAAGCGACGTCAGGCGCCAGCTCGTCCAGGAACGGGAAGTTGCTGACATTCACGCTGTGCCGGGCCACGGCGGCGAAGCGCTGCGTGATGTGCGGCGTGGCGCCGACCACGGCAGCCAGTTGGCGCACCAGGTGGTTCTCATAAACCTCGAAGGCCGCGCTCAGGGGGCGCCGCGCCCAGGCAGGAATCCATTGCTTGGTCAGCAACTGGCGCGGCACGTCCTCGTGCGCGTCATAGACCACGGTCAGGCCTTCGCGCGCCAGCTTCGCGCCCAGGGGCAGCAGTTCGGGGTCGTGCAGGTGCACCAGCGCCGGGCGGCAGCGCCGCACCGCCGCCAGGGCCTTGGCGGGCTGCTCGCGCATGCGCGCCACGCGCCCGGCCGGCCGGGGGCCAAGGTCCAGGATGCGCACGCCCTGCACCTGCGCATCGCCCTGCCCGTCGCCCACGATCTGCACCACCTGGTACCCGGCCTGGACCAGCGAAACGCACTCCTTGCGGAAGATGCGGATGTCGTCGCGCGGGTGCACCGTGGTGAGGTGGACGATGGGGCGCCCAGGCGAGGTCAGCCGTTGGTGCAGCGCCAGGAACTGCTGGATGTTGGCCCGCAGCGTGGCGCGTTGGGCGATCAGGGCCTGGTTGAGCACACGGCCGCTGTCGTTCCAGCCGCCTTCGGACCACCAGCGCGCACCGCGCATCAGGGCGTGGGCCAGCGTGTCCACCAGGCCTGGGCGGATCGAAGCCACAGCCAAGGCATGTTCATGGGCAGGTTCGGGGGGGACAGGCAGCGCCGCAGCCCCTTCTCCAACGAGGAGCCCGTTCTCCCCGTCGCGCACCCACTCGCGGTTGGCCGGCAGGTCGGCCAGCACCGGCAGGCAGCCTGCGGCCATGGCTTCGAGCAGGCTCACCGAGGTACCGTCGGACTCGGGCACGCTGACGAACAGCGCACTGCGGCGATAGGCCTGGGCCAGCTGGGGGGCGGCGAGCATGCCGGTGAAGGCCACCCGGTCGGCCACCCCCAGGGACTGCGCCAGTGCGCGCAGCGCCGGCGTCTGTTCGCCTGCAGCAGCCACTTCCAGCACCCAGCCCGGCAACTCGGGCGCGGCCTGCGCGAAGGCGCGCACGATGGCATCGATGCGGTACAGCGGCTTGTGCAGCCGGCACGACAGGATGCGGCGCTCACGTGCCGCGGCACCCAAGTCTGGCGCCTCGTCGATGCCCAGGGGAATCCACTCGCGCCAGGGCGGCGCATCGGCACCGGCAATGGCCTGCGCGGCGCGCAGCAGCACCTTCGCGTCCGCCGTCCAGGCCGCTGCGCCCCGCAATGCACGGCGCACCATCGCGCGCTGCCACCAGCCGCGGTGGGGCAGGCTCAGCACGTCGGAACCCCAGAGCGTCAGCACCACCGGCGCACCTGTGGGCCGCGCCGCCCGTACCGCATGCCAGGCGGTGGCATCGGCCTGGTGCACATGGACCACCGCGGGCTGCCAGCGCTCGATCAACGCGCGCAGGCGGGCCGGCGTGCGCCAGGCCCACACGCGCAGGCTCAGGTGGACCTGCTCCCGCAGGCGCTCATGGGACAGCATCGGTTCGGGTGCGTTCGTCACCAGCACCACGTCCCGACCCGCCTCGCACAGGCCGGCCACGAAGCGCCGGACATGCACGGAATGCGGGCCCACGACGAGCACGGGACCGACGTCCTTGAGCGTGTCCTGGCGAGAGGCCATCGGTTCTTGCGCAGGGAACCCAGCAGGCGTCACGGGCCGACAGGCTTTCGGGCGGGCCTTGACGGTCCGGCCTGCGTCAGGCGCGGCGCGACGCGCGGATCGCCACGTCGTGATAGACCTGAGCCTGCAACGCGGCGGCGTCGGCCCCGCGCGCCCGGGCAAGCTCGCGCCGCGCCAGCCAGCCTTCCACGGCACCGCGCGCCGGCCAAGCTGCGCCCCAGCGCAGGTAGGCCGCGCTGGGCCGCGTCAGCGTGGACAGGCGGATGCGCTGCAGCTCCCGCACCTCGAAGTGCGGGGCCAGCGCGTCCAGGTAATCCTGCTCCGAGGTGCTGTGGCTGACCGAGCCGGAGTGCCGGCCCGAGGCGCTGGCCTGCTCGATCATCAGCAACTCGCCGCCGGCCTGCAGAACGCGCGCCAGCTCGGCCACCGCGGCCTTCAGCGCCTGGCCGTCGGCGGTGGTCAGGCACTGCAGCACGCCGACGGTCAGGCAGCCATCGAAGCGGCCGGTGTCCAGCGGCAAGGGCAGGCTCGGCGCGTGTTCAAAGGTGGCCCCGCCGGACGGATGGGCGCGGCGCGCTGCCTCGATCATGGCCGCGGACGCGTCGACGCCGCAGTAGGCCGAGCCGGCGTCCGTGATGCGACGGGCAAAGCGGCCGATGCCGCAGCCATAGTCCAGCACTTTGCGCCGGGTGCGGGCCCAGGGCTGCACCACGCCCCACTGGATGCGGTCGATCAGCCCGTTCTTCAGGCCGCTGCGGTCCCCGGGGTCGATCACCGATTGCAGTCCCACCCCTTGCCGGGCCCGCGCGTCCCAGTCCACTTCAGCCATCTGTGCCCCTTGGTGATGCCGCGTCACCGCCCATGCCCTCGCCCTTGGCGTGCAAACCGCAGATTATCCCGGCCGGTCTGCGGGGCGGTCTGCGGGGCGGTCTGCGTGCCGCTCTGGGGACCTGAGCGGGGACCCTGCAGTCGATCCGACCGCGGACCACACGCCGCGCGCCCGCTGCAGCCAGCCCCAGGCGGTGGACTCCCACAGCAGCGTGCTGTAGGCCGCGGGTCGGGCCCCGAACTCTTCCTTGAACCGCCGCACCTGCGGCAGCCCCTCGCTGGCACCCAGGTTCAGCACCGGCACGCCCCGCGCGCAAAGGTCCTGGATCACCGCGTCCATCAGCCGAACCATCGGGTGAGCGGGCTTCTGGTCCTCGTCGATGCGCGACACGCCCTGCCAGTACAGCGCCTGGTGGCGGCTCTCCAGCATCACCACGGCGCAGGCCAGCCGGCCCTGCACCTGGTGGGTCCAGATGCGGGCGGCGGGGCTGTGCAGCAGGTCGAGGAAGAGTTGTCGCGGATAGGGCCAGGCGCCGGCGCGGCCCCAGCGCTGCAGGGAATGGGCGTAGACCTCAAAGTAGGGCTGCAGGTCGGCCTCGGTGCGCGCCAGGGCGATGCGGCTGTCGAGTTTCACCGGCTTGGCGATCTGGTTGCGCTTGGTGGCGTGGTAGCCGCAGCGCAGCGCCTGCAGGCCCGGGCGCAGGTCCAGCAGGTGGGTTTCACGCGGCAGCACGTGCCAGCCCTGCGTCGCAGCCTGCTGTGCCAGCCCCCCGGCTTCGGGGCACAGCGGGTTGAGTTGCACCCGCACCTGCGAGGCCCGGCCCGGCGCAAGGTTCAGGAACTGCGCCAGGGCCTCGGCCCGCTGCGGTTCGGTGCACACCGGCGCGTACAGCCCGTAGGGCGCCCACTCCCAGCGCCGCAAGCCCAGCCGGCGCTGCTCGAACAGGCCGTGCGGCGCCAGCGCCCGCAGGCCCGCTGCCCGGCCGACGGCCGTGCGCATCACCGGGTCGTCGAACAGGTCGTCAAAGAGGTCGTGAGGGGCGGCATCACCAGGCCTGCTGTGAGGCTCACTGAAAGAGCCACCTGGCTGTGCAGCAGCTGCCGTCGGATCAGCCATGCGTCCTCCTGCGTCCCAGCACGTAGCGGAACTCGAACCAGGTGGACAGCGCGTTGTAGGCCGTCATGCCCAGCGCCAGCACCCACAAGGTGACGATCACCTCGCCCGACGCCCACCACGCCCCCACCAGCAGGGCGAAGGCCAGCAGCGAGCCCGCCAGCCCGAGGGAGAAGTCCAGGCCAAAGCGTTCCTTCACCAGGTACAGCACGCTCAACGGGGCGGCCACGAAGGCCGACAGGATCCAGGGCGACAGCGCCCGCAGGTACTGGCCCACCTCCGCCCAGGCCGCACCGAAGGCCCAGGCGTAGGCCGTATCCGGCACCAGCAGCAGCAGCGGCCAGGCCAGCAGCATCGCCGTGGTGGACACCGCCAGGATGCGCAGCGCGTCACGGCGCAGCCGCGCGTCATCATGGCGGTGGCTGGCAGCGCGCGGGTAGTACACCTGGGAAACTGCGCCGCTCACCAGCCCCAGCGGGGCCTTCAGCAGCCGCGTGGAGAAGGCGTAGTAGGCGGCGGCCGGCGCGCCGAAGAAGTGCGCGATCAGCAGCGGCAGGCCCGAGCCCTGCGCAGCGTCCGACAGCACATGCGGCACGTTGAACAGCGTCAGGCGTCGGAAGTGGCGCATCAGCCGCCACACCTGGCGCGGCGCGGCGCGGCGGCGAAAGCCGGTCTGCGACAGGCCCTGCGCCAGCAAGCCCAGCGCGATGAACTGCCCCGCCAGCGTGGCCACCACCAGGCCCAGGGCCTGGGCACCCCACAGCGGCACCCAGGCCAGCGACAGCAGGGCCGTGGCCGCGGCCTGCACGATGCGCGACAGCGACAGCCGCCGGTAGGCGTGCACCCGCGCCGCCCAGTTGCCCAGCACCTGCACTGCCCCTCCCAGAAGCACGTACAGCGGCAGCAGGGCCAACGCATCCTGGCGGGCCGGCGGGTACAGGAGCCAGGCCACCGCCACGGCCAGGGCACACAGCGTGGAGAGGACCGTCGCGATGCCCAGGCTGCCCCAGGCCACGGCGGAGGCCGCGCGCAGGCTGGACGGCAGGGCAATGGCCACCTCGAAGCGGGCGCACACCACGGGCAGCAGGAAGCCGCCCCAGGCCAGGAAGATCACGAAACCGCCATAGAGCTCGGGCGGGTACAGCCGGGTGATGAAGGGCAGCGCCGCCAGCGCGATAGCCTGGGCCACGGCCGTGCCACCGGCCACGGTGAAGACGCTGGAGAGGAAGGTGGGGCGCGACATGGCGCGTCGCCTTGAGCGGGTTTGAGCGGGCTTGAGGGGGCAGCGGGCGTGAACTCAGCCCGGCCCAGCCACCCCGGCCAACCGAGCCCACGACGCCAGAGCCTCAACACCCCGTCTCAAGCTGGCGCTCCGACGGACGAAGTCAACGCGGCACGCAAGGCCGCCACCACGCGGTCCTGGTCGGCCTCGGAGAGATCGGCGCTCATGGGCAGGCTCAGCACGCGGCCGGCCACGTCCACGCTCACCGGGCAACAGTCCGGGCAGCAATGGGCGGCGTAGGCCACCTGGTGGTGCAGGGGTTTGGGGTAATGCACGGCGGTCGGGATACCCGCCTCCTTCAACGCCGCCTGCACGCGCGAGCGCTCGTCGACGAACACCGTGTACTGGCCCCAGACGCAGTCACGATCGGGTTTGACGGTGAGCGTGCGCAGGCCAGGCAGGCCTTGCAGCGCCGCGGTGTAGCGCGCGCCTAAGGTGGTACGGCGCTGTAACTCCCACTCGAAGCGGCCCAGCTTGCCCAGCACGATGGCGCACTGCAGCGTGTCCATGCGCCCACCCACGCCGATGCGCGTGTGGGTGTAGCGCGCGCTCTGGCCGTGCACGCGGATCCCGCGTGCCGCTTGCGCCAGCATGTCGTCATCGGTGAACAGCGCGCCGCCGTCGCCGTAGCAGCCCAGCGGCTTGCTCGGGAAGAAGCTGGTGCAGCCGATGGTCGAAAGCGCACCGCTGCGCCGTCCCTGGTAGCCGGCCCCGAAGCTCTGCGCCGCGTCTTCGATCACCGCCAGCCCGTGGCGCGCGGCGATGGCGTTGAGTTCCGCCATGTCGGCCACCTGGCCGTACAGGCTGACGGGCATGATCGCCCGGGTGCGCGGGGTGATGCGCGCCTCCACAAGCGACGCGTCCAGATTGCAGGTGCCGGGCTCCACGTCCACAAACACGGGCTTGCCGCCCAGCAGAACGATCACCTCGCCCGTGGCGGCAAAGGTGAAGGGGCTGGTGATCACCTCGTCGCCCGGCTTGAAGTCCAGCGCCATCAAGGCGATCAGCAGCGCCTCGGTGCCGCTGGCCACGGTGACGCAGTGCCGGGCTCCGGTAAGCGCGGCCAGCGCCGCCTCCAACTCCGCCACCTCCGGGCCCATGATGTACTGGCCGTGGTCGAGCACGCGCTGGATGCGGGCGTCGATGTCGCCCTTGAGCGCGGCGTACTGGGTCTTCAGGTCGGTGAACTGCATGAGATGCTGCGGGTAGTCGTGGTGCGTGTCAGGGCGGAGTCGGAGGTGCGATCAGTCGGCGTGGTTCGAGGCCGCATCAGACTGCGCCGTCCAGCGCCGTGAGCACGTCCCCCACCAAGCGATAACGCGCTCCCGTGGCTGGGCAGGCCGCCTCCAGCACCTGCCCGGCGGGTGCGCTCGCCGGCAGCGCCAGGCGCTCACCGTGGGCGCTCATCCAGCCCACGCGCCGTGCGGGCACGCCCACCGCCAGGGCGTGCGCCGGCACGTCGCGCGACACCACCGCACCCGCACCCACAAAGGCATGCGCCCCCACCGTGGTGCCGCAGACGATGGTGCAGTTGGCCCCCAGCGTGGCGCCGCGCTGAACCAGCGTGGGCCGGTACTCGTTCTTGCGCACCACGGCCGCGCGCGGGTTGTGCACGTTGGTGAACACCATGCTCGGCCCGCAGAACACATCGTCTTCCAGCGTCACCGCGTCATAGACGGAGACCTGGTTCTGGATCTTGACGTTGCGGCCGATGACCACGTCATTGCCGACGAACACCCCCTGCCCCAGCGA
>JBJTZN010000052.1:0-40358 GCA_046087245.1 Rubrivivax sp.
ACACCCGCTCGTCCGCCCCAAACGGCCCCGCTCGTCGTTGCAAATGCTCGCCGTAGCCCGAGCTACGGCTGTGCTTTGCGCCTGGATCGGCACCCTTTGGAACGCCCGCTCGGGCGCGCCGGAATACTTCACAAGCTCTGATCCCGACCATGGGGCTGCTCGGTGCCGCCTACATCTGCTGTTTGCCACTGCCTGCCCCCTGGTGGACCGGGTGCTGCACGGACGCACTGGATCCGGTGACGTCGCGGGCGACTCCTGGAGCCAGGGCGGGAAGACCATGACCCCCAGAACCCGTCGGGTGCTGCAGGCCGTCCTGTACGAAGTGTTCGCCATCGCCTTGGTCGGGCCGGTGCTGAGCTTGCTGTTCGACAAGCCGATGGCGAGCACCCTGGCGCTGGCGGTGGTGCTCTCTGCGGTTGCCTTGTGCTGGAACTATGTGTTCAACGCAGCTTTCGAGTGGTGGGAGTCCCGGCAGGCCGTGAAGGGCCGCAGCCTGTCCCGGCGCGTGGCGCACGGCGCCGGCTTCGAGGGCGGGCTCACCCTCATCCTGGTGCCGGTCATGGCCTGGTGGCTGGAGACCACCTTCCTGAACGCGTTCCTGGCCAACGTGGGGCTGCTGCTGTACTTCTTCGTCTACGCCATCGCCTTCACCTGGGCCTTTGACAAGGTGTTCGGCCTGCCGCAGTCTGCGCTGGCGCCCTCCGACCCATGATCGCCCCTGGCCAAAGGATCACCCGCACGTCTGTGCAGAATGTCCAGCATGCCAACGGCCCGCACTGCGCCTGACATCCTCGCCTTAGGCGAGCCCATGGTGGAGTTCAACCAGACGGGGCAGGGGGCCGGGCGGCTGTACCTGCAGGGCTTTGGCGGCGACACCTCGAACTTCGCCATCGCCGCCGCCCGCCAGGGCGCGCGGGTGGGCTACCTCAGCGCCTTGGGTGAGGACCCCTACGGCGAGATGCTGCGCCGCCTCTGGGACGACGAAGGCGTCGACCATGCCGATGTGGCTGCCGACCCGCAGGCCTTCACCGCGATCTACTTCGTCACGCACGACGCGCAGGGCCACCACTTCCACTTCTTCCGAAAGGGCAGTGCGGCCAGCCGCATGACGCCTGCGCAATTGCCGCGCGAGCGCATCGCATCGGCGCGGGTGCTGCACCTGTCGGGCATTTCGTTGGCCATCTCCGATGTGGCCTGCGAGACGGGCTTCGCAGCCATGGACTTGGCCCGCGCCGCGGGCGTGGCCGTGAGTTTCGACACCAACCTGCGGCTGAAGCTTTGGCCGCTGGCGCGTGCCCGCGAGGTGATGGCCGAGGCCCTGAAGCGCTGCGACATCGCGCTGCCGAGCCTTGATGACGTGCGGGCACTGACCGGCCTGGACGACCCCGATGCGCTGGTGGACCACTGCCTGACGTTCGGCGCGCGCGTCGTGGCCTTGAAGCTGGGCGAGGCGGGCGCGCTGGTGGCCACGGCGCAGGAGCGCCACCGCATCGCGCCCCACCCCTGCCGCCCGGTGGACGCCACGGGCGCAGGTGATACCTTCGGCGGTGCTTTCGTGGCGCGCTGGGTGGCGGGCGACACGCTGCGGCAGGCTGGCCGTTATGCCGCCACGGCCGCTGCCCTGTCCACGCAAGGCTACGGCGCGGTGGAGCCGATCCCGCGCAAGCAAGAGGTAGAACAGGCGCTCACAGTCACAGGAGCCGACACATGAGTTTCACGGGTCAACGGGTGCTGGTGGTGGGTGGCACCAGCGGCATTGGCGCCGGCATTGCGGCGGCCTTTGCCGGGCAAGGGGCCCAGGTGGTGGCCACGGGCGCCACGGCGGCCGAATGTGACGCGGCGCGCGCGGCTGAGGCGGCGCAGGCCCGCCCACCCGCCGGCAACGTCGAACACCGGCTGCTGGATGTGCGCGATGGCGCAGCGGTGCAGGCGCTGGTGGAAGGCCTGGGCGCGCTGAACGCCGTGGTGTGCTGCGCCGGCGTGATCCGCCGCGGCGCCGAGCTGGACCCGGCTGTGTTTGCCGAGGTGGTGGACATCAACCTCAACGGCGCCATGCGCGTGGCCGCCGCGGCCCGCCCGGCGCTGCGCGAGAGCAAGGGCTGCATCGTCAACACCGCCTCCATGCTGAGCTTTTTCGGCGGCGGACTGGTGCCGGGCTACAGCGCCAGCAAGGGCGGCGTGGCCCAGCTGACCAAGAGTCTGGCCATTGCCTATGCCGCCGACGGCATCCGGGTGAACGCGGTGGCGCCAGGCTGGATCGCCACGCCGCTGACGCAGGCGCTGCAGGACGATGCAGGCCGTTCGGCGCAGATTCTCGGCCGCACCCCACTGGGCCGGTGGGGCACGCCCGCCGACGTGGCCGGGCCGGTGCTCTTCCTGTGCAGCCCGGCGGCCGCCTTCGTCACGGGCGTGGTGCTGCCGGTGGATGGCGGTTACCTCATTGCCTGAGGCTGCGCTTGAACTCCGTGAGTGACACCTCGGACCGGACCCTGCACCTGCGCACCGCTGGACCAGACGGATCAGGAGCACGACCCGTAACTGACCCACGCCTTCATCAACCGGAAGCCTCCTCATGACCCAAGCCGTACCCGCCGACTCCGACAAGTGGCTGCCCTACCGCCACCCCATGCCCAAGGATTCGCCGCCCGAGCTGGTGGTGCCCGACGTGGTGCCCACCGACGAGCGCGTGTGGGTACCGGTGGACGACAACGTCTGGTTCCGCCCGCTGTGCCTGTCGGCCACGCGCGGCTACTGGATGAACCTGCTGCGCGTGCGGCGCGCTGGCGTGCTCTCGCGCCACCGCCACCCGCAGCCGGTGCATGGCTACGTGATCAAGGGCCGCTGGCGCTACCTGGAGCACGACTGGGTGGCCACCGAGGGCGCCTACGTCTACGAGGCCCCCGGTGAGACCCACACCCTGGTGGTGGACCCGGACGTGGACGAGATGATCACGATGTTCCAGGTCAACGGCGCCATGATCTACGTGGACCCGGACGGCCGTTGCACGGGCTTCGACGACGTGTTCACGCGCATCGACAAGTGCCGCCGCCACTACGCCGCCAACGGGCTGGGCGAGGGCTTCATCGACCAGTTCATCCGCTGAAGCTCGATGAGCAAGGCCTTCACCCGCGAGAGCGACGCCGCGCCTGACGAGGACGACGACGACCCTTCGCTGCCGCCCCTGCCGGCGGGCACCCGCAACTACATGACGCCGGCCGGCTACCGCCGCCTGCGCGAGGAGTTGATGACGCTGCTGGACGTGGAACGCCCCAAGGTGGTGGAGGCCGTGTCCTGGGCGGCCAAGAACGGCGACCGCTCCGAGAACGGCGACTACCTCTACGGCAAGAAGCGGCTGCGGGAGATCGACCGCCGCATCCGCTTTCTGACCAAGCGGCTGGACCGCGCCGAGGTGGCTGACCCTTGCGCTCACCACGGCAGCGACCAGATCTTCTTCGGAGCCACCGTCACCTACGCCAACGCCCGCGGCGAGCGGCGCACGGTCACCATCAAGGGCATCGACGAAAGCGACAGCCTGGCCGGCGAAGTGAGCTGGATCTCGCCCATCGCGCGGGCCTTGCTCAAGGCCCGCGAGGGCGACGAGGTGAAGCTGGTCACGCCCGCCGGCGTGGAGACCATCGAGGTGCTGGAGGTGCGCTACCCGGTGCCCCAGCACCCCCTCAAGGTCTGACGCGCGAGACCTTCATGACGACGGCTGTGCGACGCAGGCCGCGCATCACGTCGGCCAGATGGGCACGGTCGCGCACGCTGACCAGCAACCGCAGTTCAGCGCTTTCCATGCCCTTCTCGTGCCCCATGTCGATATGGGTGATGTCGGCTTCGGCCCGGCTCACGGCGGTGGCCACCTGGGCCAGTGCTCCCTTGCTGTTGACCACCATCACCAGCAGGCCCGTCTCGAAGGTGCGCACCGGGGCCTCGGCCCACTCCACGTGCATCCAGCGCTCACTGTCGCGCTCGAACAGCCGGCGCCCCGTATGGCACTCCGCCGTGTGCACCAGCAGGCCCTCGCCCTTGCCCAGGTAGCCGGTGATGGGGTCGCCCGGAATGGGTCGGCAGCAGGTGGCCAGGCGCACCGTGCCTTCCTGCGTGCCGTCGATGAAGACCACGCCTTGCCGGGGCCCGCCGTCGTCGGCGGCGAAGTGCCCCAGCGTCAGCGTCACCGCGTCCGGGCGCGTGCCGCGTTCGGCCAGCAGTTGCGCCAGCCGCTTGGCCACGATGACCGCGATCTTGCGGCCCAGGCCGATGTCCACCATCAACTCCACGGCCGAGCGCGAACCAGACCAGCGTGTCAGTTGCTGCCACACGGCCGCCGCGGCTTCATCGCCCGGGTCCTCGCTCGGCAGGGCCAGGCCCTCACCGCGCAGCGCCTGGGCCAGCATCTGGCGCCCCAGGGCATGGGACTCCTCCTGCTCCATGGTCTTGAGGTAGTTCCTGATCTTGGAGCGGGCGCGGCCCGTGCGTACATGGGTCAGCCAGGCCGGGTTGGGGCGTGCACCCTGCGCTGTGACCACTTCCACCACGTCACCGCTGCGCAGTTCGGTGCGCAGCGACGCGGGTTCGCCGTTGACTTTGGCCGCCACGCAGCGGTCGCCCACGTCGGAGTGGATCGCGTAGGCGAAGTCCACTGGCGTGGCGCCCCGCGGCAGGGCCAGGATCTTGCTGCGCGGCGTGAAGACGTAGACCTCATCAGGAAACAGGTCGATCTTGACGTGCTCCAGGAACTCGGCGGCATCGCGTGTCTCGTCCTGGATGTTCACCAGCGACTGCAACCAAGCGGTGCCCAGGGTCTGGGGGTCGCTGCCCGCGCGCGGCTTGCCGCCTGCGTCCAGCTTGTACATCCAGTGCGCGGCGATGCCTTTCTCGGCCACGGCGTGCATGGCCTCGGTGCGCACCTGGAACTCCACCGCCGTGCCCAGCGGGCTGACCAGCGTCGTGTGCAGGCTCTGGTAGCCATTGGCTTTCGGGATGGCCACGTAGTCCTTGAAGCGGCCGGGCACGGGCTTGTAGAGCTGGTGCAGCACGCCCAGCGACAGGTAGCACTCCGGCAGGCTGGGCACCGTGATGCGAAATCCGAACAGGTCGCTGACCTGGGTGAAGCTCAGGTGCTTCTCTTGCATCTTGCGATAGATCGAGAAGACCGTCTTCTCACGGCCGGAGATGCCCAGACGGATCTTGGCCGTCCCGAAGGCCTTCATCACGTCCTTCTGCACGCGCTCCACGATGTCGCGGCGGTGGCCTCGGGCGCGTTGCAGGGCGCGCGACAGCACGGCATGGCGCCAGGGGTGAAGGTACTGGAACGACAGCTCCTGCAATTCGCGGTAGGTCTGGTTCAGTCCCAGGCGGTGGGCGATGGGGGCGTAGATGTCCAGCGTTTCAAGGGCGATGCGCTGGCGCTTGTCTGGTGCCATGGCCAGCATGGTGCGCATGTTGTGCAGCCTGTCCGCCAACTTGACCAGGATCACGCGCACGTCGCGCGACATGGCCAGCAGCATCTTGCGGAAGGATTCGGCCTGGCTCTCCTCGCGGGTGTTGAAGTGCAGCCGGTCCAGCTTGGTCAGCCCATCCACCATCTCGGCCGTGGGCGCCCCGAATCGCTCGATCAGCTCTTCCTTGGTGATGCCGCAATCCTCCATGGAATCGTGCATCAACGCGGCCATCAGCGCCTGGGCGTCCAGCCGCCACTCCGCGCACAACCCGGCCACGGCGATGGGATGGGTGATGTAGGGCTCGCCGCTGGCGCGGTACTGGCCCAGATGGGCTTCGTCAGCGAACTTGTAGGCCTCGCGCACCTTTTTCAGGTCGGCCTTGGCCAGGTAATGAAGCTGCTCGCTCAGCTGGGCAAAGGTGGTGGGCGCCGCAGCCGGCGCGTCGATCCGCGGCGGCGCCGGGCGCATGGCCGTTGGCAGCAGTTCGGAGGCAAAGGAGCGGATGCCCATGCCCGGAATCTACCCCAGGCCGTCGAAGTGGGCCGGCCATGAAAGAGGGCTCCCTAAGGAGCCCTGCAGTGTGGCGAGGTCAGCCTGCAGGACTTGCGCTCAGAGCTTGTGAAGCATTCCGGCGCGCCCGAGCGGGCACTCCAAAGGGTGCCGATCAAGGCGCAAAGCACAGTCGTAGCTCGCGCTACGGCGAGCATTTGCAACGCCGAGCGGCGCCCTTTGGGGCGAACGAGCGGGTGTGCGGGGATATTTCACAAGCTCTCAGCTCAGACTGGCGTCATTCCCGTTGCTCGTACACGCCCAGCTTGCGGTGCAGCGGTGATTCGTCCGCCAGGAACAGGAACGCAGGCTCGGTGGCTGAAGCGTTGGTGAGCGTCACGCCGGAGTAGCCGGGTACGCAGGCGGTGTCGGCTGCGGCGAGGTGGAAGGCCTGGCCGTCATCGGTGCGCAGCGTGGCGCCGCCCTCGATGGTGTGGAACACCATGGCCGGTGAGCGGGCGGGCAGTCTCAGCACCTGATCCGGGCGCAGCATCAGGGCGTAGAAGCCCAGGATGTTCTGTGCCGGGCCGCCAGTCTCCGGGTTGACGTATTCGACCTGCACGGCCTGCTGGTCAGGCCGGTCCGTGGCCAGACTCACCAGCGCGGCACGAACATCAGACCAGGGGTAGCGCAGCAGGGGATAGGCCTTGTCGCCGCGGCCGAAGACGGGGCTGGGCACCACGCCGCCGCGCGCGTAGGCCCGCTCGCTGCTGCTGGTTTGCCCGGCCTGGCGGTTGCCGCCCACCACATAGGAGGTCTCGGTGTAGCACACCAGCGGCAGGTCCAGCACGTCCAGCCATACCACCGGCTCGGTGCCGTCGTGGCCGTGCTCGTGCCACAGGCCGGTGGGGGTGAGGATCAGGTCGCCACGGCTCATCGGGCACTTCTGGCCGTCCACCGTGGTCCAGGCCCCTTCACCTTCCACCACCATGCGCACGGCGTTGGGCGTGTGGCGGTGCGCGGGCGCCCATTCGCCAGGCATCAGCAGCTGCAGGCCCAGGTACATGGCCGCGCTGGCCTGCATCTTCTCCAGTCCGTGGCCGGGATTGGCCAGCACCAGCACGCGGCGCTCGGCCTTCTCGATGGGGGTCAGCTCGCCAGCGCGCATCAGCAGCGGGCGGACGGCTTGGTAGGCCCAGGCCGTGGCCTGTGTACGGCGCGCGGGCACACCGGGCGGCAACAGTGCGCGCAGGCTGGGCCACAGAGGGACCAGGTTCAGTGCGGCGAGTGCCTCGCGGTAGTCCGGCGGCAGGTCTTCCAGGCGGCCCAGTGCTTCCATGTCGTGTCCTTCAGTCCTTTGGGGTCGTGTGCTCAGGCCTCGTCCAGGCAGTTGTCCACGTTCCAGCCGTACAGCCATTCCAGGGCGTCATGGAAGCGTTCCTGGCTGCGGCCCTTCCACAGCGAGTTGCGCACCAGTCGCTCCACGCCTGCGGCGTGGTACAGGCGTCCCATCTCGCGGCCCGACAGCACGATGCGGGCAGTGCGCGTGATGCGGTGGCGCTGGTACAACTGCAGGGCCGCGTCCCAGTCGTGCTGCACCTGGCGCAGCGCCTGACCCAAGGTCACCGCGTCTTCCAGGGCCATGCAGGCCCCTTGGGCCATGTACTGGGTGGTCGGGTGGGCGGCGTCGCCCAGCAGGGCGGCTCGGCCGAAGACCCAGTTATCGATGGGTTCGCGGTCGGCCGTGGCCCAGCGCTTCCAGCTCTTGGGCAGATCAATCAATTGCCGCGCCTTCGGGCAGATGCCCTGGAAGTAGCTTTCCACCTCGTCCTTGCTGCCATCGGTGACGCCCCACTGCTCGGGCTGCCGGCTGTGGAAGGTGACCACGACGTTGTACTGCTCGCCCCCGCGCAGCGGGTAGTGCACCAGATGGCACTTGGGGCCGGCCCAGAGGCTGGCGGCGTTCCACCGCAGGTCCTCAGGGAAGTCCTCACGGTCGACCACGGCGCGGTAGACCACATGGCCTGTCACCCGTGGCGCGTCGTTCACGTACTGCGCCCGCACCACCGACTTCCCGCCGTCGGCGCCGATCAAGGCCTGGCCCGTCCAGTGCCGGCCGTTGTGGTCGATGGCGGTGACGGTGCCGGCCGTCTGGTCCTGCTCGACGCGCTGAACCTGGGTGTGGGTATGGAAGCTGACCTGGCCGGTTCGCCTTGCGCCTTCAAGCAAGGACAGATGAACGTCTGCCCGGTGGATCACTGTGTACGGATTGCCGAAGCGCTGGCGGAATGCCTGGCCCGTCTCGATGCGGCCCACCAGGGACTCGTCCAACGCGTCGTGCATGACCATGCAATCGGTGTAGACCGCCCGCACCCGCGCCTGCTCACCCACCCCCAGCGCGTCGAAGGCATGAAAGGCGTTGGGGCCCAACTGGATGCCGGCGCCGATCTCGCCCATCTCCGGCGCCTGCTCCAGCACGGTGACCTGCAAGCCCTGGCGCACCAGGGCCAGGGCGGCGGCCAGGCCGCCAATACCGCCGCCGGCCACGATCACGGGCAGATCCCCGGGGCGTGTACGCATGTGTGCACCTGGTCCGCAAAGATGATAAGTGTACTGATGATAAGCATAGTGTGCGAATTTGGGCCGTCACCTGGGGTTAACGCGCGGTAGGCCGGGGAACCTGCCAGCTGGCGCCGCGTACAAACGTCATGGCGGGCGGCATCCGGCCCGTGCAGCGCCGCACAATGGCACGGATGAAGACACGACGACTCGGCCCATGGGACATCGCCCCCATCGGCCTGGGGTGCATGAACCTCAGCCACGCCTACGGCCTGCCGCCGCCACCGGAACAGGCTGAGCGCCTGCTGCTGCAGGCGCTGGACCTTGGGGTGAACCACTTCGACACCGCCGCGCTGTACGGCTTCGGTGCCAACGAGACCCTGGTGGGGCGCCTGCTGAAGCCCCACCGCTCCCGCATCGTGCTGGCCAGCAAGGGCGGCATGGCCGGCGTGACCTTTGCCGATGGGGTCCGGCGCGTGATCGACGGCCGACCGCAAACCCTGCGCCGCAATTGCGAGGACAGCCTCAGGCGCCTGGACACCGACGTCATCGACCTCTACTACCTGCACCGCTGGGACAAGAGCGTGCCCATCGAGGAATCGGTGGGCGAGATGTCGCGCCTGGTGGAGCAGGGCAAGGTCAGGTCGCTGGGCTTGAGCGAGGTGTCGGCCCCCACGCTGCGGCGTGCCCATGCCGTGCACCCCATCACCGCCGTGCAGACCGAGTACTCGCTGTGGACGCGCAATCCGGAGATCGCGGTGCTGCAGGCCTGCCGCGAGATCGGCGCCGCGTTCGTGGCCTTCAGTCCGGCGGGCCGTGCCTTCCTCACGGGCAAGTTGCGGGATGTCTCCACGCTGGACGCCAAGGACATCCGCCGCGGCATGCCGCGGTTTGCGCCCGACACCTATGCCCGCAACCTCGCGCTTCTGCCGCCCTACGAGGTGCTGGCGCGCGAGGCCGGTTGCACACCGGCGCAACTGGCGCTGGCCTGGCTGCTGGCGCGCGGCGAGCACATCATCGCCCTGCCGGGCACCACGAGCCCCGAGCACCTGAGCGAAAACGCAGGCGCCTGGGACGTGGAACTCCCGTCGTCCATGGTCCAGCGCCTGGACGCCTTGATCAACGAGCGCACCGTCCACGGCGGCCGCTACGGGGTACAGAGCGAGTCCGAGGTGGATACCGAGCGGTTCTGACGGGACGCAGGCTGCGACGGTTCCGTTCGAGCCTGCTGTTCAGTCCGTTCAATCCGCTCCCTGGCCGGTTTCCCAGCCCGCTGCGGCCTCCAGCCCGGACCGGAAGTGCGCCTGCATGGTGCGTCGGGCCGCCCGCGCGTCGCCAGCGGCCAGCGCCTGCATCAGGCGGCGATGCTCGGCCAGGGAGTCCTCCAACCGTCCCTGCTTGAGCAGCGAGTGGTGGCGGTTGAGCTTCATCACCTTGCGCAGGTCCTGCACCACCTGCACCGCCCACCGGTTGCCGGCGAACTCCAGCAAGGCCAGGTGGAAGTGCTCGTTGGCAGCGAAAAAGGCATCGCGCGTACCCACCTGCGATTCCAGCAGGCCGTGCAGTGCGTGCAGCCGCGTCAACTGCGCCGGGTCTGCCTTGGAGGCCACCTGCGCCGCCGCATCGCTTTCCAGCAGCGACAGCAGGTGGTAGACCTGCGCCACGTCGTCGCGGGACATCTCGGTGACGTAGGCGCCCCGCCGCACCTTCATCGTCACCAGGCCTTCTGCGGCCAGCACCTTCAGCGCCTCTCGCATGGGGGTGCGGCTGATGCCCCACTGCGCGCACAGCCTGAGTTCGTCGATCCAGTTGCCGGGCTCCAGTTCACGAGCGAAGATCTGTTGGCGCAGCCGCTCGGCCACCTGCTCATACAGGGCCTGAGGAGCCAGGAAGCCGTCGGTCCGGGCCGAGAGCGGCACGGTGGCAGACACTGATGGGCGGGTGGACATGATGCGCTCGAGCCACTTTAATTCATAATTATTGTCCCCGCTAAGCGTCCTCATCTCCACGGCCTCTTGCTGCCGGCATTCCAGTGCGCCCCGCTGCCCGAACTCCGAAAACCATCCCATGAGCCCACCCTCCACGCCGCCCGAGTTCCAGCCCGCCAGCCTGACGCAGTGGCAGCAGGCCGCCGCCAAATCCGCCCCTGGCGGGGACGTGTCGGCTTTGAACTGGGTGACGCCCGAGGGGCTGACGGTCAAGCCGCTGTACACCGCGGCGGACACGGTGGGGCTGCCGCACATCGACAGCTTGCCGGGCTTCGAGCCCTTCATCCGTGGTCCCCAGGCCACCATGTACGCCGTGCGCCCGTGGACGATCCGCCAATACGCCGGCTTCTCCACCGCCGAGGACAGCAACGCCTTCTACCGCAAGGCCCTGGCCGCCGGCGCGCAGGGCGTGAGCGTGGCCTTTGACCTGGCCACCCACCGCGGCTACGACAGCGACCACCCGCGCGTCACCGGCGACGTCGGCAAGGCGGGCGTGGCGGTGGACTCGGTGGAGGACATGAAGATCCTCTTCGACGGCATTCCGCTGGACAAGGTCAGCGTGTCCATGACCATGAACGGCGCCGTGCTGCCGGTGCTGGCCGGCTACATCGTGGCGGCCGAAGAGCAGGGCGTGCCGCAGGCGCAGCTCAGCGGAACCATCCAGAACGACATCCTCAAGGAGTTCATGGTCCGTAACACGTACATCTATCCGCCCGAGCCTTCGATGCGGATCGTGGCGGACATCATCGAGTACACCGCGCGGCACATGCCGAAGTTCAACTCGATCAGCATCTCCGGCTACCACATGCAGGAAGCCGGGGCGAACCAGGCGCTGGAACTGGCCTTCACGCTGGCCGACGGCAAGGAGTATGTGAAGACCGCGATGGCCCGCGGCCTCGACGTGGACGACTTCGCCGGCCGGCTGTCGTTCTTCTGGGCCATCGGGATGAATTTCTATCTCGAGATCGCGAAGATGCGCGCGGCCCGTCTGCTGTGGTGCCGGATCATGCAGGGGTTCGGCGCGAAGAGCCCCAAGAGCCTGATGCTGCGCACCCACTGCCAAACCTCGGGGTGGAGCCTCACCGAGCAGGACCCGTACAACAACATCGTGCGCACCACCATCGAGGCCATGGCCGCGGTGTTCGGCGGCACGCAGAGCCTGCACACCAACAGCTTCGACGAGGCCATCGCGCTGCCCACCGAGTTCAGCGCGCGCATCGCCCGCAACACGCAGCTCATCCTGCAGGAGGAGACGCACATCACGAACGTGGTCGACCCCTGGGCCGGCAGCTACCTGATGGAGTCGCTCACGCAGCAGATGGCCGACAAGGCGCAGCAGATCCTCGGCGAGGTCGAGGCGCAAGGCGGCATGACGCGCGCCGTGGCCTCGGGCTGGGCCAAGCTGAAGATCGAGGCCAGCGCGGCCGAGAAGCAGGCGCGCATCGACGCTGGTGCCGACGTCATCGTGGGCGTCAACAAGTACCGGCTCGGCAAGGAAGACCCCGTCGAGATCCTGGCGGTCGACAACCACCGCGTGCGCGAGCAGCAGGTGGCGCGGCTGCAGCAGATCCGTGACACGCGTGACGGTGGCAAGGTGCAGGCAGCGCTGCAGGCCCTCACCGAGGCCGCGCGCAGCGGCCAGGGCAATCTGCTGGCGCTGTCGGTGGAGGCCATCCGCCTGCGCGCCACGGTGGGCGAGGTCAGCGACGCACTGGAGCAGGTCTTCGGCCGCCACCGCGCCGAAATCCAGAAGGTCACCGGCGTGTACGCCGCCGCCTACGACTCGGCCGAAGGCTGGGCCAAGTTGCAGTCCGAGATCGCCCAGTTCGGCGACGAGCACGGCCGGCGCCCGCGGGTCATGATCGCCAAGCTCGGCCAGGACGGCCACGACCGCGGCGCCAAGGTAGTGGCCACGGCCTTCGCCGACCTTGGCTTCGACGTTGACATCGGCCCGCTGTTCCAGACGCCCGAAGAGTGTGCGAGACAGGCGATCGAAAACGATGTGCATGCGGTGGGGGTCTCCACGCTGGCCGCCGGCCACAAGACCTTGGTGCCGGCCATCATCGAGGAACTCAAGCGGCAAGGCGCCGACGACATCATCGTGTTCGTCGGGGGCGTCATTCCCGCCCAGGACTACGGCTTCCTGCGCGAGGCGGGCGTCAAGGGCATCTACGGGCCCGGCACGCCCATTCCGGCCAGCGCCAAGGACGTGCTCGAGCACATCCGCGCGGCCGTGGCGGGCTGAGGGGCTGGCGTGGGCCTGCATTCGCCGCTGGGCTGGGCCGCCGTCCACCCTGGCGACTTCGAGGCCGTCCTCGCGCTGCGCATCCGCGCCTTGCGGCCAGACCTGGAGCGGCTCGGCCGCTTCAGCCCGGAGCGCGCGCGGGAACGGCTGGCTGCGGACTTCGTGCCGCAGCACGCGCGGCATGTGCTTTGGGACGGTGAGCGGGTCGGTTACCTGAACCTGCAGCCCGAGGGCGAAGACGCGTTGCGGCTCGTGCACCTCTACCTCGACCCCGCGGCGCAGGGGCGTGGCATCGGCAGCACGGCGATGCGCTGGGTGCTGCAGCAAGCCGACCTCGCGCAGCGGTCGCTGCACGTCACCGCGCTGCAGGGCAGCCGGGCGGTGGCGTTCTACCTGCGGCACGGTTTTGCTGAAGGGGCTCAGGACGCGCTGGACGTGCATCTCGTGCGCGGGCCCCAGCGCCATCCGCTGTCGGTGGTGCGCGATCTCTGGGCGCGCGTCCAGGCGCGCGACTGGGCGGGCCTGCACGCGCTCCTGCACCCGGAGCTCCTGGCGCGCTGGTGGTCCAGCGGCGAGCTGTTCAGCGGACCCGAGGCCTTTGTGCGCGTGCAGTCCACCTACCCCGAGGGCTGGACGATCCACCTGCTGCAGGTCTCGGCCACTGACGACGGCCGCGTGATGGCGATCGTGCGGGTCGACCATCCGCCGCTTCGCTTCTTTGCCACCTCGCTGTGCGCCCTGCGCGACGCACGGGTCGTCTCGGTCGACGAGACCTGGGCGACGCTGGAGGAACCGCCGGCCTGGCGCCTTCAGGCCGGGATACCCCAGTGGCAGCGGTTCGATCCCGCCGCACCGCGGTGAGACCCGCCCCAACGCCCTGCCGCCTGCCATGAGCCCGATGTCCAATGAACAGCTCCTGCGCGCACTGACGGGGCCGCCCGGACCGGTGCAGCGCCGCGCGCTGGCCAAGGCCATCACGCTGCTGGAGTCCACGCGTGCCGAGCACCGGGGGCAGGCCGACGCCTTGCTCGACGAGGTATTGCCCCACACTGGCCGTGCGCTGCGCGTCGGGCTCAGCGGCGTGCCTGGCGTGGGCAAGAGCACCTTCATCGAGGCACTGGGCCTGCACCTCGTCGAGCAGGGCCACCGCGTGGCGGTGCTCGCCGTCGATCCCTCCAGCAGCGTCAGCGGCGGCTCCATCCTCGGCGACAAGACGCGGATGGAGCGCCTGTCGGTGCACCCGCGGGCCTACATCCGCCCCAGCCCTGCCGCGGGCAATCTGGGCGGAGTGGCCGAGCGCACGCGCGAAACCCTGCTGCTGTGCGAAGCTGCGGGCTTCGACATCGTCATCGTCGAGACGGTGGGCGTGGGCCAGAGCGAGACGGCCGTGGCCGGCATGACCGACTGCTTCGTGCTGCTGCAGCTGCCCAACGCCGGAGACGACCTGCAGGCCCTCAAGAAGGGCGTGATGGAACTGGCCGACCTCATCGTCATCCACAAGGCCGACCTCGATCGCGAGGCGGCCACGCGCGCGCAGGCCCAGATCACCAGCGCGCTGCGCCTGCTGGCGCCGCACGGCAGCGAAGGCGAGGGCGCAGCCCTGACGGTCGCGCAGCGCGTGATGCAGGCCAGCGCCGTGACGGGTGCGGGCCTGGACGCCTTCTGGCAGACCGTGCAGACCTTCCGCGACCGCCAGCGCGAGACGGGCGCCTTGCGGCGCCGACGCCAGCGGCAGGACCAGGCCTGGATGTGGGAGCGCATCGAGGCGGGACTGCGCCAGCGCTTCCGCGCGAACCCGTCGGTCCGCGCTGCCCTGCCTGCCCTCACCGCCGACGTGCTGGAGGGGCGGGTGGCCGCTTCCGTCGCTGCCCGCCGGTTGCTGACGCTGGCGGCGACCGCCGGCGGCACGTCCCCAGAGGGGCCAGTGCCTTGAACCTCTGAATCCCCGCCAACACGCCCGCGACCCGATCCGACGACCCGATTCCCGACCGGAGAACCCCGCATGCACGACATCCTCGAACAACTGGAGAAGAAGCGCGCCGCCGCGCGCCTGGGCGGCGGCGAGAAGCGCATCGCCGCCCAGCACGCCAAGGGCAAGCTCACCGCGCGTGAGCGGCTGGAGCTGCTGCTGGACGAAGGCAGCTTCGAGGAATGGGACTTGTTCGTCGAGCACCGCTGCGTGGACTTCGGCATGGCTGAGAACAAGGTGCCGGGCGACGGCGTGGTCACGGGCTACGGCACCATCAACGGACGACTGGTGTTCGTCTTCAGCCAGGACTTCACCGTCTTCGGCGGCGCGCTGTCCGAGGCGCATGCCGAGAAGATCTGCAAGGTGATGGACCAGGCCATGAAGGTGGGGGCCCCGGTCATCGGCCTGAACGACTCGGGCGGCGCGCGCATCCAGGAAGGCGTGGCCTCGCTGGGCGGCTACGCCGAGGTGTTCCAGCGCAACGTCATGGCCAGCGGTGTGGTGCCGCAGATCAGCCTGGTGATGGGCCCCTGCGCCGGAGGCGCGGTGTACTCCCCGGCCATGACCGACTTCATCTTCATGGTGCGCGATAGCGCCTACATGTTCGTCACCGGCCCCGAGGTGGTGAAGACCGTCACGCACGAGGAGGTCACGGCCGAGGAACTGGGCGGGGCCTCCACCCACACCACCAGGAGCGGCGTGGCGGACCTCGCTTTCGACAACGACGTGGAAGCGCTGCTGATGCTGCGCCGCTTCTTCAACTACCTGCCACTGAACAACCGCGAGAAGCCGCCCGTGCGCCCGAGCAGCGACACCGCCGACCGCACGGACCTGTCGCTGGACACGCTGGTGCCCGACAACGCGAACAAGCCCTACGACATCAAGGAGCTCATCCTCAAGGTGGTGGACGACGGTGACTTCTTCGAACTGCAACCGGACTACGCCAAGAACATCGTCATCGGTTTCGGCCGCATGGACGGGCGCAGCGTGGGCATCGTGGCCAACAATCCCATGGTGCTGGCCGGCTGCCTGGACATCAAGAGCAGCATCAAGGCCGCGCGCTTCGTGCGCTTTTGCGATGCCTTCAACATCCCGGTGATCACCTTCGTCGACGTGCCCGGCTTCATGCCCGGCACCTCGCAGGAGTACGGCGGCATCATCAAGCACGGCGCCAAGCTGCTGTACGCCTACGCCGAGTGCACGGTGCCCAAGGTCACTGTCATCACGCGCAAGGCCTATGGCGGCGCCTACGACGTGATGAGCTCCAAGCACTTGCGTGGCGACGTGAACCTGGCCTGGCCCAACGCGGAGATTGCGGTGATGGGCGCCAAGGGCGCGGTGGAGATCATCTTCCGCGAAGACAAGGGCGACCCGGCCAAGCTCGCCGCCCGCGAGGCCGAGTACAAGGCCCGCTTCGCCAACCCCTTCGTGGCCGGTGCGCGCGGCTACATCGACGACGTCATCCCGCCGCACGAGACCCGCAAGCGCATTTGCCGCAGCCTGGCGATGCTCAAGGACAAGAAGCTGGAAAACCCGTGGCGCAAGCACGGGAACATTCCGCTGTGATGGCCATCTCCCTCACGTCGTTTCCTGCGCGAGATCGGGTGGCCAGAGCGTTTTGCTCCGTGTCCCCCGCGCTTCGCGCTCCTCCTGATACCTACGCAAAACGCCCGCGCCGCCCGATCTCCGAAAAGCGGCTTTCGTCAGCCCTCGCGCTCATTCGCTTCGCAGCGCAGGGCCTGGCCCGTCTGTCGCAGCGAAGTCAAGGAGGAGCCGGCCGCAGGCCGGCGGGGGACATGAGCGGAGATAGATGGGCCAGGTCCGGAGCGGGCTCAGCACCATCACGTCTGACATGACGCTGTCCCCAACAGCATCCAGGAATTCGAAGAAGGACCACGAAATGTTCACCAAGATCCTGATCGCGAACCGCGGAGAAATCGCCTGCAGAGTGATCAAGACCGCCCGCAAGATGGGCATCGCCACCGTGGCGGTGTATTCCGAAGCCGACAAGGACGCGCGCCATGTCGAGCTGGCCGACGAGGCCGTGCTGCTGGGCCCGGCGCCCAGCCGTGAGAGCTACCTCGCGGCCGACAAGATCATCGCCGCCTGCAAGGCCACCGGTGCGCAAGCCCTGCACCCGGGCTACGGCTTCCTGTCGGAAAACGAGGACTTCGCCCGCCGCGTGGAAGAAGAAGGCATCGTCTTCATCGGCCCCAAGCACTACAGCATCGCCGCCATGGGCGACAAGATCGCCTCCAAGAAGCTGGCCAACGAAGCCCGGGTCAGCACCATCCCGGGCTGGAACGACGCCATCGAGTCGCCCGAGCGGGCCGTGGAGATCGCTCGTGGCATCGGCTACCCGGTGATGATCAAGGCCAGCGCCGGAGGCGGCGGCAAGGGCCTGCGAGTGGCCTTCAACGACAAGGAGGCCTTCGAGGGCTTCTCGTCCTGCCGCAACGAAGCGCGCAACAGCTTCGGCGACGACCGCGTCTTCATCGAGAAGTTCGTCGAGCAGCCGCGCCACATCGAGATCCAGGTGCTGGGCGACGCCCGCGGCAACATCGTCTACCTGCACGAGCGCGAGTGCTCCATCCAGCGCCGCCACCAGAAGGTGATCGAGGAGGCGCCCAGCCCCTTCATCAGCGACGAGACGCGCCGCGCCATGGGCGAGCAGGCCGTGGCGCTGGCGCGGGCCGTGAAGTACCAGAGCGCAGGCACGGTGGAGTTCGTGGTCGGCAAGCACCACGACTTTTACTTCCTGGAGATGAACACCCGGCTGCAGGTGGAGCACCCCGTCACCGAGTGCATCACCGGGCTGGACCTGGTGGAGCAGATGATCCGCGTGGCTGCTGGCGAGACATTGCCTTTCACGCAGGCGCAGATTCCACGCCAGGGCTGGGCCATCGAGTGCCGCATCAACGCCGAGGACCCTTTCCGCAACTTCCTGCCCTCCACCGGACGCCTGGTGCGCTACCAGCCCCCGGCGGCAGAGCTGGAACAGGGCACCCACACCCTGTCCGGCACCGCGTACGAAGGCGGCCGCTTTGGCGGCGTGCGCGTGGACACGGGCGTGGTCGAAGGTGGCGAGATCCCGATGTTCTACGACTCGATGATCGCCAAGCTCATCGTGCATGGCCGCGACCGCACGGACGCGATTGCCAAGATGCGCGATGCGCTCAACGGCTTCGTGATCCGCAGTGTGTCCAGCAACATCCCCTTGCAGGCTGCGCTGTTGGCCCACCCGAAGTTCGTCAGCGGCGACTTCAACACCGGCTTCATCGCCGAGCACTACGCCAGCGGCTTCCGCGCCGAGGACGTGCCGCACGACGACCCCGACTTCCTTGTCGCCTTGGCGGCTGCCGCCCACCGACGGTATCTGGAGCGCGCGGCGGGCATCACCGGGCAGCTGGATGGTCATGGCGTGCGCATCGCGCAGGACTTCGTCATCGTGGTGCGGGGCCAGGCGGGCGCGCACCGCCATGTGCCGGTGCGGCTGGAGGCCCACGGCGCCCTCACCGTGCAGGTGGGCGCCGATGGCGGCAGGACCTACGCCGTGGCCAAGGACTGGACCTTCGGCGGCATCCGCGCCAGCGGTTCCTGCAACGGCCGGCCCTTCACCGCGCAGATCGAGCGCGAGGGGCTGTGGACGCGCGTGGCCCACAATGGACGCCGCATCGAAGCCATGGTGCTGAGTGCGCGCGCAGCAGCGCTGCAGCGCCTCATGCCCTTCAAGGCCCCAGCCGACATGAGCAAGTTCCTGCTCTCGCCCATGCCGGGCCTGCTGGTCAACGTGGCGGTCAAGCCGGGCCAGGCGGTCCAGGCCGGTGAGCGCCTGGCCGTGATTGAGGCCATGAAGATGGAGAACATCCTCACCGCGGCTCAGGACGGCACCGTGTCCGAGCTGCTGGCGGCCCAGGGCGAGAGCCTGATGGTGGACCAGCCCATCCTGAAGTTCGCCTGAGCCACCGGGAGTCCGGCACATGAGCAGCCCCAAACCCTTTCGCATCCTCGGCATCCAGCAGATCGCCATCGGCGGCCCCGACAAGCAGCGCCTGAAGTCGCTGTGGGTGGACATGCTGGGCCTGACGGTCAAGAGTACCTTCGTCAGTGAACGCGAGAACGTCGACGAGGACATCTGCGCCCTGGGCCAGGGACCCACTGCCGTGGAGGTGGACCTGATGCAACCGCTGGACCCCGACAGGAAGCCCGCTGTGCACGCCACCCCGCTCAACCACGTGGGCCTGTGGGTGGACGACCTGCCCAGGGCGGTGGAGTGGATGACTGCCCACGGTGTGCGCTTTGCCCCCGGCGGCATCCGCCAGGGCGCCGCCGGCCATGACATCTGCTTCATCCACCCCAAGGGCAACGACGAGTTCCCCGTCGGCGGCGAAGGCGTGCTGATCGAGCTGGTGCAGGCGCCGGCGGAGGTGGTGGCCGCGCTGGGGTGAGCCTGCCCATTGCCCGGACAGTGACTGCGGGCAGCGCCCCTTCGATACAGTCGTGTTCAAACGCACCGACGGAGAACGAAACAATGAGCGCCCAATCCCTTCTTGAGCAGTTGCTGAAGTCAGGCCTTTCGGCCATGGGCGGTTCTGCAGGTTCGCTCGGCCAGGTGCTCGGCGGAGGCGGCAGCCGAGGCACCTACGCCAAGGGAGCTGTGGCTGGCGGTGCCCTGGGCTTGCTGTTGGGCAGCAAGCGCGGGCGAAGCCTTGGAGGCGCGGCGCTGAAGTACGGCAGCGTCGCTGCGCTGGGCGCGTTGGCGTTCAAGGTCTACCAGGACTGGCAGGCCTCACAGGCCCAGCAAGACGCCAGGCCTGCGCCGCAGCGGCCCGCATCCCCCGCCCACTTGACCTTCGACAGGCTGCCAGCACCGCAGATCGAGCTTCACAGCCAGGCCATGCTGGGGGCCATGATCGCCGCCGCCAAATCCGATGGTCACCTGGACGAGCGCGAACGTGAACTCGTCGAGGCAGAGATGCACAGGCTGGAGGCCGACCCGGGACTTCGTCGCTGGGTTGAAGACCAGCTGCGTCGGCCTGTCGACCCTGCCGAGGTGGCTTCCACCGCGTCCTCGCCGGAGATGGCGGCCGAGATCTACCTCGCCAGCCTGCTCGTCGTCGACAAGACCACCGTCATGGAGCGTGCCTACCTGGATGAACTGGCCAGGCAATTGCGTCTGGCCCCAGGCCTGAAAGTCGAACTCGAGCGCCAGGCGGCTGTCTGAGTGGGATGTGCGGTCACCCGTGGGTGGCGAGGGCGTGCTGATCGACCTGGTGTTGACCGGCACACCAAGCGCAAGACATCCGTGACCCTCGACGCTGCAGCACTGGACCGCGCCAGACAGCTTGAGATCAAGGTGGCGAGTGCGCTGGGGTGACCTGTGAGCATCCCCCTGCCGGCCGCCCGCGCAGCCTTCTGGTGCGCAGCCTTCTGGCTGGCTGTCCTGGCGGTGCTGGTGCTCATGCTCTTGCCTGCGGAGCACGCGCAGCGCCTGCCCTTGAACGTCTGGGACAAGGCCCAGCATGCGCTGGCTTTTGGCGTGCTCACGCTTCTGGGGCTGCGGGCCTGGCCGCAGCGGCGGGATCGCCTGCGCCTGCTGATGGGCCTGGTGCTCTACGGAGGCGGCATCGAGTGGGCGCAGCACCTCACGGGCTGGCGTCATGGCGATTGGGCGGATTGGGTGGCGGATTCGGCAGGCGTGGCCCTGGTGGCTGCGCTGGCCATGGCAATGCGCCGTCGGCCCTGAGCGGGGATCGGTCCGGGGGCCGCGTCGAATCCGCGACAATGCACAGCCCTGCTTTCGCCGCGTCACCATGCCCGCCCGCACTCTCTACGACAAGCTGTGGGACGAACACGTCGTCCACACCGAAGAAGACGGCACCTCGGTGCTGTACATCGACCGTCACCTCGTGCACGAGGTCACCAGTCCGCAGGCCTTCGAGGGGCTGCGCATTGCCGGGCGCAAGGTCTGGCGCGTGAGTTCGGTGGTGGCCACGGCCGACCACAACACGCCCACCACCGGCTGGGAGCAGGGCTACGACGGCATCCGCGACCCCATCTCCAAGCAGCAGGTGCAGACGCTGGACACCAACATCCGCGCCTTCGGGGCGGCGGCGTACTTCCCGTTCCTGGACAAGCGCCAGGGCATCGTGCACGTCATCGGGCCGGAGCAGGGCGCCACGCTGCCGGGCATGACGGTGGTTTGCGGCGATTCACATACCTCCACCCACGGCGCCTTTGGCGCGCTGGCGCACGGCATCGGCACCAGCGAGGTGGAGCACGTGCTCGCCACGCAGACCCTGCTGGCCCGAAAGGCCAAGAACCTGCTGGTGAAGGTGGATGGCGCCTTGCAGCGCGGCGTCACCGCCAAGGACATCGTGCTGGCCATCATCGGCCGCATCGGCACTGCAGGGGGCACGGGCTACACCATCGAGTTCGGCGGCTCGGCCATCCGCTCGCTGACCATGGAAGGTCGCATGACGGTGTGCAACATGGCCATCGAGGCGGGCGCGCGTGCCGGCCTGGTGGCCGTGGACGACAAGACCATCGAGTACGTCAAGGGCCGGCCTTTTGCGCCGGGTACGGACGCCGCCACCGGCCGCTTCGTTGGCGGCCCGGAGTGGGACAGCGCCGTGGCGCACTGGCGCACGCTGCACTCCGATGCGGACGCCGTGTTCGACGCCGTGGTGGAGCTGGACGCGGCGCAGATCCGCCCCCAGGTCACCTGGGGCACCAGCCCGGAGATGGTGCTGTCCATCGAAGACCGGGTGCCCGATCCCGACAAGGAGAAGGACGCCGTCAAGCGCGGCGCGATCGAGCGCGCGCTTACCTACATGGGCCTCACGCCCAACAAGCCCATCGCCGACATCGTGGTGGACAAGATCTTCATCGGCTCGTGCACCAACAGCCGCATCGAAGACCTGCGCGAGGCCGCTGCCGTGGTGCGCAAAGCCGGTGGCCGCGTGGCCGCCAACGTCAAGGTGGCCATGGTGGTGCCGGGCTCGGGCCTGGTGAAGGCGCAGGCCGAGGCTGAGGGCTTGCACGAGGTCTTCCGCGGCGCGGGCTTCGAGTGGCGCGAGCCCGGTTGCAGCATGTGCCTGGCCATGAACGCCGACCGTCTTGAGCCCGGCGAGCGCTGCGCCTCCACCAGCAACCGCAATTTCGAGGGCCGGCAGGGCGCCGGTGGCCGCACCCATCTGGTCAGCCCGGCGATGGCTGCGGCCGCCGCCCTGGCCGGCCACTTCGTTGACGTGCGGCGCCACATGTAGCCCCCAGGCTCACTTCGTTCGCCACCCCCCAAGGGGGCTCTTGCTGCGGCCCGGCGAAGCCGGTTCCGCGCAAGGGCTGGATCGATCACCTCACTGGATTCGCTTCATATGCAAGCCTTCAACGTGCACAAGGGGCTCGTGGCCCCCATGGACCGCGAGAACGTCGACACCGACGCCATCATCCCCAAGCAGTTCCTGAAGTCGATCGCCCGCACCGGCTTCGGCCCCAATCTCTTTGACGAGTGGCGCTACCTGGACAAGGGCGAGCCTGGACAGGACCCCACCTCGCGCAAGCCCAACCCGGACTTTGTGCTGAACCAACCGCGCTACCGGGGCGCCTCGGTGCTGATCGCGCGGCGCAACTTCGGCTGCGGCTCCAGCCGTGAGCACGCCCCCTGGGCACTGGACCAGTACGGCTTTCGGGCGCTCCTGGCGCCGAGCTTTGCCGACATCTTCTTCTCCAACTGCTTCAAGAACGGGTTGCTGCCCATCGTGCTGCCGGAAGAGCAGATCGCGCGCCTGTTTGACGAGGTCAAGGGCTTCGTGGGCTACGCGCTCACCATCGACCTGCCCCGGCAGGTGGTGGTCAAGCCCGACGGCAGCGAGCTGCCCTTCGAGGTGCAGCCCTTCCGCAAGTACTGTCTGGTCAACGGTTTCGACGACATCGGGCTGACGCTGCGCCACGCCGACAAGATCAAGGCCTTCGAGGCCGAACGCCTGGCCCGCATGCCCTGGCTGGCACACACGAGGACCGCTGTATGAAGATCGCCATCCTGCCCGGTGACGGCATCGGCACCGAGATCATGGCCGAGGCCGTGAAGGTGCTGGGCGCGCTGGACCTGCGCTTCGAGACCGAGAGCGCCCTGGTGGGTGGCGTGGCCTATGACGCGCACGGCCACCCGCTGCCCGAGTCCACGCTGAACCTGGCCAAGGCCGCGGACGCCGTGCTTTTCGGCGCCGTGGGCGACTGGAAGTACGACAAGCTGGAGCGGCAGTTCCGCCCCGAGCAGGCCATCCTGGGCCTGCGAAAGCACCTGGGGCTGTTCGCCAATTTCCGCCCGGCCATCTGCTACGAGCAGCTGACCCACGCCTCCAGCCTCAAGCCCGAGCTGGTGGCGGGCCTGGACATCCTGATCATCCGCGAGCTGACGGGCGACATCTATTTCGGCCAGCCCCGCGGCCGGCGCATCGCCGTCGACGGACACTTCCCCGGCGCAGAGGAGGCCTTCGACACCATGCGCTACAGCCGCCCGGAGATCGAGCGCATCGCCCACGTGGCCTTCCAGGCCGCGCGCAAGCGTTCCGGTGGAAAAGGTGGCCAGGGCGGCAAGGTCACGAGCGTGGACAAGGCCAACGTGCTGGAGACCTTCCAGTTCTGGAAGGACGTGGTCACCGAAGTCCACAAGGAGTACCCGGACGTCACGCTGGAGCACATGTACGTGGACAACGCCGCGATGCAGCTCGTCAAGGCGCCCAAGCAGCTCGACGTGGTGGTCACCGGCAACATGTTCGGTGACATCCTCTCCGACGAGGCGGCCATGCTCACCGGCTCCATCGGCATGCTGCCGTCGGCCTCGTTGGACAAGCACAACAAGGGCCTGTACGAGCCCAGCCATGGCAGCGCGCCGGACATCGCGGGCAAGGGTGTGGCCAACCCGCTGGCTACAATCTTGTCTGCCGCCATGATGCTTCGTTTCTCGCTCAACCAGCCCGAGGCTGCCGACCGCATCGAGTCGGCGGTCAAGGCCGTGCTCTCGGCCGGTTTGCGTACCGGCGACATCTGGAGCGAAGGCACGCAGCGTGTGGGCACGCGCGAGATGGGTGACGCCGTCGTGGCGGCCCTGTCTGGCAAAGCCACCACCACCACGACCAAAATTACCAAGAGCTAGCGGCTCTCGGATCGTCTCGCCCCCTCTCCTGGACCCCGGCGACACGAGCTGGGGGCACACCGGGGTCCAGACACACTGGAAAGGCAAGACTGACATGGCACTCAAGGCAAATCCCCTCGTCGGCCTCGTGGGCTGGCGAGGCATGGTGGGTTCGGTCCTGATGGATCGCATGCAGGCCGAGGGCGACTTCGCGTTCATCGAGCCACTGTTCTTCTCCACCTCCAACGCCGGCGCCGCCGCCCCGGCCATGGCGAAGAACGAGACCCGGCTGCACGACGCACACGACATCGAGGCTCTCAAGCGCTGCGAGGTCATCATCACTGCCCAGGGTGGCGACTTCACCAAAGCCGTCTATGCGCCACTGCGCGCAGCCGGCTGGAACGGTTACTGGATCGACGCAGCCAAGACCTTGCGCATGAACGACGACGCCGTCATCGTGCTCGACCCCGTGAACCTGCCGGTCATCCAAAGCGCGCTTCGGCGCGGTGTGCGCGACTACATCGGAGGCAACTGCACGGTGAGTTGCATGCTCATGGGCATGGGTGCCCTGTTCAAGGCCGACCTCGTGGAATGGATGACCGCCACCACTTACCAGGCGGCTTCGGGCGGCGGCGCGCAGCACATGCGCGAACTGCTCACGCAGTACGGCGTACTGCATGCGGCGGTGCAGCCGCTGCTCCAGGACCCGGCCAGCGCCATCCTCGAGATCGACCGTCAGGTCGCCGCCACGCAGCGCGGGCTTGGCGCCGAGGCGACGAAGAACTTCATGGTCCCGCTGGGCGGGAGCCTGATCCCCTGGATCGACGTCGACAGAGGCGACGGCACCAGCCTGGAGGAGTGGAAGGGCGGCGCCGAGACGAACAAGATCCTCGGCCGCGGCCCGGGTTTCGGGGGCACCACGGAAGTGCCCGTGGACAGCACCTGCGTGCGGGTGGGCGCCATGCGCTGCCACAGCCAGTCGCTGACCATCAAGCTCAAGAAGGACGTGCCCCTGGCCGATATCGAGCAGATGATCCGCGGCGACAACGAGTGGGTCCGTCTGGTGCCGAACACGCGGGAGGCCACCTTGCGCGGCCTGACCCCTGTCGCGGTGACGGGCACCATGGATATCGCGGTGGGGCGCGTGCGCAAGCTCGCGCTGGGCCCGCAGTACCTGGGCGCCTTCACGATTGGCGACCAATTGCTGTGGGGCGCGGCTGAGCCCCTGCGCCGCATGCTTCGCATCCTGCTGGCGCATGGAGTCCGCCGCGCTGGTGCATGCGATACGCTTGTGCTCTGATCCTTCCGGAGTTCTCCGCTTGAAATCTTCCGCAGGCTTGTCCTTCGCTGCCACCCTGCTCACCACCGGAGCCGGTCTTGTCCCCCGACGGGCCGGGTGGTGGGCGCTCCTGCGTGCCGGGTGCGCGGTCGGGTTGGCGGCTGCGGGTCTGCTGGCGGGTGGACCTGCTGGGGCCTTGGGGTTCGGGCAGCCCAGTGTGCAGTCTGTCCTGGGCGAACCGCTGAAGGCGCAGGTCCTGGTGACGGGCCTGGCACCGGCCGAGCAGGCGTCGCTCCAGGTGCGGCTGGCCTCGCCGGAGATTCACCGCAGCGCCGGGCTGGTCTTCGACGAGGTGCTGTCCAGTACCCGTGCCACCCTGGTGCGTCAGACCGATGGTGCCTCGGTCGTGCTGCTCATGTCCCAGCGGCCCGTGGGCAACGTGTACGTGGACGTGATCCTGGAGGCCCGCTGGGCCGCCGGGCAGCGGCTGCTGGGTTACACGCTGCTGGTGAGTCCGGAAGGTGCGCCCCCGCCTGCGCCGTTGGTCAGCGCCTTGGCCAGTGACGCCCGGGATGCATCGGTATCGCCTGCGCAGACCGATGTGACCGCGGGTTTGGCAGGCAGCCACGTGGTCAGGTTTGGAGAGACCTTGACCGCGCTGGCGCAACAGTACCGCCCCGAAGGGGTCTCGCTGGATCAGATGCTGGTGGCCCTGTACCGCGCCAACCCGCAGGCTTTCATGGGTGGAAACATGAACCGGCTGAAGGCCGGGGCCGTGCTGAACCTGCCGGGGGCCGCCACGGCCCGGGCGGAGCCGCCGGTGCCCGCACGGGCACTGATCGAAGCCCACAGCGCGGACTTTGGCGCCTACCGCCAGCGCCTGGCGGGCAAGGTCAGGGATGCGGCCACCGAGCCCTCGTCCTCCCGGCAGGCCAGTGGGCAGGTGCAGGCCCGCGTGCGGGATCGCAAGGCGGATGACGCCGCCGCCGCCGCCGACCAGCTCAAGCTCTCTCAGGGCGGCGTGAAGGCCGCCAGTTCACCCGAGGTGGACCTGTCCCGCCGGGCCGAAGCCCGCGAGGCTGCAATGCGTGAGGCCGAACTTGCCCGTAACGTTCAGGCCCTGAAGCAGTTGCAGCAAATGGCAGGCGCCTCCACGGTGGTGGCCGGCTCGCAGGCTCCCGCCAGCAGCGCGGCGCCGGCCCTGGAGGCTGCGTCCGTGCCGGTTGCCGGCCCCACGCTGGCCGCCAAGCCGGCCGCGGCGGCCTCCATCGCTGCGGCGGCGTCGGCCGCCTCGGCCGCGTTGGACCATGCTGACACCCCGGCGGGCTGGCTGGAGCGGGTGCTGGGCAGTGTGTACACCGTGTCCACTGCCGCGGCGCTTGTGCTGTTGATGGCCTTGTGGGGCGGGTATCGGCTGTGGCGTGGACGTCGCGACGCCGAGGAAGAGTCGCCCGCTCAGCAGGAGGAGCAGGCCGGCCCGATGCCGGAGCTCGAGCCTGTCTTGCAGGACGACCAGGCCCGGTTCGCCGATGAATTGGCCGAGCTGGAGCGGCTTGACCCCTTGGCCGCTGCCGATGTCCATCTGGGCAATGGCGATGATGCCCGTGCGGTGGCCGTCCTGCGCGCGGCCATCGGGCGCGAGCCTGATCTTGTGGGTCTGCGCGTGAAGTTGCTGGACGTGCTGGCCGTGCAGCGTGACTCGATGTCCTTCGAGGAGCAGGCCCTGCAAGTGCGCGACATGACGGGCGGCAAGGGGCCGACCTGGGACCGCGTCTCGGCCCTGGGTCGGGAACTGGACCCGTTCAACGTGACATATGGCGGCAAGGAAGTGGACCTGACGGGCTTTGAACAGCCCGAGGGGCCCGGTGAGCCTGCATTCGACGCCCAAGGCATGCCGATCGAACGCGAGGAGCGCGACCTCGAGGGATTTGGCGATGGCGATGCGCCGGGGATGCCCGCCCTCGACCCCGTCCCCGCCCCCGCCCCAGCACCGGAGCTCGATCTGTCCGGGTTTGGCGATGGCCAGGAGGAGGCCCGGCCCGACAACCTGGACTTCGGGCCGTCCGAGGCCGCCGAAGCGCCGGTGGAGCCCGAGTACGAGGACGTCAAGCCGGAGTCGTTCAGTATCGAGTTGGGCGAACCGATCGAGCGGGAAACCCCGGAACTCGATCTGGGCACTGCCTCCGACTACGAGCGCACCGCAGTGGAGGCGCCCCCTCCCGTCGATCTGGGTGACCAGCCCGCCCCGTTCGATGTCGGCGATGCGACGCGCAGGGCGGCGCCGCCCAATGCCGATCCCACGCTGGACCGCAAGATGTCCCTGGCCAAGGAGTTCCTGGAGATCGGCGATCTGGAAGGGGCCCGAGACCTTCTTGACGAGGTCTACTCGCAGGCCACTGGCAAGCTGAAGGACAGTGCGCGACTCCTGCTCGACACGCTCGAGTGACACCCTGTCCGCAGCACCCGCACCCCTGAGCGGGTCACGGCGCTTGGCGCTGGGGGTGGCCTACGACGGCCGGCGCTTTCAGGGCTGGCAATCCCAGCCCGGGGGCCGCACGGTGCAGGATCATCTCGAGGCTGCGCTGTCTCGCTTTGCCGCTTGTCCCGTGGCCACGGTCTGCGCGGGGCGCACCGATGCGGGCGTCCACGCCCTGCAGCAGGTGGTGCATCTGGACCCGCCGGTGCAGCGCGACCCGTTCTCCTGGGTCCGCGGCTGCAACCGCTTCCTGTTGCCGGACATCGCCGTGCAGTGGTGCCGCGAAGTGGGCCCGGATTTCCATGCCCGCAACAGTGCGCGCAGCAGGCGTTATCGCTACGTGCTGCTGGAGTCGGCCGTCAGGCCGGCCCTGGAGTCCGGACGCTGCGGCTGGGTGTTCCGGCCCCTGGATGGACCGGCCATGCAGCGCGCCGCCTCGCATCTGCTGGGTGAACACGACTTCAGCGCGTTTCGTGCCGCCGCCTGCCAGGCGCACTCGCCCGTGAAGACCCTGAGCCGCATCGACATCGCACGTCATGGGTCCTACTGGCGCTTCGACTTCGAAGCCAGCGCTTTCCTGCACCACATGGTGCGCAACCTCATGGGCTGCCTGGTGGCGGTGGGCACGGGCTCGCATCCGCCGGACTGGACGGCGCAGGTGCTGGCTTCGCGCAGCCGGCAGGCTGCGGCCCCTACTTTCGCGCCGGATGGCCTGTACTTCGTCGGCCCCCGCTACGATGCGATACACGGGCTGCCCGAGCACACCCCGGCCATCGATTGGCTGCCCTGAGCAACGGCCGGCCGTCCTGTTCCTGCCCACCATGCACCGCACCCGCATCAAGATCTGCGGCTTGACCCGCGAGACTGACGTCGACGCGGCCTGCGCAGCGGGCGCGGACGCCATCGGCTTCGTGCTGTACGCCGCCAGCCCGCGGGCCGTGTCGGTGCAGCGCGCCGGTGAACTGGCGCGCCGCCTGCCGCCCTTCGTCACCCCAGTGCTGCTGTTCGTCAACGCCAGCGGGGATGAGGTTCGCGCGGCCGCGCAGGCTGTGCCCCACGCCCTGCTGCAGTTCCATGGCGACGAGACCCCGGCGCAGTGCCGCGCGCCGGCGCGGCCCTACCTGCGCGCGGTGCGCATGGGCCCGGGGGTCGATTTGCTAGACTGCGCAGCCTCATTTTCAGACGCCCAGGCCCTGCTGCTCGACGCGCATGTCGAGGGCTACGGCGGCGGCGGCAAGGTGTTCGATTGGTCGCTCGTTCTTCCCGGCGTGGCCCGTCGGCTCGTTTTGTCTGGTGGGTTGAATCCTGCAAACGTGACCGATGGAATCCTGCGCGTCCGGCCCTGGGCCGTTGACGTGAGCTCCGGCGTGGAGCAGGCCAAGGGCGTCAAGGACGTCGGCCTGATGCGCCGGTTCTGCCAGGCGGTGCGCGCTGCAGATGCCCTTGCGGCCTCTGGTGCGGACGGCCCGGCCTGCCCTTGAACCCTGGCACCCCAGCACCATGCTCAACTATCACCAACCCGATGCCCGCGGGCACTTCGGGCCCTACGGCGGCACCTTCGTCGCCGAAACCCTCATCCACGCCCTGGACGAATTGCGCGAGGCCTATGAGGCCGCCCTGAAGGACCCCGGCTTCATGGCCGAGTTCCGCTACGAACTTGCGCACTTCGTCGGCCGTCCCAGCCCGATCTACCACGCTGCCCGCATGAGCCGGGAGGTTGGCGGCGCACAGATTCACTTCAAGCGCGAAGACTTGAACCACACCGGCGCGCACAAGGTCAACAACACCATCGGCCAGGCGCTGCTGGCACGCCGCATGGGCAAGCCGCGCGTCATTGCCGAGACCGGCGCCGGACAGCACGGCGTGGCCACCGCCACCATCTGCGCGCGCTACGGGCTGGAGTGCGTCGTCTACATGGGCAGCGAAGACGTCAAGCGCCAGTCGCCCAACGTGTACCGCATGAAGCTGCTGGGCGCCACCGTCGTGCCCGTCGAGTCCGGCAGCAAGACGCTGAAGGACGCGCTGAACGAGGCCCTGCGCGATTGGGTCACGAATGTGGAGAACACCTTCTACATCATCGGCACCGTGGCCGGCCCGCACCCCTACCCGATGATGGTGCGTGACTTCCAGAGCGTGATCGGCCAGGAGTGCCTGACGCAGATGCCTGCGCTGATCGAAACCCTGGGCGGCCCGTCGGGCCGGCAGCCCGACGCCGTCATCGCCTGCGTGGGTGGCGGCAGCAACGCCATGGGCATCTTCCACCCCTACATCGAGCACGAGGGCACGCGCCTGATCGGCGTGGAGGCCGCGGGCGAGGGCCTGGATTCCGGCAAGCACTCTGCCTCGCTCACCCGCGGCTCGCCTGGCGTGCTGCACGGCAACCGCACCTACTTGCTGCAGGACGACAACGGCCAGATCACCGAGACCCACTCCATCTCCGCCGGCCTGGACTATCCCGGCGTGGGCCCGGAGCACGCCTACCTGAAGGACATCGGCCGCGCCGAGTACGTGGGCATCACCGACACCGAGGCGCTGGAAGCCTTCCACCGCCTGTGCCGCACCGAGGGCATCATTCCTGCGCTCGAATCCAGCCACGCCGTGGCCTACGCCATGAAGCTCGCCGCCACCCTGCGCCCGGACCAGCACCTGCTGGTCAATCTCTCGGGTCGCGGCGACAAGGACATCGGCACCGTGGCCGACCTCTCCGGCGCCGACTTCTACTGCCGCCCGTCCTGCCGCGGGCAGGGCGTGAAGGGTGGGGCGCCGCAAGCCGTCACCCCATCGCTGGACACCCACTCCATCACCCTGACGCGAGGTGCGGCTGCTCCCCGCAGCGAAGTCAAGGAGGAGGCGGCCGCAGCAGGCGGACGCCGGGGGACATGAGCGCAGGGGAGCCGCTGCACCTCGCGTAGCGCGAGCCGGTGACCCCCGAAAACGCAAAGTCAACCGACCTCCAGACCCTACGTCGACCCCACACCACGCCATGAGCCGCATCCCCGCCACCCTCCAGGCCCTGCAAGCCCAGGGCCGCAAGGCCTTGATCCCCTACGTCACCGCCGGCGACCCCAGCCCCGCCCAGACCGTGGCCGTCATGCACGCCCTGGCTGCGGGCGGGGCCGACATCATCGAACTGGGCGTGCCCTTCTCGGACCCCATAGCCGATGGCCCCATCATCCAGAAGGCCAGCGAGCGCGCCCTGGCCCGTGGTGTGGGCCTCGCGCAGGTGCTGCAGTGGGTGGCCGAGTTCCGGCGCACCGATGCGCACACGCCCGTGGTGCTGATGGGCTATGCCAACCCCATCGAACGCTTTGACCTGAAGGGCGGAGAGGGTGCCTTTGTCGCCGCCGCGGCCGAGGCGGGCGTGGACGGCGTGCTGGTGGTGGACTACCCGCCTGAGGAGTGCGAGGCCTTCGCCCAGCGCCTGCACGCGCGCGGGCTGGATCCCATCTTCCTGCTGGCACCCACCTCCACCGAGCAGCGCATCCGGGAGGTGGGGCGCATCGCCACGGGCTACGTCTACTACGTCTCGCTCAAGGGCGTCACCGGGGCCGGCCACATCGACACCGAAGCCGTGGCGCAGGCCGTGCCGCGCATCAAGGCGCATGTGAAGGTGCCCGTGGGCGTGGGCTTCGGCATCCGCGACGGTGCCACCGCGCGTGCCGTGGGCGCGGTGTCGGACGCCGTGGTGATCGGCAGCCGTCTGGTGCAGCTGCTGGAAGCCGCGCCCGAGCGCCAGACCCCCGAAGTGGCGCGCACCTTCATGGCCGAGATCCGCGCCGCGCTGGATGGGCCTTGAACGGGGTAGCGCGCGCTTGAGGCATCATCCGCCCCGAAACACCTTGACCGTCCTGCGGAGCGTTCCCCCCATGAGTTGGCTCGACAAGCTGCTGCCCCCGAAGATTCAGCACACCGACCCCGCCGAGCGGCGCTCGGTGCCCGAGGGTCTGTGGATCAAGTGCCCGTCCTGCGAATCGGTGCTCTACAGCACCGACCTGCAAGGCAACCTCAACGTCTGTCCCAAGTGCGGCCACCATCACCGCATCCCGGCACGGGCTCGCCTGGACGCCTTTCTGGACGCCGAGGGCCGTTACGAGATCGGCCAGGAAGTGCTGCCCGTGGACCCGCTGAAGTTCAAGGACAGCAAGAAGTACCCCGAGCGCCTGAAGGCCGCGCTGGAGACCACGGGCGAGACCGATGCCCTGGTGGTCTTCGGCGGCACGGTGATGAGCGTGCCCCTGGTGGCAGCCTGCTTCGAGTTCGACTTCATGGGCGGGTCCATGGGCTCGGTGGTGGGCGAGCGCTTCGTGCGAGGTGTGCGTACGGCGGTGGAGCAGAAGACGGCCTTCGTCTGCTTTGCCGCCACAGGCGGCGCGCGCATGCAGGAAGGGCTGCTGAGCCTGCTGCAGATGGCCAAGACGAATGCGGCCCTGACCCATCTGGCCCAGGCCCGTCTGCCCTACATCAGCGTGCTGACCGACCCCACCATGGGTGGTGTGTCGGCCAGCTTCGCCTTCATGGGCGACGTGGTGATTGCCGAACCCAAGGCCCTGGTGGGCTTTGCCGGACCACGCGTCATCGAGAACACCGTGCGCGAGAAGCTGCCCGAAGGCTTCCAGCGCGCCGAATTCCTGCTGGGCAAGGGCGCCATCGACATGATCGTGGACCGGCGCGAGATGCGCACCACCATCGCCCGCTCGATCGCCATGCTCACCGGCCAGAGTGCCGACGCCATCGCCTGACCTGCAGGAAGGCCTCTGGTTCCCCGCTACCCTGCGCATGCGTGCGGACCGAGTCCGTCGAAGCCCGCCGCTCGCCCGACGTGAACGCTGACCTGGGCTGCCCGAGACCAGATCGCACGGCCCTCCTGAACCCCCTGCACGTCTGCCCGTGACCTTGCCCACCACCCTCCAGGACTGGCTCGCGCACTGCGCCGCGATGCACCCCAAGACCATGGACCTGTCGCTGGAGCGCACGGTCCAGGTGGCCCGCACGCTCGGCATCCGCTTCGACGTGCCGGTGATCATCGTCGCAGGCACCAATGGCAAGGGCAGCACCTGCGCGTTGCTGGAGAGCATCCTGCGCCATGCCGGCTACCGCACGGGGCTGTACCAGAAGCCCGAGCTGGTGCACTTCAACGAGCGCTGCAAGATCAATGGCGCCGCGGTGGACGATGCGGCACTGCTGCCGCACTTCGAGGCGGTGGAGCGCGCGCGCGGCGCCACCACGCTGACGCAGTTCGAGTTCACCACGCTGGCCATCGCCCGTGCGTTGTCGCTGGCCGGGGTGGATGTGGTCATCCTCGAGGTCGGCATGGGGGGGCGCTACGACAGCGTCAATGCCTTTGACAGCGACTGCGCCGTCATCACCAGCATCGACCTCGACCACATGGAGTGGCTGGGCCCTGACCGCGAGACCATCGGCCTGGAAAAGGCGCAGATCATGCGGCCGGGCCGGCCTTGCGTGATCAGCGACCCGCTGCCGCCGGACAGCGTGGTGCGGCACGGCGAGTCCCTGGGCGCCGATCTTTGGCTGGTGGGTCGCGACTTCCGGCACGAGGGCGATCGCCAGCAATGGCGCTGGGAGGGCCGCGGTCGCCGCTACAACGCGCTGGCCTACCCGGCGCTGCGTGGCGCCAACCAGCTCGTCAACGCCTCCGGCGCCCTTGCGGCGCTGACCGCCCTGCGGGACCGTCTGCCCATCACGGCCCAGGCCGTGCGCACCGGACTGGCGCTGGTGGAATTGCCCGGCCGTTTCCAGATCGTCCCCGGCCAGCCCACGCTGGTGCTGGACGTGGCTCACAACGCCCAGTCGGTGGCCGCGTTGGCTGTCAACCTGGACCAGATGGGTTTTCACCCGCGCACGCACGCCGTGTTCGGCGTCATGCGCGACAAGGACATCCCCGCCATCTTGTCGCGCATGGCCCCGCTCGTGGATGCGTGGCACTTCTGCGGCCTGGACAGTGCCCGCGCGGCCACGCCGCAGGCATTGCTCCACGCCTGGAAGGCCAGCGGGCAAAGGCCAACCGCACCGGGGGTGGCGCCGCCGAGCGCCGATGTGCACGCCAGCCCTGCGCAGGCCCTGGCCGCCGCCGTGGCTGCGGCCGACCCCGCCGATAGAATCGTCGTGTTCGGTTCCTTCTTCACGGTAGGCGCGGTGCTCAAGGCCGGTCTGCCTCGGCTTGGCGCCCCCCATCTCGGCTGAACATGGCCCTGTCGTCCCTCTTCAAGCGCAAGCGTTCCGACGACGACGCCGGCGTGGCCCCGGCCCCGCCCCAACGCCCTGTCCGTCGTGGCCCCGGAAGGCTGCCGCCGCAAGCCTCGGCGGACCGTGCGCAGCCCCCTCGGGAGAGTGCAGCAGTAGCGCATGCGCGCATCCAGGCTCGCCGCCGGCTGACGGGTGCGGCCGTGCTGCTGCTGCTGGGCATCGTCCTGTTCCCCTTGGTCCTGGAAACGCAACCCCGGCCGCTGCCCATGGACCTGCCGATCACCGTGGCGCCGGGCCATGGCGCTGCGACCGCCGCACCCCCTGTCCAGCCGCCCGTGCAGAAAGCCGCGCCCGTGGTGGCTGTGGCGCCGTCGGCACCCTGGGTCGAGGAAGCCCCTGCGCGCCCACCCCCGGTGGTGGCGGCCTCCGCGCCCAGCGCCGCGGTGTCGGTCCCGCCTGTGCCCGCCTTGGTGGAGCCCGTCAAGACGGCGCCCACGCCCGTGGCTGCAGCGTCCGTGCCCAAGCCCCGTACCGCCGCCGCCGTGCTGCCGGCGGCGGTGCAGGCCTCGGCGCCCGCCGTCCCGCCTGCTGCGACAGAGGCCGCCGCCGGCCGCTTCGTGGTGCAGGTGGGGGCCTTTGCTGACGAGGCGGCCGTGCGCCAGACCCGCCAGAAAGTCGAGAAGCTGGGCCTGAAGACCTACACCCAGGAGGTCGGCACCGAGGCCGGCAAGCGCGTGCGGGTACGTGTCGGGCCGTTTGCCACCCGCGATGAGGCCACGCAAGTGCTGAACAAGCTCAAGGGCTCTGGCTTGCCGGGCGCTGTGCTGACGCTGTGATCGGCCCGCTGCCCTGGGTGGATGCGGCGATGCTGGCCGTGCTGCTGGTGTTCCTGCTGGTGGGCTTGGCTCGAGGAGTCGCCCTTGAACTTGGGGATCTGGCCGCCTGGGTGGTGGCGTACTTCGCAGGGGCCTGGCTCGCACCACTGGTCGTGCCTTTCGTCCCCGTGGGAACGCCCGACTCGGCCTTGAACCATGCCGCAGCCCTGCTCCTTTGCTTCGTGGGGCAGTTGGTCCTCTGGGGGTTGTTGGCACCGCTGTTGCGCAAGTCCCTTGACGGGGGTTCGCTGACCATGCTGGACCGCCTGCTGGCCGCGGTGTTCGGCTCGCTGCGCTGTGGGGTGCTGCTGATTCTGGTGGCTACCGTGGTCACGCTGACACCCGCGGCACAATTGGCGGCGTGGCAAGCGTCGGCCACAGCGCCCGTGCTGCTGGCTGCCGTCAAGGGCGTGAAGACCTTGCTTCCACCAGCGCTCGCCCGCTGGCTGCCGGGCTGAGAACGGCGCGGCAGTTGGCGCCCCCCGCCATCCCTTCACCCCCCAACCCCCAGGGCCAACCATGTGCGGCATCGTCGGCGTCATCTCCCAGGCGCCTGCCAACCAGCTGATCTACGACGCGTTGTTGCTGCTTCAGCACCGCGGTCAGGACGCCGCCGGCATCGTCACCATGCAGGGCACCAAGTGCTTCATGCACAAGGCCCGAGGCATGGTGCGCGACGTCTTTCGCACCCGCAACATGCGCGCGTTGCCCGGCCATGTCGGCCTGGGCCAGGTGCGCTACCCCACGGCCGGCAACGCCTACTCGGAGGAAGAGGCCCAGCCCTTCTACGTCAACGCGCCGTTCGGCATCGTGCTGGTGCACAACGGCAACCTCACCAACGCCCATGTATTGAAAGACGAGCTCTTCGCCGTGGACCGCCGGCACATCAACACCGGCAGCGACACCGAGGTGCTGATCAACGTGCTGGCGCACGAGTTGGAACTGGTGGCACGCAACCTGCCGCTCACGCCGGACGAAGTGTTCAAGGCCGTGGCGGCCGTGCACCGGCGCATCAAGGGCTCGTACGCCGTGGTGGCGCTGATCGCCGGGCACGGGCTGCTCGCCTTTCGTGACCCCTTCGGCATCCGCCCCCTGTGCTTCGGCCAGACCGACACGCCCGAGGGCCGCGAGGTCATGGTGGCGAGTGAGTCGGTGGCGCTGGAAGGCACAGGCCACCGCCTCACGCGCGACGTGGCCCCGGGCGAAGCTTTGTTCATCGAGATGGACGGCACCGTCCACACCCGGCAGTGCGCCGAGCACCCCTCGCTGAACCCCTGCATCTTCGAGTACGTCTACCTGGCGCGGCCCGACTCCGTGCTGGACGGTGTCTCGGTCTACCAGGCGCGCCTGAACCTGGGCGAGACGCTGGCCCAGCGCCTGATTTCCACCATGCCGCCCAGCGATATCGATGTGGTCATCCCCATCCCGGAAAGCAGCCGGCCGAGTGCCATGCAGCTGGCCTACATGATCGGCAAGCCCTACCGCGAAGGCTTCGTGAAGAACCGCTACGTGGGCCGCACCTTCATCATGCCGGGGCAGGCGGTGCGCAAGAAGAGCGTGCGCCAGAAGCTCAACGCCATCGGCATGGAGTTCAAGGGCCGCAACGTGCTGCTGGTGGACGACTCCATCGTGCGCGGCACCACCAGCAAGGAGATCGTGCAGATGGCGCGTGAAGCGGGTGCCCGCAGGGTCTACATGGCCTCTGCCGCGCCGCCAGTGCGCCACCCCAACGTCTACGGCATCGACATGCCCACGCCCGAGGAACTGGTCGCCCACGGCCGCAGCCTGGAAGAGGTGCGCGCCTTCATCGGCGCCGATGCCTTGATCTACCAGGACGTGGACGCGATGAAGCGCGTGATCCGGGCGCTGAATCCTGCGCTGGCTGGTTTCGAAGCCAGTTGCTTCGACGGCCGCTACATCACCGGCGACGTCACGCTCGAAGACTTCGCCACGCTGGAAGCCCAGCGCCGCGCCCAACCCAACGAGGAAGACGGCCCCGCCCACAGCCGCCTGGCGCTGCAGGAAGCGGCGCACAGCAACCCATGACCGACAAGCCGAACCAGCACAAGACCTTGCCGCGCCTGCAGCTGCCTGAAGGCCTGGGCCTGGACACCCTGGCCGTGCGCGAGGGCCTGCCGGCCTCGCCTTATGGCGAGAACTCCGAGGCCCTGTACCTCACCAGCTGCTTCGTCCATCCCAACGCCGAGACGGCCGCGCGGCGCTTCGCCGACGAGGAAGAGGCCTTCGTCTACAGCCGCTTCTCCAACCCCAGCGTCACCATCATGGAGCGCCGCCTGGCCGCGCTGGAAGGCACCGAAGACTGCATCGGCACGGCCAGCGGCATGGGCGCCATCCTGCTGATGATCATGGGCCTGCTCAAGGCGGGTGACCACGTCATCTGCTCGCGCAGCGTCTTTGGGTCCACCATCAAGCTGCTGCAGGGCGAGTTCGGCAAGTTCGGCGTGGAGACCACCTTCGTCAGCCAGACCGACGTGGCCGAGTGGAAGGCGGCCATGCGCCCGAGCACCAGGCTGCTGTTCGCCGAGACGCCCACCAACCCGCTGACCGAGGTGTGCGACATCCAGGCCCTGGCCGACATCGCGCACCAGGCCGGCGCCCTGCTGGCGGTGGACAACTGCATGTGCTCGCCCGCGTTGCAGCGGCCGGTGAAGTTCGGCGCCGACATCGTCATGCACTCGGGCACCAAGTTCCTGGACGGGCAGGGCCGCGTCAACGCCGGCGCGCTCTGTGGCCCGGCCTCGCTCATCCGCGGCAAGTTCTTCCCCGTCATGCGCAGCGCCGGCATCAGCCTGTCGCCCTTCAACGCCTGGGTGGTGGCCAAGGGCATGGAGACGCTGTCGGTGCGCGTGCTGGCGCAAAGCGCCCGCACGCTGGCGCTGGCGCAGTGGCTGCAAGCCCACCCGGCGGTGGCGCGCGTGTACCACCCCGGTCTCACCTCGCACCCGCAACACGCGCTGGCCATGCGCCAGCAAAGCGGCCACGGCGGCGCGGTGTTGTCGTTCGACGTGAAAGGCGGGCGTGAGCAGGCCTTCAGCGTCATCGATGCCACCCGCCTGTGCAGCATCGCCGCCAACTTCGGTGACGTGCGCAGCATCATCACCCACCCCTCCAGCACCACGCACGGCCGCCTGACCGAGCCGCAGCGCCAGGCCGCCGGCATCACCCAGGCCATGATCCGCCTGGGCGTGGGCCTGGAAGACCTGGCCGACCTCAAGGCCGACCTGGCCCGCGGGCTGGACGCGCTGGCTTGAGGATGATTCGCTGATGAACCCAACTCCCGTACCCGCACCCGCTGTGCCCCCCGTGCGCACCCGCATCGCCCCGTCGCCCACGGGCTTCCTGCACCTGGGAACGGCCCGCACCGCGCTGTACTCCTGGGCCTACGCTCGCCACCATGGTGGGCAGTTCGTGCTGCGCATCGAAGACACCGACGTGGCGCGTTCCACGCAAGACTCGGTCGAGCAGATCATCGCGTCCATGAAGTGGCTGGGCCTGGACGTTGACGAAGGCCCCGTCTACCAGATGCAGCGCCTGGCCCGCTACCACGAGGTGGCCGAGCAACTGATCGCCGCGGGCCGGGCCTACCGCTGCTACTGCACTCCCGAAGAGCTGGACGCCATGCGCGAGGCCCAGCGCGCGCGCGGCGAGAAGACACACTACGACGGCCGCTGGCGGCCCGAGCCCGGCAAGGTGCTGCCGCCCGTGCCGGCCGGCGTGAAGCCTGTGGTGCGCTTCAAGAATCCCCAGGACGGCGAGGTCACCTGGCACGACCTGGTCAAGGGCCCGATCACCATCGCCAACCGCGAGATCGACGATCTCATCATCCTGCGCCACCCGCCCGAGGACGCCACGGCCGATCTGCCCGAAACGGCGCGTACGCTGGGCGTGCCCACCTACAACTTTGCCGTGGTGGTGGACGACTGGGACATGCGCATCACCCACGTCTTCCGCGGCGACGAGCACGTCAACAACACGCCCTGGCAGATCAACATCTTCAAGGCCCTGGGTGCACCGCTGCCGCAGTTCGGCCACTGCCCCATCATCCTGGGCGACGACGGCCTGAAGCTGTCCAAGCGGCGCGGCGCCGTTAGCGTCACCGCCTACGAAGAGGCCGGCTACCTGCCCGAGGCCATGCTGAACTACCTGGCGCGCCTGGGCTGGAGCCACGGCGACGAAGAGCTCTTCAGCCGCGAGCAGATGGTGCAGTGGTTCGACGGCTCGCACCTGGCCAAGAGCCCCGCCCAGTGGGACCCGGCCAAGCTTGCATGGGTGAATGGCCACTACCTGAAGCTGGCCGACGACGAGCGCCTGGCCGCGTTGCTGCGCCAGCAACTGGCGTCGCGCGGCATCACCGAGACGCAGGATGTGGATCTGCGTGCCGCCGCCGCCTTGTTCAAGGACCGCTGCGCCACCGTGGTGGAACTGGCCGATTGGGTGGAGATGATGTTCGTCGAGGTGCAGCCCAGGCCTGAAGATCTGGCCGCCCATGTCACCGAGCCGGTCCACCCGGCGCTGCGCGCGCTGCGCGATCGCCTGGCCGCGATCGACTGGGACCAGCCCACCATCGCGCAGGCGATCAAGGAGACGCTGGTGGCCCACGGCTTGAAGATGCCTCAGCTTGCGCCGGCTGTGCGGGTGCTGGTGTGCGGCCGCGCGCAGACGCCTTCGGTGGATGCGGTGCTTGCGCTGTTCGCACGTGAGAAAGTTTTGATGCGCCTGGGGCGGGTCTGATTTTCCTGCCTATAATTTGCGGCTCGACTGAACGGCACTTGCCCGATGGTTCACAGAATCAGGGGGTATAGCTCAGCTGGGAGAGCGCTTGCATGGCATGCAAGAGGTCAGCGGTTCGATCCCGCTTACCTCCACCACCTATCGACTGGGGTTCACCCAGGCGGGCGGGGGCCGAAGCAGGTGTCGTTCGGCAGTGATGAAGGTTCTGAGTCCCCTTCGTCTAGAGGCCTAGGACACGACCCTTTCACGGTTGTAACAGGGGTTCGAATCCCCTAGGGGACGCCAAGTTGCGGCAGCGCTTGGGGCGCGCACTTTCCGGAGAGCAAAGCCCGAAGCTGTCGGCCACGCGGAGTGGTAGTTCAGTTGGTTAGAATACCGGCCTGTCACGCCGGGGGTCGCGGGTTCGAGCCCCGTCCACTCCGCCACATTTCCTGAAGGGCCCGCTTTGCGGGCCCTTCGTCATTTCCGAGGTGCTGCAAGCCCGGGCCATGGGGCGGCCGCGATGTTGAACTTCATTGCTCCTTATCGAGCGTAGGGGTGTGCCTGGCGGGCTGTTGTGCACGAAGTCGTGCGCAAAGTCGTGCCCGAAGTGGTCCGCCAAGTCGTGTGGCGTGGCTTGGCGGCCGCCGGGGGGAGCGTTTCGCGCTCGTCCTCGGCGACTGGTGGGACGGGTGCGGACCTGCATACTTCGAACTTGGACCTTCTCAGCCTGTTTTTTGCAGACCCCACGCCCATGGACGATGTCGACAGCCTCTGCAAGCGCCTGGAACAACTCAACGACATCGGCGTGTCGCTGTCGGGCGAGCAGGACATCGACCGCCTGCTGCAGAAGATTCTGCTGGCGGCCAAGGGCATCACCCACGCCGACGGCGGCACTCTCTACACGGTCGCCCCGGACAGGCGGCACCTGAACTTTCGCATCGTGCGCACCGACTCCCTGGG
>JBJTZN010000053.1:0-8518 GCA_046087245.1 Rubrivivax sp.
ATATCCCCGCACACCCGCTCGTTCGCCCCAAATGGCGCCGCTCGGCGTTGCAAATGCTCGCCGTAGCGCGAGCTACGACTGTGCTTCGCGCCTTGATCGGCACCCTTTGGAGCGCCCGCTCGGGCGCGCCGGAATGCTTCACAAGCTCTGAGCCTGTCGAAGCCCTTCGACGCCTTCAACCCACCGCCGCCAACTGCCGCAGCAGCCAGTCCCGCGTGTGGGCCGGGTCGATCACGTCGTCGATTTCCAGGTGGCTGGCCATGTTCAGGGCCTGGCCTCGCTCCACCGCCTCGTCCAGCAGGCGCTTGAACAAGGCCTCGCGCTGCGGGCCTTCGGGCTGGGCCTGCAGCTCCTTTCGAAAGCCCAGTTGCACGGCCCCCTCCAGGCCCATGGGCCCGAACTCCGCTCCCGGCCAGGCGCAGGTGGCGCGCGGCACATGGAAGTGACCGCCGGCCAGCGCCATCGCCCCCAGGCCGAAGCCTCGCCGCAGCATCACGCTGAACAAGGGCACCCGCAGCCGCGCCGCGGCGATGAAGAGATCGCCCGCCCGGCGCACCAGGCCGGTACGCTCGCTGTCCGGCCCCACCATGAAGCCCGGGGTGTCAACGAAGGTGATCACAGGCCAGCCCCGGCCATCGGCCAACCGCAGGAAACGCGCCAGTTTGTCGCAGACCGGGCCGTCCAGGGCGCCACCCAGGTGCCGGCAGTCGCTGGCAGCCAGTGCCACCGGACGGCCGCCCAGCCGCGCCACGGCCGTCACCACGCCAGCGCCGAAGCCCTGGCGCAACTCCAGCAAGGAGCCGGCATCAAAGACGGTCTGCAGGATGGGACGTGGATCGAAGGCGGTGTGGCGTTGCGCGGGCAGGGCCTCATGCAGGGTCAGGGGGTCGCCACCAGGCGCCGGCAGGGCTGCATCCATCGCACCCTTCGCGCCCGCATCGGCCACCAGCCCCAGCCAGCGACGGACCACCGCCACTGCCGAGGCCTCGTCGGGCACGCGCACATCCACCACACCGCTGGCCCAGTGCATGTCCACCGGGCCCACCGCATCCGCCGCGACGCGCCCCAGGCCACCACCCTCGATCATGGCGGGGCCGCCCAGGCCGATGCTGGCGCCTTCCACCGCGATGATCAGGTCGCAGCAGCCCAGCAACGCAGCGTTGCCCGCAAAGCAGCGCCCGGCGACGACGCCCACCAGCGGCACCTGGCCCGACAGCGCCGCAAGCGCAGCGAACGTGCCACAGTCCAGGCCGGCCACGCCAGGCCAGTCCACGTCGCCAGGACGGCCGCCGCCGCCCTCGGCAAACAGCACCAGGGGCAGGCGCGAGCGCCGCGCCACCTCCAGGAGGCGGTCGCTCTTGGCGTGGTTCCACACGCCCTGGGTGCCGGCCAGCACGGTGTAGTCGTAGGCCATCACGGCGCAAGGCCTGCCATCCACGGTACCGGTGCCGGTGATGAGGCCGTCCGCGGGGGTGTGGCGCTGCAGGTCTTCCTCGGTACGGCGGGTGCGCTGCGCCGCCACGGCGAAGGCCCCGTATTCGCTGAAGCTGCCGGCATCGAGCAGGTCGGCCACGTTGGCGCGGGCACTGCGCAGGCCGCTGGCGTGGCGCCGGGCCAGGGCCTCGGGCCGGGCCGGGTCCTGCAGCAGCGCGCGGCGCGCCTGCAGGCGTGCGAGATCGGCCCGCAGGGGCGGTCTCCAGCCCGTGGCTGCAGTCCGGCCTGCAGGCGCCGACGCCGCTGCGCCTGGGTCGGGGGCAGGGGCGGCCACGGCGGGGCACCAGCGCACCAGCACCACCCCCTCCTCCACAACCTCGCCCACGCTGCACAGCACGTCCAGGATCTGCGCGTCAACGGGGCAGGCCAGGGGCAGCTCCAGCTTCATGCTCTCCAGCACCAGCAGCGCCTGCCCGGCGCGGCAGACCTGGCCGGCCGCCGCCTCGACCGCCACCACGGTGCCCCGCGCGGGCGCCCGCAGGCCACGCCGGAGTTCCGCTGGCGCAGGCTGATACGGCGTCGCGTTCATCGGCAGAACTTCTTGTGCCAGGCACGGGCCTTCAATAGGCCGGCGAATCCTCGAGCAGTCCCTTCTTGCGCAGCATCGGCTCCACCCGTGCCGGTCGACCGCGGAAGGCCGCAAACGCCGCGCGCGGCTCCAGGCTGTTGCCGCTGCCATAGATGAAACGCTGCAAGGCCTGCGCCACCTTGGCGTCGAAGGGATCGCCCGCCTCGACAAAGGCGTCGAAGGCATCGGCGTCCAGCACCTCGGCCCACAGGTAGACGTAGTAGCCCGCGGCGTAACCCGAACCGGAGAACAGATGCTGGAAGTGCACCAGGCGGTGGTTCAGGCCTACGCCGTGCGGCAGGCCCAGACGCTGCAGTTCCTGCGCCTCAAAGGCGCACAGGTCGGCCGGCGGCTCCTCGTCGGTGATCGCATGCACGGCCATGTCCACCAGGGCGCTGGCGGTGTAACGCACGGTCTCGTAGCCCTGGTTGAAGCGCCGCGCGCGCGCCAGGCGGGCCAGCAGGTCGTCCGGGATGGGTTCATCGGTCTGCCAGTGACGGGCATGCTGCTTCAGCAGCGCGGGCTCGCTGGTCCAGTGCTCGAAGAGCTGCGAGGGCAGTTCGACGAAATCGCGCAACACCTGGGTGCCCGACAGGCGTTCGTACGTGACGTTGCTGAGCAGGCCGTGCAGGCCATGGCCGAACTCGTGGAACAGGGTGCGCACATCGTCCGTGGACAGCAAGGTGGGGGTTGCGGGCGCCCCTTTGGCGAAGTTGTTGTTGTTCAGGATCACGGGGAGCTCGCTGGCCCCTTCGTGCGCCGCCAGGGTCATCTCCTGCGGCACGTTGCGGCTCTGCCAGCGCAGCGAACTCATCCACGCGCCGCTGCGCTTGGTGGGCCGGGCGAAGTTGTCCTGCAGGAAGATGCCGCAGACCTGGCCCGAAGCGCTGCGCACCTCGTAGGCCTTCACATCCGGGTGGTAGACGGGCAGGTCCGGCCGGTGCGTGAACTGCAGGCCGAACAGGCGCCCGGCGCAGTCGAAGGCCGCCTCCACCATGCGGTCCAGACGAAAGTAGGGCTTGACCTCGGCGTCATCCACCGCGTAGCGAGCCACGCGCACCTTCTCGGCCCAGAAGCGCCAGTCCCAGGGCTCGATCACCGCGTGCGCGCCCTGACCTGCATCCACCAGGGCCGCACGCAGCATCTGCTGTTCACGCTCCACCGCGGCCAGGGCGCGGGGCCATACCTCGTCCAGGAGTTGCCGCACCGCCTGCTGGGTGCCGGCCATGCGATCCACCAGCGCGTAGTCCGCGTAGCTGGCGTAGCCGTGCAGACGGGCCTGCTCACGGCGCAGCCTGAGGATGCTGCGAGCCACTTCGCGGTTGTCGTGCTCGCCGGCGTGCTCGCCGCGGCTGGTCCAGGCGCGCCAGGCCTGCTCGCGCAGATCGCGCCTTGCCGAGAAGGTCAGGAAGGGCACGATCAGCGAGCGGCTGAGCGTGATGACGTGGGCCTGCGGGTCGCCATGCAGGCCCCGATCCACTGCGGCCTGGCGCGCGGCGTCTCGGACGAATCCCGGGAGCCCTGCCAGCTCGTCCTCGGTGCGCAGCACGAGCTGGTACGAGGCTTCATCGTGCAGCACGTTCTGGCCGAACAGGGTGGTCAGTCTTGCCAGCTCTTCCATCACTGCGGCGTAGCGGAGCTGTTCCCGGCCCTGCAGGCGCGCGCCCGAGCTGACGAAGTCGAAATGGATGCGCTCCAGCAGGCGCAGTTGCTCAGGCGTCAAGCCCAGCGCGCTGCGGGCCTGGTGCAGGCTGTCGATGCGCGCGAAGAGCGCGGCATTCATGTAGACGCTGTTGGCGTGCGCGGCCAGGGGGCCGGCCATCTCGCGCTGCACCGCCTGCAGCGCAGGCGAGGTCTCGGAGGCGGTGAGGTTGTAGAACACCGACTCGATGCGGCCCAGCAGCCGCCCGGCGCGGTCGAACGCCGCCACCGTGTTGTCAAAGTTCGGCGCCGCAGGCTGACCCGCAATCGCCTCGAGTTCGTCGCGGTGCGCCTGCATCGCGGCCTGGAAGGCCGGCGCAAAGTGCGCCGGCTGGAACTGGCTGAACGGCGGCAGGCCGTGCGGTGTGGCCCAGGCTTGGAGCAGGGGGTTGGCGGCGGAGGTGGTGGTTGCGTCGTTCATGGCCAGATGATGCCATTCGGGCTGCACCGTCAGGCAAACATGGCATCACAATCCGCCCCTGCCATGGCCTTGCTTGCCCATTGAGCACAGCCGCGAACGGGCCAGGCCACCGCGACCACCAGGAGCACCTCTTGGCCCTCAAAGCCACCATCTACAAGGCCCAATTACAGATCGCCGACATGGACCGTCCGCTTTACGCCGACCATGCGCTGACTCTGGCCCTGCACCCCTCGGAAACCGAGGAGCGGCTGCTGGTGCGGCTGCTGGCCTTCGCGCTGCTGGTGCCGCGCGACGACGACCACGGTGCGCTGCAGTTCGCGCGCGGCCTGTCGGACACCGATGAGCCCGACCTGTGGCAGCACGACCTCACGGGCCAGTTGGTGCAGTGGGTGGAAGTGGGCCAACCCGACGAGCGCCGGCTCGCCAAGGCCTGCGGCCGGGCCGAGCGGGTATCGATCTTCGCCTACGGGCCGGCCGTGCCCATCTGGTGGGCCGGCATCGAGCAGAAGCTGGACCGCCTGTCCAACCTCAGCGTGTGGCAGATCCCCTCGGACCAGGCCCAGGCCCTGGGGGCCCTGGCGCAGCGCTCACTGCAGTGGCAGGTGACGGTGCAGGACGGCAGCATCTGGGTCAGCGACGAACGACAATCGGTCGAGCTCTCGCCGCGGTCGCTCAAGCGTGCCACCCGCTGAGTCTTGGCTGTGCGGACTTCCACAACCTCGGTTCGAACAGACTTTGACTGTGAGCAACCCTAGGAGTGCAGCATCCCCATGAACCGCCGACAACTTCTGGGCGCCCTTGCCTGCCCCCTGCCCTTGACACCCATGACGACCCTGCACGCCCAGCCAAGGCCACCCTCGTCCTCAGCCGCGGAAGACCCCTACCTCTGGCTGGAAGACGTGCAGGGCGAGAAGGCCCTGGGGTGGGTGCGGGAGCGCAACGCCCAGGCACGCGCCCGACTGGAATCCTGGCCGGACTTTGCCGCCCTTCGCACGCGCATCCGCGAGGTGCTGGACTCGCGCGACCGCATACCGCAGGTGGCCCGCCGCGGCGACTTCCTCTACAACTACTGGCAGGACGCGGCCAACCCGCGCGGCCTGTGGCGCCGCACCGCGCTGGCCGAGTACCGCAAGGCCCAGCCGGCCTGGGAAACGGTGCTGGATGTGGACGCCCTGGGCCGGGCCGAGGGGGTGAGCTGGGTCTGGGGCGGCAGCAACGGCCTGGGCCCGCAGCATCGGCGCTGCATGATCAAGCTCTCCAAGGGCGGGGCCGACGCTGCCGTGCAGCGCGAGTTCGATACCGTCACCCGGCGCTTCATCGCGCCGGCCGAAGGCGGGTTCGAACTGCCCGAGGCCAAGTCCAGCTTCGACTGGATCGATGCGGACAGCGCCTACATCGGCACCGACTTCGGCCCCGGCTCCCTCACCGATTCGGGCTATCCGCGCATCATCAAGCGCTGGCAGCGCGGCCAGCGCTGGCAGGACGCCACCACGGTCTTCGAAGGCCGGCCCGGCGATGTGTCCGCCTGGGCCTGGGTGGACCGCACGCCTGGTTTCGAGCGCACGCTGTTCGGCCGCTCCATCGACTTCTATCGCACCGAAGTCTTCCTGCGTGACGGCCAGCGGCTGCTGCCCGTACCCAAGCCCGAGGACGCCGAACTCACGTTCTGGCGCGAATGGGCGCTGTTGACGCTGCGCGGCCCCTGGCAGGTGGCAGGCCGCACCTGGCCTGCAGGCGCGCTGCTGGTGTGCAGCGCTGACAGCCTGCTGGCCGGCAAGCCGGCCTGGAGCGCCCTGTTCACGCCCACGGCCACGCGCTCGCTCCAGGGTTTCCAGAGCACCCGCAGCCGATTGCTGCTGGGCGTGCTGGACAACGTGGCCGGGCGCGTGGAGGAAGTCTGGCCCGAAGTCCGCAGCCCGGAGCGCGGCGCCTCCGATCCCCAGCGCGCTGCCGCCAGCATCTGGCAACGCCGCAGCGTGGCGGCGCCTTTTCCCGGCACGCTAGGGATGCAGGCCCTGCACGACCCGATGCTGCCGGACGACCCCCAGGACCCGCTGGCCGAGGCCTGGCTGCTGAGCTACACCGACTTCCTCACGCCCGACACGCTCTCGCTGGCCCGAACCGGCTCCGACACCTTCGAGCGCCTCAAGGCTCGCCCCGCCTTCTTCGACGCCGCCGGCATGCGCGTGGAGCAGCTCTTTGCCACCTCCTCGGACGGCACCCGGGTGCCCTACTTCGTGGTCTGGCCCAAGGGCGCGCAGGCCAACGGCCGCAACCCCACGCTGCTGTACGGCTACGGCGGCTTCGAAGTCAGCCTGCAGCCCTGGTACTCGGCCGTCTTCGGCCAGGCCTGGTACCAGCGCGGCGGGGTGCTGGTGGTGGCCAACATCCGGGGCGGTGGCGAGTTCGGGCCTGCCTGGCACCAGGCCGCCACGCAGGCGAACAAGCAACGCAGCTACGACGACTTTGCCGCCGTGGCCGAAGACCTGATCCGCCGGCGCATCACCAGCCCCGAGCACCTGGGCATGGAAGGCGGCAGCAACGGAGGCCTGCTGGTGGGCGCGGTGATGCTGCAGCGGCCTGATCTTTTCGGCGCCGTGGTGTGCTCGGTGCCGCTGCTGGACATGAGACGCTACCACCAGCTGCTGGCCGGCGCGAGCTGGATGGCCGAGTACGGCGACCCCGACAAGCCCGATCAATGGGCCTGGATCTCACGCTACAGCCCCTACCAGAACGTGCAGCCTGGCATGAAGCTGCCGCCGGTGCTCTTCACCACCAGCACCCGCGACGACCGCGTCCACCCCGGCCACGCCCGCAAGATGGCCGCCCGCATGCTGGAGCAGGGCCACGACGTCACCTACTACGAGAACATCGAGGGCGGCCACGGCGGCGCGGCTGATAACGCCCAGCGCGCCGACCTCCAGGCCCTGGAATTCGCCTTCCTGTGGCAGCGCCTGACCCCCAGGGCCCGCATCCCGGAGAAGCCCAAGGGTGAGGCGCTGCGATAGCTGAGGAATCGAGGCTGCACTTCGCGTGCTTCTCGACCAGCCTGACCGTCTCCGCTCATGTCCCCCGGATCGGGCAATGGCCCGATCCTCCTCCTTGACTTCGCTGCGACGGTCAGACTGTTCGAGAAGCCGTCACGCATCTTGGCAAACGGTGCAATGGCTGCCCGGCAGAGGCTCGCGAGGTGTCGCCCAGCAGATCCTCACTACCGCGAAGCCTCCCGCTCCCGCTCCTGCTCCTGCAGCAGCCGCCACATCACCTTGCCGGAGCCGCTCTTGGGCAGCGCATCGACGAACTCCACGATGCGCGGCACCTTGTAGGCCGCCATGTGCTCGCGGGCCCAGTCGATGACGTCCTGCTCGCACGCCGTGGCGCGGGCTTCGGGGCGCACCACCACCAGGGCCTTGACCGTCTCTCCGCGGTAGGCGTCATGCGCGCCGAACACGCAGGCCTCCAGCACCAGCGGGCACTTGAACAGCAGCAGTTCCACCTCGGTGGGCCAGACCTTGAAGCCGCTGGCGTTGATCATGCGCTTGAGGCGGTCGGTGATGAAGAAGTAGCCCTCCTCGTCCATGCGCCCCAGGTCCCCCGTGCGGAAGAAGCGCTTGCCTTCCAGCTCGAAGAAGGCCTCCTCGGTGGCCTGCGGATGCTTCCAATAACCCTTGAAGACCATGGGCCCGCAGGTCACGATCTCGCCGGCCTCGCCCGGGGGCAGCTCCTGCAGCGTCTGCGGGTCCACCACGCGCGAGTCCACGCCGAAGATGGGCATGCCCAGGCACTGCAGCTTGGCGCGCTCGGGCGGGTTGGCGTGGCTGGGCGCGGCGGTCTCGGTCAGGCCGTAGCCCTCGGCGAAGGTCAGGCCGAACTCGTCCTGCAGCCGCTGCGCCACGGCCTGCGGCATGGCCGCGCCGCCGCCTGACAAGTAGCGCAGGCTGGACAGATCGAACTGCCGGTAGTTGGGGCTGCCGAACAGGTCGATGATCATGGTGGGAATGCAGGTCCAGTGCGTCACCCCGTGGCGCGAGATGATGCGCCCGGCCAGTTCGCGGTCCCAGCGCGGCAGGATCACCACCGTGCAGCCGGTGAAGGCCGGGGCCATCACGCCGTACATGAAGCCCGTGATGTGGAACATGGGCACCACGGCCAGGCTGATCGACTCGGCGCTGACGTGACCCCACAGGCCGCCACCCACCACGTTGTGCATGAGCGTGCGGTGCGTGTGCATGCAGCCCTTGGGCAAGCCCGTGGTGCCCGAGGTGTAAGGCAGCAGGGCCAGGTCGTCAGGGCCGGCCGTGTGCGGGCCGGGCTGATGCCTCGCAGCCAGGGCG
>JBJTZN010000054.1:0-13669 GCA_046087245.1 Rubrivivax sp.
ACACCCGCTCGTCCGCCCCAAACGGCCCCGCTCGTCGTTGCAAATGCTCGCCGTAGCCCGAGCTACGGCTGTGCTTTGCGCCTGGATCGGCACCCTTTGGAACGCCCGCTCGGGCGCGCCGGAATACTTCACAAGCTCTGACCTCACGGCGCTCGGGCACGCCGGCGCCTGCCTACAATCCTGCCGGATGCCGCGCCGCCATCCACGCCCGCGTTGTGGCTGCAACCCGGACGTCGCGTCGCTTGTCTCCCATCGGCCTGCCTTCCAACCCCGAGGATCATCATGGAACACACCTTGCCCGCTCTGCCGTTTCCCATCGACGCCCTGGCGCCGCACTACAGCCGCGAGACGCTGGAGTTCCACCACGGCAAGCACCACAACGCCTACGTCGTCAATCTCAACAACCTGCAAAAGGGCACCGAGTTCGAGGCCATGACGCTGGAGGACATCATCAAGAAGTCCTCCGGTGGCGTCTACAACAACGCCGCGCAGATCTGGAACCACACCTTCTTCTGGAACTGCATGAAGCCCGCGGGCGGCGGTGAGCCCGGTGGTGCGTTGGGGGCGGCCATCCAGGCCAAGTGGGGCTCCTACGCGGCTTTCCGCGAAGCCTTCGTGAAGTCAGCCGTGGGCAACTTCGGTTCGGGCTGGACCTGGCTGGTGAAGAAGGCTGATGGCTCGGTGGACATCGTCAACACCGGGGCGGCGGGCACGCCTCTCACCACCGGTGACACGGCGCTGCTCACCGTGGACGTCTGGGAGCACGCGTACTACATCGACTACCGCAACCTGCGCCAGAAGTTCGTCGAGACCTTCCTGGACAAGCTAGTGAACTGGGGCTTTGCCGAGAAGAACTTGGGCTGAAGCACCACGCGGTACACCTGAACAAAGGCCGGCATCGCCGGCCTTTGTTCATTGCGCTGCACCTGCTGCATCTGCTGCAGCCCAGCGCGCGGCAGGCTCAGGGCTTGAACGGCGGGCCCTTGAGACGAAAGCCCGGCCTGATGGCCCGCTTGGCAAACCATCCCTGGTTCATCTCCAGCGCGTAGCGCACAGGCTTTTCCGAGCAATGTGAGGCCTCGGATCTGGGCTTCATCTCCGCGATGTTCACCACCGTGCCATCGTCCTCGATGAAGGCGATGGACAGCGGCAGCAACGTGTTCTTCATCCAGAAGCAGCGCGGGGACACGTCTTCAAACACGAAAAGCATGCCTTCATGCGTCGCCATTTCGGTGCGCATCATCATGCCGAGCTGCTGTTGCGCGGGCGTCTGCGCCAGTTCGGCCACGATGTTGTGCATACCCGCCTGCAATTGCACCGTGGCCAGGCGAGGTTGCGGTGCTTGCTGCGCCCATACCGGCCTGGACGCCAAGATGCTGATGAACAGCAGCAGCGCTGCGGCCAGCCGCCAGGCGCCTTGGCGACAGCGCTTTCCGGGCTCGGATGCCGCCACGGCTGGGGTGAGGAACCACTGGTTGTGCTTGACGCAGGTCATATTGCGCGGGAGAGTCTTCGCGCATCATTATGGAACCGCTGTTGGCAGCGCACCTTGAAGGCTTGGCGCAAGGCGCACCAGCCGCTACATCAGAAATGAATTCCGCCGAAGCTCTCCCGGCCGGGTTAGCCTGTGCGCCTGCGTTAAGGCGGGAGCTTGAGACCGCGCTGGCCGTGGATGAGCCGGAAGAAGTCGCACGCTTCACCCGGTGGGAGAGCGATGCCACTGGTGCGCGATGCGGCGTGTCTTCGTTTCAACTCTCGGGCATGCACTGCGCTGCCTGCGCTGGCATCATCGAGCAAGCGGTGGCGGGCCTGGACGGTGTTCACGCCGTGCGGGTCAGCGCCAGCGCACAACGCGCCACCGTGCATTGGGACCCGTCACGCACCCGACCCTCCCACCTCATCGACGCTGTGCGGCGGGCAGGCTACGACGCCGCCCCTGATGCGGCACTGGCTGCTCGGGAGTTGCGCCGCCAGGAGCACCGGCACACGCTGTGGCGGCTCTTCGTCGCAGGCTTTCTGGCCATGCAGGTCATGATGATGGCCACGCCCTCTTACGTGGCTGCGCCGGGCGAGCTGAGTGACGATCTGCGGCAGTTGTTGAACTGGGGCAGCTGGATCCTGTCGGTGCCGGTGCTGTGGTTCGCGGGCATGCCGTACCTGCGGGGCGCCTGGCTGTCGATACGCATGCGGCGCATGGGCATGGACGTGCCGGTGGCGCTGGGCATCCTGGTGACTTTCGTCGCCAGCACAGCCGCGACCTTTGATCCTGCCGGCCCGTTCGGCCCGGAGGTCTACTTTGACTCGCTGACCATGTTCCTGGCCTTCCTGTGGCTGGGACGGTTCCTGGAAATGCAGTCGCGCCACCGAGCGGCCGAGCGCCTGGAGTCCACCGCGGCCGCGATGCCCCAGGTGGCTTTGAGGGTGCAGGAAGATGGCTCTACCCGGCAACTCAGCGTGCACCGGTTGCGCGCGGGCGACCGGGTGCGCGTGCTCAGCGGGGCCGTGGTGCCCGCCGACGGCCCGCTGCTGGGAGACGGGGCCGATGTCTCTGAGGCCCTCATCACGGGCGAGTCGGCTGCGGTTTCGCATCCCGCGGGCGACATGCTTTGGGCGGGGAGCGTGAATCTCGGCGCACCGTTCGAAATGCAGGTGCAAAAGCTGGGTGCGGATACCCGGCACGACGCCATCGTGGCGCTGATGCGCGAGGCGCTTTCGTCGCGCCCGGTCTCGGTGCGCCTGGCCGATCGCTGGGCCGGCCCCTTCCTGTGGGCGGTGCTGGGGCTGGCCGCGATGGCAGGCGGTGTGTGGTGGATCATCGAACCCGCGCGGGCCCTGTGGGTGGTGGTGGCCGTGCTGATCGTCACCTGCCCGTGCGCGCTGTCGTTGGCCACGCCGTCCACCTTGGTAGCTGCAGCCGGGGGGCTGGCACGCCGCGGGGTGCTGCTGCGCCGCTTGGACACCCTGGAGACGATGGCTGCCGTGCGTCAGGTGTTCCTGGACAAGACCGGGACGTTGACCGAAGACCGTCTGGTGTTGCGGCGCGTGGACCTGCTGGACCCGCGCATCGTGGGCGCGAAGGAGGAAGCGCTGCGACGCGCTGCCGGACTGGCGGTTTGGTCGACCCATCCGTTGTCGCGCGCGTTGGTGGCAGCGCAAGCCTGCGGTCATGTCCCAGCCGCGAGCGCTTCAGAAGGCGCCGAGGTCTGGCGTGAGGTCTGTGAAACCCCGGGCGCCGGCTTGCAGGCAATGGATGCGCAGGGCCGCTGCTGGCGCCTGGGTTCGGCCGCCTGGGCGGTGGGCGAGGAGTGGGCAGGCCAGCGCGAGGCGGGCGAACACGGCGTCATGCTGTCTTGCCAGGGTCAGCCCGTGGCCGCCTTTGGTTTTGAGGAGTTCATACGGCATGGGGCCCAGGACGCCGTCCAGCGTTTGAAGGATGCCGGTCTACGCCTGTCGCTGCTGTCGGGCGACAGCACGCCACGTGCCCAGGCCCTGGCGCGGCGGTTGGGCCTGGAAGAGTGCCGCGGGGGTTTGTCGCCTGAGGACAAGCTGGCGCTGTTGCAGCGTGCACAGGCCGGCGGCCGGCGATGCGCCATGGTGGGCGACGGCTTGAACGACGCCCCTGTCCTGGCCGGTGCGGATGTGTCGGTGGCCATGGGCCAAGGTGCCCTGGCGGCGCGCGAGGGGGCTGATGCCGTCATCGTATCGGGCCGGCTCGACGCGCTGGCGGATCTGCAGCCCACGGCGCTGCGAACGATGGCCATCGTGAGGCAGAACCTGCGCTGGGCCCTGGCCTACAACGCCACCGGCATTCCGCTGGCCGTGGCGGGCTGGTTGCCACCCTGGGCAGCCGGTCTGGGCATGGCCGCCAGTTCCCTGCTGGTGATGGCCAATGCTCAGCGCGCGGGCTCGGGAACCCGCGGTGGGATCGGGCACTGACGCGTCACCTTCATGGACATCCTTTACCTGCTGATTCCACTGTCGGCCGTGTTGGTGCTGGGCATCGTGGCAGTGTTTGGCTGGGCCGTGTACAGCGGACAGTTCGACGAGCTTGAGCGCGAAGGCCAGCGCCTTATCGCCGAAGACCCGGATGCGTTTGATGGAGGTCAAGGCTCGCGCGAGGTTGCCCCACAACAATCTCCCGGAAGGCCCGAATAGGGGCCGTGGGCGCACATCGCAGGGCGCTGGTGCCGGGCGACGCCGAGAACTCGCCAGGGGCACAAGATGGCAGCTCGGCGCAGGGCAGGAGGATCTCGATGAAGTCTGACCAGCGCGGCGCAAGCGCCGCCTATTTCGACACGCCAGTGCGGTGGTTCGCACTCGCCGCGGTGTTGTGGGGCGTGGTGGGCATGCTGGCGGGCGTGATCATCGCGGCGCAGTTGGCATGGCCCGAGTTGAACTTCGGCATCTCGTTCCTGAGTTACGGCCGCCTGCGCCCGCTGCACACCAACGCGGTGATCTTCGCCTTTGGCGGCAGTGTGCTGTTTGCCACGGCTTATCACGTGGTCCAGAGAACCTGCCAGACACGCCTGTTTGCGCCGAAGCTGGCCATGTTCACCTTCGTGGGCTGGCAACTGGTGATCCTGCTGGCGGCGGTATCGCTTCCCCTGGGCATCACCTCTGGCAAGGAGTACGCCGAGTTGGAGTGGCCCATCGACCTGCTCATCGCCGTGGTGTGGGTGGCATTTGCTGTGGTGTTCTTCGGCACGGTGGGTACACGCAAGGTGCGCCACATCTACGTGGCCAACTGGTTCTTCGGTGCCTTCATCATCGCCGTGGCCTTGCTGCACATCGTCAACAGTGCGGCCATTCCGGTGAGCCTGACCAAGAGTTACTCGGCCTACGCCGGGGTCCAGGACGCGATGGTGCAGTGGTGGTATGGCCACAACGCCGTGGGCTTCTTCCTGACCGCAGGCTTCCTGGGCATGATGTATTACTACATCCCCAAGCAGGCCGAGCGTCCGGTGTACAGCTACCGCCTGTCCATCGTGCACTTCTGGGCGCTGATCTTTACCTACATGTGGGCGGGCCCGCACCACTTGCATTACACCGCCTTGCCGGATTGGGCCCAGTCCATCGGCATGATCTTCTCGTTGGTGCTGCTGGCGCCCAGTTGGGGCGGCATGATCAACGGGATCATGACCCTGTCTGGAGCTTGGCACAAGCTGCGCGATGACCCCATCCTGAAGTTCCTGATCGTGTCGCTGTCGTTCTACGGCATGTCCACCTTCGAGGGGCCGATGATGTCCATCAAGACGGTCAACGCCCTGAGTCACTACACCGACTGGACGGTGGGCCACGTGCACTCTGGCGCGCTGGGCTGGGTGGGCCTGATCTCGATGGGGTCGCTGTACTACCTCATCCCCCGCCTGTATGGCCGCAAGCAGATGTACAGCGTCAAGGCCATCGAACTGCACTTCTGGATCGCCACCATCGGCATCGTGCTGTACATCGCCGCGATGTGGATCGCCGGGGTGATGCAGGGCCTGATGTGGCGCGCCGTCAATCCTGATGGCACCTTGGTCTACAGCTTTGTGGAGAGCGTCAAGGCCACGTACCCCTTCTATGTGATTCGTCTGCTGGGGGGGGTGTTGTACCTGTCGGGAATGTTGTTGATGGCCTGGAATGTGGTGATGACGGTGCGATCTGCGCGTCCGGAGGTCGCCCAAGTGCCGGCTGTCAACGTGGCGCACGCCTGAGGCAAGGAGATTCGGAATGGCTCAATCAAACCACTCCCCCAAAGGCCACGAGCGTATCGAGACCAGCAACTTCTTGATGATCGTGTTGATCCTCCTGGCCGTTGCCGTAGGCGGTCTTGTGGAAATCGTGCCGTTGTTCTTCCAGCGCTCCACCACGCAGCCGGTGGAAGGGCTCAAGCCCTACACCGCGCTGCAACTGGCCGGGCGTGACGTCTACATCCGCGAAGGCTGCTACAACTGCCATTCGCAGATGATTCGCCCGTTCCGCTCGGAGACCTTGCGTTACGGGCCCTTCTCCAAGGCGGGCGAGTTCGTGTACGACCACCCCTTCCAGTGGGGCAGCAAGCGCACTGGCCCGGACCTGCACCGCGTGGGCGGCAAGTACAACGACGAGTGGCACCGGTTGCACCTCATCGAGCCGCGCTCGTTGGTGCCGGAATCGAACATGCCGGCCTATCCCTGGCTGGAGGCGGCCCTGGTCGACCCCGCCTCGATGGCGCCGCGCTTGGAGGCCCTGCGAACGCTGGGCGTGCCTTACTCGCGAGACGAGATCAAGGCGTCCGCGGAAGCAGTCAAGGGCAAGACTGAGCTCGATGCCTTGGTGGCCTATCTGCAGGTGCTGGGCACCGCGGTCAAGTGAGAGACGACCATGGACATCAATGATCTGCGCAGCGCTGTCACGGTGATCAGCCTGCTGTTGTTCGTGGGGCTCGTGGCCATCACCATGAAGCCCTCGCGCCGCAGCGAGTTCGAAGAGGCAGCCCACCTGCCGTTCGCGGAAGACACTTCCGGGGAGGACCGGCCATGAGCGATTTCATTTCTGGCGGCTGGTCCATCTTCATCGCCGCCCTCACGATCGTCGGACTGGTGGCCTGCCTCGCCTTGCTGATCATCGCCAGCCGTCGGCGTGTGATGGCGGACGACAACACCACCGGCCATGTGTGGGACGAAGACTTGAAAGAGCTCAACAACCCGCTGCCGCGATGGTGGATGTGGCTGTTCGTCATCACCGTGGTGTTTGCCGGGGTGTACCTCGCGCTGTACCCGGGTCTGGGCAGCCAGCCCGGAACATTGAAGTGGAGCAGCACGGGCCAACACCAGACCGAGACTGACAAGGCCGTGGCAGCCATGGCGCCGGTCTACGCCAAGTACGTGGCCATGACTGCAGCCGACCTGGCCAAGGACCCGCAGGCCATGGGCATCGGTGAACGCCTGTTCCTGAACAACTGCGCGGCCTGCCATGCCTCCGATGGCCGGGGCAGCAAGGGGTTCCCCAATCTGACGGACAACGACTGGCTCTACGGCGACTCCCATGACAACGTCAAGGAGACCATCACCAAGGGTCGCATGGGCGTGATGCCGCCTATGGCTGCCGCGCTCGGCAGCGCCGACGATGTGCGCAATGTCGCGCACCATGTGCTCAGTCTGTCGGGCAGCGCGCATGACGCCTTGGCCGCCGCCCTGGGCAAGCCGAAGTTCGCGGTGTGTGCCGCATGCCATGGCGCCGATGGCAAGGGCAACCAGGCCCTGGGGGCCCCCAACCTGACCGACAAGACCTGGCTGCACGGGTGGGGTGAGCAGGCCATTGTCAACATCATCACGGCAGGCAAGAACAACGCCATGCCTGCGCAGGCCGCGCGCCTGACGCCCGAGCAGGTGCACGTGATGGCGGCCTATGTGATCAGTTTGTCGCAGGCCACGGCGGTGGCGTCCAAGTGAGTCTGGGCCGATTCGTTGGGCAGGCGAGTCGATGACCCAGGCCACGCCGGTTGTACCCGCCGACGATGACGCCTCTGGCGCCATCGTCTGGCTGTACCAGACGCAGCGCAAGATCTATCCGCGCGCCGTGACGGGCTGGTTTGTCCGTTGGCGCTGGGCCTTGGTGTGGGCCACCCAGCTGCTGTTCTACGGCCTGCCCTGGTTGGACTGGAATGCGCGCCAGGCGGTGCTGTTTGATCTAGCCAGCCGGCGGTTCTATATCTTTGGTTTGGTCTTGTACCCGCAGGACTTCATCTATCTCACGGCGCTGCTGATCATCAGCGCGTATGCGCTGTTCCTGTTCACCGCGGTGGCAGGCCGGTTGTGGTGCGGCTACGCCTGCCCGCAGACGGTTTACACCGAGATCTTCCTGTGGGTGGAGCGGCGCATCGAAGGCGACCGCGCCGCTCGCATGCGGCTGGACGCCGCCCGCTGGACGCTGGACAAGCTCTGGCGCAAGAGCGCCAAGCAGGCGGCATGGCTCGGCATTGCGCTGTGGACGGGCTTCACCCTCGTGGGCTACTTCACCCCCATCAAAACCTTGTGGGCCGATGCATTCACGCTGGACTTCGGCCCCTGGGAATGGTTCTGGGTGCTGTTCTACGGATTTGCTACCTGTGGCAACGCGGGATGGATGCGCGAACAGGTCTGCAAGTACATGTGCCCTTACGCGCGCTTTCAGAGTGCGATGTTCGACAACGACACCTTGATCATCAGTTATGACGTAGCGCGCGGGGACCCACGCGGCTCTCGAGGGCGCAAGGCCGACCCGAAGGCTCTGGGTCTGGGCGACTGCATCGACTGCGGCTTGTGCGTGCAGGTGTGTCCGACGGGTATCGACATCCGCAAGGGGCTGCAGTACGAATGCATTGGCTGCGCCGCCTGCGTGGACGTGTGTGACGGCGTGATGGACAAGATGGGCTACGCCAAGGGGCTGGTTCGTTACGCCACACAAAACAGCATGGCTCAAGGGTGGTCACCGCGCCAGATGTGGGCGCGGGTGTTCCGACCGCGTGTGTTGGTGTACGCCGCCATATTGCTGTTGATTTGCGCAGGATTTGCCGGCAGCCTGTGGCTGCGGGATCCCTTCAAGGTGGATGTGGTGCGAGACCGCGGCGCCCTGGCCCGCTTGGCAGAGGATGGACTTGTCGAGAACGGCTACCGGCTGCAACTCATGAACGCTACCGAACAATCGCAGCGCTACCGCGTCACCGTCGGCGGCCTGCCCGATGTCCGGGTGTTGGGCCGTTCAGAGGTCGATCTTGGGCCGGCGCAGGCCCGCTGGTTGCCCCTGGCCGTCCAGGTGTCGGCTGAAGCCGCGGCACGCATGGGTGCCGGTGCCCATGGCGTGACGTTCGAAATCGAACGTTTACCCAGTCCTGGCGAAGCTTCGGCCCGAGTGGCCGAGCGATCTACGTTTGTGATTCCAAGGTGACAACATGACTTCAGCCAACGCTTGTGTGTCGGCAGCAGATCCTTCGCCCTGGTGGCGTGTGGGCATGGTCTGGCTGGTTCTGGGCGGCCCGGCGGCCTTGGTGCTGGCCTGCATCGTGACCGTCACGATCGCGGTGCGGGGAGCCGAGCCCGTGCTGACCTCGAAGGAGATGGTCAAGTTCTCAGAGCGGCCCGCAGTGCAGGGGCGCAACCACTCGGCTGCCGCGCCGTCCCAGAAGTGACCCCCTCGGCCCCTGCACCCGCTGGCCCTGATGACCTTGCTGCGCCTGGCACCGGAGGCCGTGCGCAGCGGATGCTGACTGTCTTGTGGCCCGCCTTTGTCATGGCCGGACTTCTGGAGGCGCTGGTCTTCGCCGTGGTTGACCCGCAGTCGCTGACCTGGTTTGGTGCAGAACCGGTCGAGTGGTCAAGCCAGACGGTCTACTCGGTGACCTTCCTTATCTTCTGGGGCATCATCGCGGCGGCCAGCGCCCTGACGCTGGCCCTGGCTCGGCCGTCTGGGCCGACCGCCTGATTCAGCAAGGGCCGGCGCTGACGATCTGTCGAAGGGCGGTGTGGTCGACAATTCGGATCTGTCGTTGCTTGACTTCGAGCACGCCATCATCTTGAAACTTGGAGAACGTTCGGCTCACGGTCTCGAGTTTCAGCCCCAGATAGCTGCCAATCTCCTCGCGCGTCATGCGCAGCACCAGTTCGTTGCGCGAAAAGCCCCGATCGTGCAGCCGTTGGGTCAAGTTCAGCAGGAAGGCCGCCACCCGTTCTTCGGCGCGCATGCCGCCCAGAAGCAGCATCACGCCGTGGTCACGGACGATTTCGCGGCTCATGATCTTGTGGAATACCCGTTGCAGTTCAGAGATTTGCAGCGAGAGGCCTTCCAGGTCATGAAAGGGGATCACACACACCGTGGCGTCTTCCAGCGCCACCGCGTCACAGGCGTGGCGATCGCTGCTGATGCCGTCCAAGCCCAGCAGGTCGCCGGACATCTGAAAGCCGGTGACCTGGTCGCGTCCGTCCTCGGCGCAGGTGCAGGTCTTGAAAAAGCCAGTGCGCACAGCGAAAAGGGACTGGAAGGGGTCGCCAGTGCGAAACAGGGTTTCACCCCTGGGAATGCTGCGCCGCGTAGCCACCAACGCGTCCAACTGCCCCACCTGCTCGGCTGACAGCCCTACAGGCAGGCACAGTTCGCGCAGATTGCAACTTGAGCAAGCTGCCTTGATGGGCCCGATGCGAACGGGGGTGGCGACAGTCATGATGTGGGTCCTGCGGCAACTTGGCGCAGCCGTCGCTGACGGTTGTGACCGTCTGCGGTGCGCAACGGCTTGTTGCAGTCTTGGTTTCGGGCGTGTGTTCGCAGCCGCACGTGCTTGTTCCAGATCAAGCCTGCTCAGGCTCGGCTGAGGCAAAGTGTATGCGGATGTAACTGCCGCTTCGAGCCGACTGCACAAATGGAACGGCGCCCTTCACTCTGGTTTTCCCGCATCATCCCGGCATGGATCTGGCCTTGGCCTTGACCGGGCTCTTGGTGGGTCTGGCTGGTGCGCCGCACTGCGCGGCGATGTGCGGGCCTGCCTGCGCAGCCGTGCTGGGCAGTGCCCACCGGCCGCTTTCGCAGGCTGGAGGGGGGCAGGTACGGCAGCCGATCAACGCGGCGGTGTGGGCGTTCCACGGCATGCGCGTGGCCGGGTATTCCGCTGCCGGGGCCCTGGTGGCGGCGGGTGTGGGCTTGTTGGCTTGGGCCGGGCAGGCGGCGCCGCTGGTGCGCCCGGTGTGGACGGTGTTGCATGTGGCTGCGTTGGCGCTGGGGCTGTGGCTGGCCATCACCGCGCAGCAGCCGGGTTGGATGACCCGCATTGGCCGTCCCCGGCTGAGCACAGGCATTTCGGGGCCGACTCAAGCAAGCTCAGCAGCGCATCCCGTTCGATGGGCCGGCCGCTCGCGCGATTTGCAGGCCGGGGCCGCTGGGAGCCTGTGGGTGGCCTGGCCCTGCGGTTTGCTGCAGTCGGCCTTGGTGGTGGCAGGATTGGCCAATACGCCAGCGGCGGGTGCCGTGGTGATGGCAGCCTTCGCCATCGCTTCGGCCTTGGGCCTGCAATTGGCACCTGCACTGTGGGCTTGGTGGAGTTCCCGGGGCGCAGGCCGGTCTCGGGCGCTGCGGCTCGACCGGTTCGTGGTGCGCCTGACTGGGGCATTTCTGGCCCTGGGCTCGCTGTGGGCGCTGGGCCATGAGGTCTGGGGCCAGGTCTGGGCCTACTGTTTCGGCTGAGCGGGTTCGCGTGGACCTCGGAAAGACAAGAGTGTCGGAGATGCCACGCGAAATGCAAAACGCCCGGCGTTGCCGGGCGCTTTGAAGGCAGGGCACGACCAGCATGCCCTCCCAAGATGCGAAGAATTACTTCTTCTTCTCTTCCTTCTTGGCGGCAGAGGCGGCCGGCTTGGCGGCTTCAGCCTTCTTTTCTTCCTTCTTGGCGGGGGCCGGAGCTTGGGCGGAAGCTGCGAAGGAGAACGCGGCGGCGATCAGAGCGGCCAGGATCTTGGACATGGAAACACCTTTCGAAAGTTTTGAATTCACCACCCATCGAGGGACGGCATCCGGAGAACGCGCGGGCGGGTCAGTCGGTTGACAGGACGCTCCACTAGAATTTCGGCTGTTTTCAACGACACCCCCAAGCCACAGGCGGAGATCCATTTCATGTACCAGCACGTCAAGGTTCCCGAGGGCGGGAAGAAGATCACCGTGAATGCGGACTTTTCCCTGAATGTTCCGCACCACCCCGTCATCCCCTACATCGAGGGAGACGGTACCGGTTTGGACATCACGCCGGTCATGATCAAGGTGGTGGACGCGGCAGTTGCCAAGTCCTACGGCGGGGCTCGCAAGATCCACTGGATGGAGGTGTACGCGGGCGAGAAATCCACCCGGATCTACGGCCCTGACGTCTGGCTGCCCCAGGAAACGCTGGATATCGTGCGGGATTACGTGGTGTCGATCAAGGGTCCGCTGACGACGCCAGTCGGAGGCGGCATCCGTTCCCTGAACGTGGCACTGCGCCAGGAACTCGATCTGTACGTCTGTCTGCGCCCGATCCAGTATTTCAAGGGTGTGCCCAGCCCGCTGAAGGAGCCGGAAAAGACCAACATGGTCATCTTCCGGGAAAACTCCGAGGACATCTATGCGGGCATCGAGTACGAGGCCGAGAGCGACAAGGCCAGGAAGCTCATCAAGTTCCTGATCGACGAGATGGGCGTCAAGAAGATCCGCTTCCCCAACACCTCGGGCATCGGCATCAAGCCCGTGTCCCGCGAGGGGACCGAGCGACTGGTGCGCAAGGCGATCCAGTACGCCATCGACAATGACAAGCCTTCGGTGACCCTGGTCCACAAGGGCAACATCATGAAGTTCACGGAAGGCGGGTTCCGTGACTGGGGCTACGCCCTGGCGCAGCGCGAGTTCGGGGCCGAGCTCATCGACGGCGGCCCGTGGTGCAAGCTCAAGAGCCCGAAGACGGGACGCGAGATCGTGATCAAGGACTCCATCGCCGACGCCTTCCTGCAGCAGATCCTGCTGCGTCCGGCGGAGTACTCGGTCATTGCCACGCTCAACCTCAATGGCGACTACGTGTCCGATGCGCTGGCTGCGCAAGTGGGCGGCATCGGGATCGCGCCGGGCGCCAACCTGAGCGATTCTGTGGCCATGTTCGAGGCCACCCACGGCACCGCGCCAAAGTACGCTGGCAAGGACTACGTCAACCCCGGCAGCGAGATCCTGTCGGCCGAGATGATGCTGCGCCATATGGGCTGGGTGGAAGCCGCTGACCTGATCATCGCCTCCATGGAGCGCTCCATCCATAGCAAGAAGGTCACCTATGACTTCGCCCGTCTGATGGAGGGCGCCACGCAGGTGTCCTGCTCGGGGTTCGGCCAGGTGATGATCGACCACATGTGATCTCGCTCCACGGCGTCTCATGACGCCCCGTAAGCCCCTGATTTTGTTGAAGAAATCAGGGGCTTCGTCTTTTCAGCACGTCTCACGGCAGACCACGAAATCCCGCCCTTTTGGCGTACCTAATGGCGGGTGGAGAGGAGAAAAACCCTCCAAATTCCTCCATTTGGAGGGGGCCGCCAACTGCCCTTGTGAGACCCCGCATGAGACTCTGCAACTACTCCCTGACCCCGACCCGGATCAGCAGCGCGAAGCCGCGCTCTCGCCTCTACAAACTCACTGACGGTGGGGGCTTGTTCGTCGAGGTCAGTGCCGCCGGGCTGAAGACTTGGCGCTACCAGTACCGTTTTGGCGGAAGCCGCCGAGAGATCACGATCGGGAAGTTCCCGGAGGTCGGCGTCGCGGATGCTCGAGAGAGGCACTTTGAGATGCGGGCGATACTTGAGCGTGGCATCGACCCGCTCGATGCCCGTCGGCAGCAAGAGAGTGCACGTCGTGAGCGATCTGCGGAAGTCCGAGCGACAGGCGACGACTTCGAGTCGTTTTCGCGCCGCTGGATCCGAGAGCGCTTGGTGACCAAGTCGGAGACCTACCGACGCCAGGTCGAGTCAAGACTGGAGAGGTTCGTGTGGCCCGAGATCGGCAGCAAGCCCCTCAGTGCAGTTCGGCCGGCTGATGTCCTTGAGATCATCGAGGCTCGGAGAGCGACGCCGAAAACTGAACCGCCCCGGACTTTGAGGAGGCTCCTTCGATTGAGAATGGAGCCACCATGAGGTAGTCCCCGAAGTTTTCCCCCGAGGTCGTGGAGCGTGCCGTGCGC
>JBJTZN010000055.1:0-7075 GCA_046087245.1 Rubrivivax sp.
CTACACCTACTCCATGCTGGAGGCCGTGGCCCGGCACCTGGGTGTGGATATCGAGCAGCCCTTCGAGTCGCTGCCGGAGCGGGCGCGCCAGGTCATCCTGTATGGATCGGGCCAGGAGGACATCGAGTTCAGCTACGAAGCCGAGGGGGTACGCGGCAGGACGCGCTCGGTCAAGCGCTCGCACCCTTTCGAAGGGATCGTTCCCAACTTCCAGCGCCGTTTGCGCGAGACCGACTCCGCCGCGGTGCGCGAAGACCTGGCACGCTACCAGGCGCCCCGGCCCTGCAGCGCCTGCCAGGGCACGCGGCTGCGGCGCGAAGCCCGGCATGTCTTTCTGCAGCCTGCGCCGGGCGGCAACGCGCATGCCGACGCGGGGACGTCGAAGCCACCCCCGGCGCCGGGCAAGCCCATCTTCGAGGTCGAGCACGCCACGCTGGCCGAGTGCCTGGCCTACTTCGAGGGCCTGCAACTGGCCGGGGCCAAGGCAGCGATCGCCGACAAGATCGTGCGCGAGATCCGCTCGCGCCTGAAGTTCCTCAACGACGTGGGCCTGACCTACCTGAGCCTGGACCGCAGCGCAGACACGCTGTCGGGGGGCGAGGCGCAGCGCATTCGCCTGGCCAGCCAGATCGGCTCGGGACTGTCGGGGGTGATGTACGTGCTGGACGAACCCAGCATCGGGCTGCATCAGCGTGACAACGAACGTCTGATCGGCACCCTCAGGCACCTGCGGGACCTGGGCAATTCGGTGCTGGTGGTGGAGCACGACGAAGACATGATCCGCGCGGCCGACCATGTGGTGGACATGGGTCCGGGCGCGGGCGTGCACGGCGGGCGCGTCATGGCCCAGGGCACGCCGCAGCAGGTGGCCGCTGACGAGGCCTCGCTGACCGGGGCCTACCTGGGCCACCGCCTGCGCATCGAACGGCCCTCGGGACAGCTGGCTCCCGCGACGCGCGCCGGTGTGCCGGCGCTGCGCATCGAGGGCGCGCGCGGCCACAACCTCAAGCACGTGACGGTGGACATTCCGGTGGGCCTGTTCACCTGCGTGACGGGGGTGTCGGGCTCGGGCAAGAGCACGCTGGTCAACGACACGCTGTACGCCGCCGTGGCCCGCAAGCTCTACGGCAGCCATCTGGAGCCCGCGCCGCACGACGCCATCGAGGGCCTGGAGGCCTTCGACAAGGTCATCAACGTGGACCAGAGCCCCATCGGCCGCACACCACGCAGCAACCCGGCCACCTACACCGGGCTGTTCACCCCCATCCGTGAACTGTTCGCCGAGGTGCCCTCGGCACGCGAGCGCGGCTACGGTGCGGGCCGCTTCAGCTTCAACGTGGCGGCTGCGGCTGGTGGCGGGCGCTGCGAGGCCTGCGAGGGCGATGGCGTGCTGAAGGTGGAGATGCACTTTCTGCCCGATGTCTACGTGCCCTGCGACACCTGCGCCGGCCAGCGCTACAACCGCCAGACGCTGGAGATCCTCTACAAGGGGCGCAACATCCACGAGGTGCTGGACATGACGGTGGAGGACGCGCACGGCTTCTTTGGTGCTGTGCCGGCCATCGCCCGCAAGCTGCAGGCCCTGCTGGACGTGGGGCTGGGCTACATCCGGCTGGGGCAGAGCGCCACCACCCTTTCTGGCGGCGAAGCGCAGCGCGTCAAGCTGGGGCTGGAACTGGGCAAGCGCGACACAGGCCGCACGCTCTACATCCTGGACGAGCCGACCACCGGCCTGCACTTCCACGACATCGGCCTGCTGTTGAAGGTGCTGCACCAGTTGCGTGACGCCGGCAACACCATCGTCGTCATCGAGCACAACCTGGACGTCATCAAGACGGCGGACTGGCTGATCGACATGGGCCCCGAAGGCGGGGCCGGGGGCGGGCAGGTGCTGGTGGAAGGCCCGCCCGAGGCGGTGGCGGCCTGCGCGGCCAGCCACACCGGGCGCTTTCTGGCGCCGTTGCTGGGGGTTGGCTTGCAGCCCGGCTGAATCGCGGAGCCAGGGTCGGCTGTCCTAGACTGGTGCGCTCGCGCGGCCAACCAGGAGCCGGTTCTTGTCCATCACTGTCGACTACTTCTTCGCGCCCCAGTCGCCCTGGGCCTATCTGGGCCATGCCCGTTTCCAGCGCATCGCCCGCGCTGCCGGGGCGCGGGTGTGCGTCATGCCCATCGACCTGGGCGGTCGCGTGTTCCCGGTCTCGGGCGGCCTGCCGCTGGCCAAGCGGGCGCCGCAGCGCCAGGCCTACCGCCTGCTGGAGCTCCAGCGCTTCGCCAGCTGGCTGGGACTGCCCATCCACCTGCACCCACGCTTCTTCCCCGTGCAGGGCGACGATGCGGCGCGGCTGATCCTTGCGGTGGACCGGCAAGACGGCGCCGACGCGGCCATGGACTTCGCGGGCGCGGTGCTGTCGGCCTGCTGGGCCGAGGAGCTCAACATTGCCGATGAGGCCACCTTGGCCGCGCTGTTGCAGCGCTGCGGCCTGCCTGCGGCGCGCTTGGAGGACGGCCACGGCCAGGCCGTGCAACTGCTGTATGAGGCCCACACGCAGCGCGCGGTGGACGCGGGTGTCTTCGGGGCGCCCAGCTACGTGGTGCAAGGCGAAATCTTCTGGGGCCAGGACCGGTTGGATTTCCTGGAGCGCCGGCTGGCGGCGGACGGGAGCCGCGCGCCCCACAAATGACAAGACCCGCTGCGAGAACCTCCGCAGCGGGTCGGGTACACCGGCCTGGTGGCCCATGGTGGACGGCAGCGGGCACAGGGCCCGCTGCCGTCGGCGATCACTTGAGGTGGCCGCTGATGATCTTGGTCATCTCGAACATCGAGACCTGGTCCTTGCCCAGCACGGCCTTGAGCTTGGCGTCGGCATTGATCATGGTCTTGGCGTTCTTGTCCTGCAGGCCGTTCTTCTTGATGTACTCCCAGACCTTGCGGGTGACCTCGGTGCGCGGCAGGGCCTTGGGTCCGATCACTGCACTCAGGGCGGCGCTGGGGGTCATCGGCTTCATGAAGGCAGCGCTGGGCGTGCGCTTCTTGGCTGGGGCCTTCTTCGCAGCGGCCTTCTTGGCAGGGGCTGCCTTCTTGGCCGGCGCGGCCTTGGCGGCGGGCTTCGCAGCGGCCTTCTTGGCCGGTGCCTTGGCGGCGGGCTTCTTGGCAGCGACCTTCTTTGCAGTTGCCATCGATTTCTCCGGAAGTCTTGAGAGGGTAGGGTGAGGGAATGAACGCCCAGGCCAGAGGCCCTTTTGACGCTGGGGCGCATGGTAATGCCCCGCAACGCCGCTGGGAAGTGCCTTCGCCCACCGAGATAACCCGAATGCTCGCCTGAAGGCCGGGCTCTTCGCTGCACAGCGCATGGGCGTGGGGTGCTGCGTGGTCGCGTGGACGCTCACCGCGCCGCAAAGCTCTTTCAGGGACGGCGGCTGTTGCCCTGCGGTGAGCCGTTGGCTGCACCCTCCTCATCGACAGGCTCCTGCCTGGAGGGCCCGCCCGGGCCGCGCTGTGCGCGCAGTTCAGCCGCTTCCTGGCGCCGCTGGGCCTGCAACTCGCGCAGACGGGTGTCGATGATCGAGGCTTCAATGAAGTCTTCGCCCACGGCCGCGCTGCGGGAGCGGCCTTGCGCCGCGCGCAGCCGGTCGATGGCCGCTCCCAGGTCGCCCACCGCCGCCCGTGCCTCGGCCTGCGCACGCAGGGCGCGCAACTGCAGGCCCAGCCCGTCACTGGCCTGGGCCAGCAGCAGCCAGGCGGTGGCGTCCTGCCGGTGCTCGGCCACCCAGGTCTGCAGTGATTCCAGGGCCTCGCGCAGGGCGGCGTCCGCGCCGGGCAGGCCCTGCGCGCGGGCCTGCAGGGCGCCGGCCACAGCGGCCTGGCTGCGCAGGATCAGCAAGGACCGTTCGTCGGCGCCGGACATGCGTATGGCGGGTTCGACCCGCGCGCGGCTCGGGTCGGCGGCCGGCGCAGGCCAGGGGGCCAAGGCGGCCAAGGCCGCCGATGCGACCGGCGGCTCCCCCCGGGCCAGGGCCAACTCCGCACTGAGCACCCGGCTGGCGCGCTGGCTGCGCAGCAGGTCGGTCACCTGACTGGCGTTGCCGGCGGGCGCGGCAGTGCGCCCTGCGTCCAGCAGGCGCTCAAGTTCCTGGGTCAGCAGCGTCGCGGCGCGGTGGTCTCCCAGCCGGGCTGCAGCCAGGGCACCCGCGTACAGGATGCCGGCCCGGTCGGGTACTGGGTCCGGCGTCACCGACGGCGCCCCGGCCGGCGCCGGGGCATTCTGGACCGTGCCGGCCGGCGCCGGGGCATTCAGGACCGTGCCGGCCTGCGCCAGCAGACGCCGCCAGTTGTCGACCGTGGGGTCCATGAGGGCGCGGGCACGGCCCTGCATCAGCACGTGCAGCGTGCCGCGCTCGGGCGCGTCTGCGGCACGCTCGGTCAGGCGCGAACGGGCCTCGGCCAGGCGCTCGCTGGTCAGTGGGTGGCTGCGCAGGTAGGCAAAGCCGCCGCTGTCGTTCAGGCGGCTGGCCTGGTCCAGCCTCTCAAACATGGTGGCCATGCCCGGCGTAGCGAACCCGGCATCGCGGAACACGCCGTAGCCGATGCGGTCGGCTTCCCGCTCCATGTCGCGCGAGAAGTTCAGCTGCCCCTGGATCATGGCGGCCTGGCCCCCGGCGATGGCGGCCTGCGCAGCATCCGGATTGCCGCTGCGCGCGGCGATCAGCACACCCAGCAGCATGGCTGCCAGACCCAGCGCGCCCTGGCGGCTGGCACTGCCCATGCTGCGGGCGATATGGCGCTGGGTCACGTGCGACAACTCGTGCGCGAGCACGGCGGCGAGTTCGTCGCGCGTGGCGGTGACTGCGATCAGTCCCAGGTGCACGCCCACATGGCCTCCAGGCAAGGCGAAGGCGTTCACGCTGCGGTCCTGCACCAGGAACAGATTCCAGGCAAACGCGTGTTCGATCTCCGGTCCGATGTCGCCGCGCCCACGCGCCGCCTGCAGCAAGGGCCCCCAAAGGGAACGCACGTAGTCCAGCAGCACCGGATCGTCGAGGTAGGCCGGATCGCGCTTGATCTCGCGCATGATCTGCTCGCCCAGACGGCGCTCGGCACCCACGGGCAGGTCTTCGGACGCCGAGTCGCCCAGGGCGGGCAGGCGCACCTGGGCCTGCGCCCAGGGCGTGGACAGCGCAATGCTGGCGCTGAGCAGGGCGGCGAGGGCTTTCTTCACCACCCTATGATGACACCGAGACATTGCCCGCTTGTTGCGCAGGTGCCCTTCTGATCCCAAGCCCGGGTCCTGCGCCCAGCTTCACCGCTCCAACGTTCCTCTGCCTCAGGCCCCACCGCCATGAACGACCACCCGCCCGCCCAGGTGTCAGCACCACCGGCCGCACCGTCGCAGGCCTCATCGCCGGCTTCTCCATTGACCCATTTCGACGCCCAGGGCCAAGCCCACATGGTGGACGTGGTGGCCAAGGACGTCACCCACCGCGTGGCGCGCGCCAGCGGCACCATCCGCATGAAGCCCGAGACCTTTGCCCTGGTGGCCGAGGGCCGGACGAAAAAGGGCGACGTCATCGGCATCGCACGCATCGCCGCCATCCAGGGCGCCAAGCGCACGGCGGACCTGGTGCCGCTGTGCCACCCGCTGCCCATCACCCGCGTGGTGGTGGACTTTGAGCTGGATGAGGCGCAGTCGCAGGTACGCTGCACCGCCCAGGTGGAAACGCTGGGCCGCACCGGCGTGGAAATGGAAGCCCTGACGGCCGTGCAGGTGGGCCTGCTCACCGTCTACGACATGTGCAAGGCCGTGGACCGTGGCATGGTCATGGGCGACATCCGCCTGCTGGAAAAGCGCGGGGGGAAGTCGGGGGATTGGGTCGTGGCGGGGTAGGGCGCATCTCGGCGCCCTCCCGTCGGCGCATGGCGCCATAGCGGCCCCGTGTCAGCACCTTCAGCGGTCGCGTCTCTGCCCCGCAATCACCCACGCGATCCCCCCCAGGATGGCCAGCGAGCACAGAGCCAGGCGCAGGGTCACGGGTTCGCTGAGGAGGACCACGCCGCCCAGGGCGGTGAGGACGGGCACGCTGAGCTGCACCGAGCCGCTGCTGGTGGGCTGCAGGCCCTTCAGCGCCGCGTACCAGATGGCGTAGCCCAGCCCGGAGGTCACGGCGCCGGAGCACAGCGCCCAGAGCAGGCCGGTTGGATCAAGCGTGGCCCCAGGCAGGCCGGCCAGGCCCAGCGGCACGGCCAGGGCGCCGGCGCGCACGAAGTTGCCCGCCGTGACGGCAGTAGGGTCGCCGGCGCCCCGCCCGCGCAACGAGTACACGCCCCAGGCCACCCCCGCGGCCGTCATCAGCAACGCACCGCCAGCCGGCGGCGCCGTCACCCCCGGCAGCAGCAGAGCCACCAGCCCGCCCAGCGCCAGCACCAGCCCGGCCGTCTGGCCCCGGCCCAGGCGCTGGCCGCGCCACAGGCCCCAACCGAGCATCGTGGCTTGCACGGCACCGAACAGCAGCAGCGCGCCCGTGCCGGCGGAAAGACTGAGGTAGGCAAAGGAGAAGGCCGCGGCGTACACGAAGAGGGCGGCGGCAGAGCCCCAGTCCCCTGCGGGGCGCTGGCCCCGCCACCGCACCAGGGCCCACAGCACCACGGCGCCCGATGTCAGCCGCACGGTGGTGAAGCTCGCGGGGTCGATGCCGGAGTGCTGCAGCGCCAGCCGGCACAGCAGCGAGTTGCCGGCGAAGGCCAGCATCGCCAAGGCGGTCAGCGCCAGCGTGTGGGCGGTGGGAGTCCTGGTGTTCACACGGAGGCTGGTCTGCTCACCAAAGGTTTGACCGATGGCCTCACCGTGTCCTCGCCAGCTTTGGGTCCATCAGGTCGCGCAGCCCGTCGCCCAGCAGGTTCAACCCCAGCACGCTCAGCACGATGGCCACGCCGGGGTAGACCGCCAGCAGCGGGGCCTGGAACATCAGGGTCTGCGCCTCGTTGAGCATGCGGCCCCAGCTCGGCTGTGGCGGCTGCGTGCCCAGGCCCAGGTAGCTCAGCGCCGCCTCGGCCAGGATGGCGGTGGCGAACGAGATCGTG
>JBJTZN010000056.1:0-11530 GCA_046087245.1 Rubrivivax sp.
CTCGGCGCCTGGGGCCTTGGCTGGGAAGTGTGGTTGAACGGCATGGAAGTCACGCAGTTCACCTACTTCCAGCAGGCCGGTGGCCTGGAATGCAAGCCGGTGCTCGGCGAGATCACCTACGGTCTCGAACGCCTGTGCATGTACCTGCAGAACGTCGACAACGTGTTCGACCTGGTCTGGACCCACGGCCCCGACGGCACGCCGGTGACCTACCGCGACGTCTACCACCAGAACGAGGTGGAGCAGAGCACCTACAACTTCGAGCACAGCGACGTGGACTTCCTGCTGCAGGCCTTCGGGGCCCACGAGAAGATGGCCCGCCATCTGATGGAGCAGCAACTGGCCCTCCCGGCCTACGAGCAGGTGCTGAAGGCGGCCCACTCCTTCAACCTGCTGGATGCGCGCGGCGCCATCAGCGTGACCGAACGGGCGGCCTACATCGGCCGCATCCGCAACCTGGCGCGCAGCGTGGCGCAGAGCTACCTGCACAGCCGGGCGCGGCTCGGTTTCCCCATGGCGCCGCGCGCCTGGGCCGAGGAAGTGCTCGCGCAGTGGGCGCAGCACGACAAGAGGGCGGCTTGAGCATGGACGCCGCCGCATCCCGTGTGACCATACCGCCGGCTGCCACGCGCAGCCTGCTGGTGGAGCTGTTGGTCGAGGAGCTGCCGCCCAAGGCCTTGAAGAAGCTGGGCGAAGCCTTCGCACACACGCTGGCCGACAGCTTGAGGGCGCAGGGCCTGGTCGCCCCGCCTGGCGTCTTGACGCCTTATGCGTCGCCACGCAGGCTGGCAGTCCATGTGACAGATGTCTACAGCGCAGCCCCGGACAGGCCCGTGGCGCACAAGCTGATGCCGGTGGCCGTCGGCCTGGACGCCAGCGGTACACCCACCCCGGCATTGCTGAAGAAACTGGCGTCCCTGGGTGCTGATGCGGCATCGGTGCCGACGCTGCGGCGCGCCGCTGATGGCAAGGCACAGGTACTGTTTCTCGACAGGGTGGAGCCTGGCACGACGCTGCCTGCGGCCCTGCAGGTGGCCCTGGGGATGGCCATCGTCAAGCTGCCCATGCCCAAGCTCATGCGGTTTCCGTTGTGGACCAACTGCGCCAGCCCGGGATGGGATGAGGCGGCCTTCGTCAGGCCCGCTCATGGTCTGGTGGTTCTGCACGGTGATGAGGTGGTGCCACTGGAGCCTCAGCTGGGGTTGATTCCCGGTCGCTCCACCCAGGGCCACCGCTTCGAAGCCCGGGCATCGTCCATCGCCATTTCCGGGGCCGATGCCTACGAACGTACGCTGCAGGACCAGGGCGCGGTGATCCCGTCGTTTGCGGCACGCCGCGCCGAGATCGCCCGTCAACTGGCCGAAGCCGCCGCACGCGAGGGCCTGAGGCCCATCGAGGACGAGGCCCTGCTGGACGAGGTGACGGCGCTGGTGGAGCGACCGAACGTGTTGCGCTGCAGCTTCGAGCCCGAGTTCCTCGCTGTGCCGCAGGAGTGCCTCATCCTGACGATGAAGGCCAACCAGAAGTACTTCCCCTTGCTGGATGCGACGGGCCGGCTGACCAACCGCTTCCTGATCGTCAGTAATGTCCGGCCGGCCGACCCGTCCTGGGTGATCAGTGGCAACGAGCGCGTGGTGCGCCCGCGGCTGGCCGACGCCAAGTTCTTCTTCGACCAGGACCGCAAGCGCACCCTGGCCTCGCGTGTGCCGGGCCTGGCCCAGGTGGTCTACCACGGCAAATTGGGCACGCAGGGTGAGCGCGTGGAGCGGGTGCGAAGCATCGCCTATGGGATTGGCCAGCAGTTGGGAGGATTGAGCCTGGCCGATCTCGCCGCAGAGGCGGCCACCCTGGCCAAGGCCGATCTGCTCACCGACATGGTGGGCGAGTTCCCCGAGCTGCAGGGCATCATGGGCGCGTACTACGCTCGCCACGACGGCCTGCGCGAGGCGGTGGCTGACGCCATCGAAGACCATTACAAGCCCCGCTTCGCCGGCGATGCGCTGCCTCGTGGCGAGGTGGGCTTGTGCGTCGCCCTGGCGGACAAGCTGGAGACGTTGGCCGGCCTGTTCGGCATCGGCCAACTGCCCACGGGCGACAAGGACCCCTTCGCGCTGCGGCGCCATGCGCTAGGCGTCGTGCGCATGCTGGTGGAGCGGACCTTGCCCCTGTCGGTGCCGCAATGGGTGGACGCTGCGTTCAAGGTGTTCCCGGCCAGCCACGGCGCCGCGCAGGCCGAGGTATTGCACTTCCTGGATGAGCGCCTGGCCGGCTGGCTGCGCGAGCAGGGCTACAGCGCGCACGAGGTGGATGCCGTGCTCGCGCTCAGACCCCCACAGTGGGATGGTCTGATGCAGCGCCTGGCAGCCGTGCGCGCGTTTTCCAGCCTGCCCGAGGCGCCGGCGCTGGCCGCGGCCAACAAGCGCGTGGGCAACATCCTGAAGAAGTCCGATGATGCGCCGCTGGTGGAGGTGCAGGCGGCACGCTTGGTGGAGCCGGCCGAACAGGCGCTGTGGGTGGCGCTGGCGCAGGTGCTGGAGCAGGCACAGGCTGCGCTGGCTGCGGGCGACCTCATGGCCTCTCTGCAAGCGTTGGCCGCGCTGAAGGCCCCCGTGGACGCCTTCTTCGACGCCGTCATGGTCAATGCCGAGGACCTGGCGCTGCGTGCCAACCGCCTGGCCCTGCTGCGCGCCCTGCACAGCGCCATGAATCAGGTGGCCGATCTGTCGCGCCTGGCGGCCTGACCCCGGGCACATTCGCGCGCCGACGGTGGCCGTGATAATCAGCGTGTGAAGCTGATCATCCTCGGCCGCGACGGCATCCTCAACGAGTACCGGGACGACCACGTCAAGGCCGCGGCCGAGTGGGTGCCCATCCCCGGGGCCCTGGAGGCGGTCTCCCGCCTCAACCATGCCGGCTGGCACGCCGTGGTCGCCACCAACCAGGCAGGCATAGGCCGCGGCATGATCGACATGGCCTCCGTCAACCTGATCCACGCCCACATGAACAAGCTCATGCAGGCGCAAGGCGCCCGGATGGACGCCGTGTTCTTTTGCCCCCATACGCCCGAGGATCGTTGCGAATGCCGCAAGCCGCTGCCCGGCATGATGCTGGAGATCGGGCGACGCTATGGCACGGACCTGCACCAGGTGCCGGTGGCCGCCGATACCTTGCGGGACCTGCAGGCGGCCCAAGCCGCCGGTTGCGAGCCGCATCTGGTGCGCACGGGCCGGGCTGCGGATCTGGACGATTCGCAGATCGAGCAGTGGCGGCAGCAGGTTCCCGGCGTGCGCGTGCATGCGGACCTGGCGGCTCTGGCGGAACATTTGATCGCGCGGCAGCAGCGTGGATCTTCCCCGTTGACGGAGGGCACCACCTGATGCGCGTGGTCTGGGCTTGGCGTTCGGCCCTCTACGTGATGTTCCTCACCGCCACGGTCATCCCCTGGGCTGTGGCGGTGCTGCTGCTGTCCATCATCTGGCGCGGTCCGCGCCTGTACTGGCTGGCCGTGGGCTGGCTGCGTGTGGCCATCTGGGGTGCACGGGTCATCTGCGGCGTGCGGGCCCGGGTGACGGGATTGGAGCATGTCCCCACGGCTGCGCAAACCACGTCAGCCGTGCTGCTGGCCCCCAAGCACCAGTCCACCTGGGAGACCTTCTTCTTCCCCACGCTGATGCCGCACCCCTTGGCCTACGTGTTCAAGAAGGAACTGCTGCAGGTGCCGTTCTTCGGTTGGGCCATGGGGCGGCTGGACATGGTGCACATCGACCGCAGCCGGCGCGCCGAGGCCTGGAACAAGGTGGCCGAGCAGGGTCGCAGGCTCTTCGCTCAAGGGACCTGGGTGATCATGTTCCCGGAGGGAACGCGCGCGCCGCGGGGTGCGCAGGGCAGCTACAAGGCCGGGGCCTCCCGGCTGGCCATTGACGCCGGCGTGCCCATCGTGCCCATCGCCGTGGCCTCGGCACGGTGCTGGCCGCGCAAGAGCTTTCTGTTGCGGCCTGGCGTGGTGCCGGTCTCGATCGGTGCGCCCATCTCGAGCGTGGGGCGCCAGCCCGATGAACTGATGGCGCAGGTGGAGGCCTGGATCGAGACCGAGATGCGTCGCCTGGACCCTGAGGCCTACGGGCCGGGTCCGTCGATCCCGGCCCTCCCGGACAGGCCGGGTCCGTCGATCCCGGTCCCCCAGGACAGGCCCACGGGAGAATGAGGCGATGGCGGGCCGGCACCCTGCGCCGCACGGACAGCAACTGTCGCTGTTCGGTGAGGCAGTGACCGTCGAGCCCTCCGGCCCCGCACCCGGCACAGCGGCCGACAACCACCGACCGCGGCCGACTGCGGGGGGCAGCGCTGGGCCAGAGGCGGCCGGGGCCGGCCCCGGGGCCATGGCGGCGGCTGAAGCGCCCGAAAGGCCCGCCCTTGCCACGCTCGCTCCGGCATGCTTCACCCACCCCAGGGCAGACCGGCACCTGCAACTCCAGGGTCATCTAGTGTGGTTCGAGCTTCGCCGCGCACGCCGTCGCAGCATCGGCTTCGTCATCGGCTCCGAAGGCCTGACGGTCAGCGCCCCGCGCTGGGTGGGGGTCGGCGAGGTGGAGGCGGCCCTGCGGGAGAAGGCGGGCTGGATCCTGCGCAAGCTGCACGAGCAGCAGGAGCGCGCCCGCCGCCTGGCACAGGCGCGCGTGGACTGGAAGGACGGCGCCACCATCCCCTTTCTGGGCGAGACCGTGATCGTGGTCGTGGACCCGCGGGTGACCGGAGCCGTGCTGCACACCGATGCCGCGTCGCTGCCCGGGCTGCCCAGGCTGACCCTGCATGTGGGCCTGCCCCAGGACGCTGCCCCGGCGCAGCTGCGCGACGCCGTGCAGAGCTGGCTGCAACGTCAGGCCAGGCGTGTGTTCGAGGAGCGCTGCGCCGAATTTGCGCAGCGTCTGGGGGTGCGCGTGCGCCGACTCTCGCTGAGTTCGGCCTCCACCCGCTGGGGCAGCGCGCGGGCTGACGGTGCCATTCGCCTGAACTGGCGGCTGGTGCACTTTGCCGTCCCCGTCATCGATTACGTGGTCGCCCATGAGCTGGCCCACCTGCGTGAGATGAATCACTCGGGTGCCTTCTGGGAGGTGGTGCGCTCGGTCCTGCCGGACTATGAGCGCTCGCGTGGGGTGCTGAACACCGAGGTGCTGCCCGTGCTGGAGTGAGCCGCGCATTCGCCCCCGGCCTTGCAAGGCTTGTAACTTTTGGGGGAGTGACGCGGGCGCCGCAGTCCGGGACACTTCCGTGGAGCTGTCAAGGGCTCTGGAGCCGGCAGGTTGGCGCCAGGGTCAGGAGCTTTCAGGGACAGGGCGATGGATCGCCCGCACAGCAGACCGGTTCAGCGGCCTCCGTGATCGGAGGCCGCTGCCGTCTCCGCCCACCTTTGCACGGCTTTGCGGTGTTGCACGGCTACGCCCGCCGTTGTCCGCCGTTGTCCGCCGTCCTCCGCGAAGTGGCCCCACGATGCTCAGGCCGGCGTGGTGGCGCGCCAGCGGCGCACGCCGTCGCGTCCGTCTTCCGGGGTCACCCGGCCCTGCGTCCACAAGGCATGTACATGCGCCACGGCCTCGCCCATGGCAAAGGTGGTCTGGTGCAGATCCAGCGTGCGCCTGAAGAGCACCGGCAGCAGGTCCGCGGCGGTGCTGGGCCGCGCAGCGCAAGCGTCCCGGGCTTCGGCCAGGCGGGCCTCGTGGTGGGCCTGAAGTTGGTCGATGCGGGTTTGCAGCCCCCTGAAAGGTCGGCCGTGCGACGGCAGCACCAGGATGCCGGCGGGCAGCGTGCGCAGGCGCTCCAGCGAGTTCAGGAACAGCGTCAGGACGTCCGCCTCGGGCTCCATCGGGTACACGCTCACGTTGGTGGAGATGCGCGGCAGCACCATGTCGCCCGAGATGAGCACGCCCTGCGCCGGGCTGTGCAGGCTGATGTGCTCCGGCGCATGGCCGTAACCGGCCAGGCATCGCCAGCCCGTGCCGCCAATGGCCACGTCCAGGCCGTCCATGAGGCGCCGGTAGCGCGCCGGCACCTGCGGCACCATGCCGGCGTAGTGTCCGCGGCGCTGGCGCACCTGCGCGAGCACGGCCGCATCCACCAGGCCGTGCAGCCGGAAGAAGTCGGCCGCCATGTCCCCGCCGGCCCCGCCGATCCCCTGGGAGGCCATCTGCGCAGCGTGCCAGTCCGTGCTGCTGATCCACAGCCGGCAGGCCTGGTCTGCCGTACTCCAGCGCTCGGTGATCCAGTGCGCCAGCCCGATGTGGTCGGGGTGCATGTGGGTGACAAGCACGCGCAGCACGGGCAGACCCTGCAGCTCGTGACTGAACACCTGCTCCCAGGCCGCGCGCGTGGCCTCGTCGTCGATGCCGCAGTCCACCACGGTCCAGCCTTCGCGGCCGTCCAGCCGGTCGCGCAGCAGCCACAGGTTGATGTGGTCCAGCGCAAAGGGCAGCGCCATGCGCACCCAGCGCAGGCCCGGCGCCACCTCCAGGCTGCACCCGACCTGCGGCAGGCTGTCGCCCAGGGGGTAGTGCAGCGCCGTCTCCGCCGCGGAGGCCGGACCGGCCGGGGCCGCTGGCCGGTTGGCGGGCAAGGCTGCGGGAACGGCGGCTGGCCGGGTGCTGGAAGGGTCGGGCATGGACGGCTTCAGGTTACAGTGATTGACGTTTACGTCAACGTCAAGGCCAGTCTAACCATGGGCGTCGCCCGTCGCATCACCCGCCCCGAGTCTGCCGTGAAGGCCGTGAAGGGCCAGGCGGCTGGAAAGGCCGACAAGGCCGACAAGGCCGGCACCCGGCTGCTCACGATCACCGAGTTGGCCCAGGAGTTCGACATCACGCCGCGCGCCATCCGCTTCTACGAGGGCCTGGGCCTGCTGACGCCTGAACGCGCTGGCCGCAACCGCGTGTACACCCAGCGCGACCGCACCCGCCTGAAACTCACCCTTCGCGGCAAGCGGCTGGGCCTGAGCCTGCAGGAGATCAAGGCGCTGGTGGACATGTATGACAGCCCTTCGGACACGGTACCGCAGCTCCTGGCCTTCCAGCAGGTGCTGTCAGCCCACCGCAGCCTGCTGGAACAGCAGCGGGAGGACATCGAGATCACCCTGGCCGAGATCGCGCAGCACGAGTCGCGTTGCCGACAGTTGCTGGCCGGGCCCACCCGACGCAGGTTGGCGCGAGCGCCCACCTGAGCCTTGACCGCAAGTGAATTCAGCCCATGACCCGAGGAACCTGCCCATGAACCTGCCCGGACTCGACTTCCAGCTTGGCCAGGACATCGATGCCCTGCGTGACGCCGTGCGCGACTTCGCGCAGGCCGAGATTGCACCCCGCGCGGCCGAGATCGACCGCAGCGACCAGTTCCCCATGGACCTGTGGCGCAAGATGGGGGACCTGGGTGTCCTGGGCATCACCGTGCCCGAAGCCTGGGGCGGCGCCAACATGGGCTACCTGGCCCACATGATCGCGATGGAAGAGATCAGCCGCGCCAGCGCCAGCGTGGGCTTGAGCTACGGCGCCCACAGCAACCTGTGCGTGAACCAGATCAAGCGCAACGGCACCGACGCGCAGCGCGCCCGGTACTTGCCCAAGCTGGTTTCTGGCGAGCACGTGGGTGCCCTGGCCATGAGCGAGCCCGGTGCCGGATCGGACGTCATCAGCATGAAGCTGCGTGCGCAGTGGAAGGACCCGAGCGCGGCCGGGGGCGGCTTCTACCTGCTCAACGGCAACAAGATGTGGATCACCAACGGGCCGGACGCCGACACCCTGGTGGTCTACGCCAAGACCGAGCCCGAGTTGGGTGCCAGGGGCGTGACCGCCTTCCTGATCGAAAAGGGCATGAAGGGCTTCTCCATCGCGCAGAAGCTCGACAAGCTGGGCATGCGCGGCTCGCACACGGGCGAGCTGGTGTTCAAGGACGTGGAGGTGCCGGCCGAGAACGTGCTGGGCGCGGTCAACGGCGGGGCCAAGGTGCTGATGAGCGGCCTGGACTACGAGCGTGCCGTGCTGGCCGCCGGGCCCATCGGTATCATGCAGGCGGTAATGGACAACGTGGTGCCCTACATCCACGACCGCAAGCAGTTCGGCCAGAGCATCGGAGAGTTCCAGCTCATCCAGGGCAAGGTGGCCGACATGTACACCGTGCTGCAGGCAGCGCGCGCCTTCTGCTACACGGTGGGCAAGAACCTCGACAGCCTCGGCGCCGAGCACGTGCGCCAGGTGCGCAAGGACTGCGCCAGCGTCATCCTGTGGTCCGCCGAGAAGGCCACCTGGATGGCCGGTGAGGGCATCCAGATCTTCGGCGGCAACGGCTACATCAACGAATACCCCCTGGGCCGCCTGTGGCGCGACGCCAAGTTGTACGAGATCGGGGCGGGCACGTCGGAGATCCGAAGGATGCTGATCGGGCGCGAGCTGTTCGCGGAGACGATGTGAACCACGCTCCTGACCAGGTGCTGGGCGTACCTGGGTGGTCGATCAGGGCCTGGCGCGTCGACGATGTCGCCGCACTGGCTCGCGCAGCCAATGACGAGCGCATTCTGGGTTGGATGTCGGACACCTGGCCAAGTCCTTACACCGAAGAAGACGCCCGCTGGTGGATCGAGACCGGCCAGTACCAGAGCGGGGCGGCATGGGCTGTATGCCTCCATGACGTGCCTCGCGGCGGCGTGGGCATGCACCCTCTTCAAGGCTTTTTGCGCTGCAACGTCGAGCTGATATGGCTTCTCTCTGTCAAGAGGCCGAACGCATTCCTCTGCAATTACAGATGTCATTGATCCCGTTGCCGGACGGGGAACGCGACGGAGCCTGTGGTTGCCACCCGTAATGGATGTGCGACGGTTGTTCATGCTGATATGCGAGGGTTGGTTACCTCAAGACAGATTTACGTCGCGGGGCTGCCTTCGCTCTAGGGTCTGAGATCGCCCGACATGCGTTGCCACACGCCTGGCCCACCAATAACGTTGTCGAGGGTTCCCCAGTGGCCGCGGCTGCGCCGCGTTCCCCCTCCGGCATCTGAGTCAGTGTCTGGTTCTGCGCACCTCCTGTCCTTTCCCCTTGGTCAGCGGTATTTGTCTTCAGCCTTCTCAGGCTGCGCCGCTGCCCGCAGGTTCGATCTTGATGCCCTGCCAGCCCGAGGTCTGGACCTCGCGCCCGATGGCCCAGACGAAGCCCGTGAGCTCGCGCGCCACCGCGACCACGGCCTTGTTCTTCATCACCCGGCGCGCCACCAGGCGCTTGAACTTCGCGTTCAGCCGCAGCTGCGCCGCCCAGGCGATGTCGGTGACTGCCTTGGGCAGTTGGTCGTGCCGCTTGGCGATGATCGGGCTCACGCGCGGGCTGTGCTGGTAGTGCCAGGCCACCTCCACCAGCATGCGCCGCGCGGCGCTGTTGCCAGCCTTGGTGATGCTGCCCTGACGCCGCTTCGGGCCCGAGGAGTGTTCGCCCGGCACCAGGCCGACGTAGGCCATCAGTTGCCGCGGGTTGTCAAAGCGCAGGAAGTCCTGCAGCTCGGCCACCAGCGTCATCGCCGCGACCAGTTGCACCCCGCGCATGGCCTGCAGCGCCTGCACCACCGGCGCCAGGCCCCACTCGGGCAGCGTGTCGCGCATCGCCTGCTCGAGCCTGCCGATGCGGGTCGTGGCCTCGGTCACGGCGTGCAGGTACTCCTGCAGGGCGATCTGCTGCGCCGCGTGCTCCATCTTCAGCGTGGCCAGCCAGCGCAGGTGCGCCGCCGTCCACGCGCTCTTGCCGGCGTAGGCGATGCCGCTTCGCAGCAGCAGCGCCTTCAAACGGTGGCGCGCGTTGCGGCATTCGCGCACGGCGTCCTCGCGGCTGCGTGCCAGATCGCGCACGGCTTCGTCGGCTGCGCCGGGCACGCGCACCGCGGTGAGCTCGCCGGACCGGGACAGCCGCGCCAGCATCATCGCGTCGCGCCGATCGGTCTTCACGCGGTCCCCCGAGCGCTTGGGGATCGACGACGGCGCCACGACCTCGCAGTCAATGTCCTGCGTGCTCAAGTGTCGCCAGATCACGAACCCGCAGGGGCCGGCTTCGTAGACCACGTGCAGGCGGTACCCCTTGCTCGTCAACTTGCGCAGCGCCTTGTCCAGCCCGACGAGATCCCCACCGATGCTGCACACGTGCCGCACCTCGCCGTCCCGCCCCGCGTCCGCTGTGGCGACGTCGATGCTGTCCTTGTGAACATCCAATCCGACGTACAGAGTGTTAGATTTCTCCATGGCCCGTCTCCTCGCAAATTCGCAACGACCTGACCGACCATCGGTCCAGTGCATTGGTGTAGCTCAACACGCCCCCAGCGTGCAACCTACGTTATTGCAGGGGACGGGCCGCCCGAATTTGCGAAGCCATTCTGTCTAGGCATCACACGAACACCGATGCGGCGCTCTTCCGCTGAGAACGCGAGTGCTCCACTCCGATGAGATCGCTGTCGACGAAGGACTACTGCGCCGGCTGCTGGAAGCGCAGTTCCCGACTATGGCCAGGTTGACTGTCTCCGCTGTCAAGTCGGACGGTGCGGACAACTGGCTCTTCCGCCTCGGGAGCGAACTCTTGGTCAGGCTGCCGCGCAGGCCCAGCGCAGCTCTCCAGTTCCCCAAGGCACACGAATGGCTTCCGCGTCTGGCTCCGGCACTCCCTCTTCAAGTGCCGGTACCCATTGCTGCGGGAATTCCTTGCGACGCCTTTCCATGGCCGTGGTCCGTTTCATCGTGGATTGAGGGCTTGCCTGCAGAACCCACGACCCTCTCGGGCTCGCACGAGGCTGCTGAACGCCTCGGCATGTTTCTCAGGTCACTGCAAAACCAAGACGCAAGGTTTGGCCCTCCACCTGGTGAACACAACTCCTTTCGCGGCGAAGCGCTGGTTGCCCGCGACAAGCTCGTGCGCCAGAACCTGGCGTCTATCGCGGATCCAGGCATACGCGACTTGGCTCACACCGTCTGGCTCGAAGCACTTGATGCGGAACCACACACGAAAGAGCTGAAGTGGCTTCACGGTGACCTTCTGCCGAGCAATCTCCTTGTAGCTCAGGAGACGCTCGTCGCTGTCCTTGACTTTGGCCTATTAGCCGTAGGCGATCCTGCATGCGACCTCATGGCGGGTTGGACGTTGTTCAACGCGGATGCACGAGAAACTCTTCGCGCCACCGTCGGCGCTGACGACGCGGCGTGGTCACGAGGCCGCGGCTGGGCACTTGCCTTCGCCGCTATCGCCTATCCGTACTACAAGCCCTTGGGACATCCGCTTGCGAATGTCGCAGCCCGCACCATGCGTGAAGCACTCTCGTCTACCTCGGCACGCGGTGATGCCTCTTATTGATCCGGCATTGAAATGTTGAACCTTTTCCGCCGCGCAGAGTCTGACTGTGCATGGACAAGATCGACTCTCGAACGCTGCCGGTGGAAGCCCTCAACGAGCGCAGGCGCCGGGCAGTGAAGATGCGGCTGGACGGTGTTCCCTTGCAGGAAGTGGCGGTGCAGTGCGAGCTCTCACGC
>JBJTZN010000057.1:0-19978 GCA_046087245.1 Rubrivivax sp.
CAAGGCCCGCTACGAGGTGATCCTGGGCGGCTTGAAGCTGCGCCTGGCCTCGGGCCAGCTCAAGCCGGCTGACGTGGCCACGGTGAACGCGCTGCTGGACAAGTAGCGCTCAGCCTGCAGCGGAGCCGGCATCGCGCCGCGGCTCCCGCCAAACCTCCACCACCGCCTCGGCCATGCGCTGCGCGGCGCCGCGGTGGGCGGCGGCGAAGCGTCGTCCCGCCTCGGCCCGCCGCGCCAGACCGTCGGCTTCAGAGGCTTCAGAGGCTTCAGAGGCTTCGCCCGGCGTCAGCCAGCGCTGCAGCGCGGCCACGGCCTCGGGCAGCGACTCCACGCGCTCGGCAGCGCCAGCGGCAATGGCGCCCTGCGCCGCCTCGGCGAAGTTGAAGGTGTGCGGCCCCACCACCAGCGGGCAGCCGCAGGCCAGGGCCTCGATGAGGTTTTGTCCCCCCAGCGGGGCGAAGCTGCCGCCCAGCAGCGCGGCATCGGCCAGACCGTAGTACAGCGCCATCTCGCCCAGGGAGTCGCCCAGCCAGACATCGCAGGCGCGGGCGGCCGCAGACGGCGGGTCGCCGGCGTCGCCCCGCCAGGCGCTGCGCCGCGCCATGCTGAACCCCGCCGAGCGCACCAGGGAGGCCACCTCGTCGAAGCGCTGGGGATGGCGGGGCACGATCAGCAGCAGGGGCCGCTCGTGCAGCCAGGCCACGGCCTGCCAGGCACTCAGCAAGCCCTGCTCCTCGCCTTCGCGCGTCACTGCGGCCAGCACCACGGGGCGGGCGAGCGCCTGCCGCCAGCGCCGCCCCTGTTCCAGCAGGTCGTCGCGCGGGGCCAGGTCGAACTTCAGATTGCCCATCACGCGCACATCGCGCGCACCCAGCGCCCGCAGGCGCCGGGCGTCGGGCTCGGTCTGCGCGAGCACGCAGCGGATGGATGCCAACGCGGGGCGCATCAAGGCAGCCAGCCGTCGCCCCTTGGCGGCGCTGCGCTGGCTCAGCCGCGCATTGGCCAGCACCACGGGCACACCAGATCGCTGAGCCTGGGCCTGCAGATTGGGCCACACCTCGGTTTCCATCAGCACGCCCAGAGCGGGGCGCTGGCGCTGCAGGAAGCGCCTGACGGCTCCCGGCGTGTCGGTGGGCAGCCAGGCCTGACGGTCCCCAGGCTGCAGCAGCGCCGCGCCGGCTTCCCGGCCGGTGGCCGTGCCATGCGTGAGCAGCAACTTCACGCCCGGCAGGCGCTCGCGCAAGGCGGCCACCAGGGGCGCGGCGGCGCGCGTCTCACCCAAGGACACCGCATGCACCCACAGCGCCCCGGGCGCCTGGCGCGCCCCCAGGCCCAGGCGCTCGCCCACGTGCCGCCGATAGCCTGGCTCGCGCGCACCGCGCCACCACAACCGGGCCAGCCACAGCGGCAGGGCCAGGCGCAGCAAGGTGGAATACAGCCAGCCGACCACGGGGCGCGACCCGCGGGTCAGTGCGCCGCCGCCTGCACCGCCGCATCGGGCTTCACGGCCTTGAGCGCGGCCATGAAGTCGTGCTCGATGCGCTCCAGCGCAGCCTGGGTGTGGCCTTCGAAGCGCAGCACCAGCACTGGCGTGGTGTTGGAGCCGCGGATCAGGCCGAAGCCGTCGGCGAAGTCCACCCGCACGCCGTCGATGGTGCCCACCTCGCCGCCCGGGAACTTCAGCGAGCCGTCGGCCACCCGCGCCTGCAGCGCCCGCACCACGCGGGCGGGCTCGCCTTCGGCGCAGGGCACGTTGAGCTCCGGCGTGGAGAAGCTGGTGGGCAGCCCGTTCAGCACCCGGCTGGGGTTGGCGCTGCGCGACAGGATCTCCAGCACCCGCGCGGCCGTGTAGGTGGCGTCGTCAAAGCCGTACCAGCGCTCGCCAAAGAAGATGTGGCCGCTCATCTCGCCGGCGATGGGCGCGCCGATCTCCTTCATCTTGGCCTTGATCAGCGAGTGCCCGGTCTTCCACATCATCGGCACGCCACCGGCCTTGCGGATGGCCACGGGCAGGCGCTGGCTGCACTTCACGTCGTAGATCACCGTGGCGCCACGCTGGCGCTTGAGGATGTCGGTGGCGATCAGCATCAGCTGCCGGTCGGGGTAGATGATGTTCCCCTGCTTGGTGACGATGCCCAGGCGGTCGCCATCGCCGTCGAAGGCCAGGCCCAGTTCGGCATCCGTGGTTTTCACGCGCTGGATCAACTCGGCCAGGTTCTCGGGCTTGCTCGGGTCCGGGTGGTGATGGGGGAAGTTGCCGTCCACCTCGGAGTACATCTCGTCCACGGTGCAGCCCAGCGCGCGCAGCACGCCCGGCGCCGAGGCGCCCGGGATGCCGTTGCCGGAATCCACCACGATCTTCATCGGACGCGCCAGCCTGCAGTCCCCCGCGATGCGGGCCGTGTACTCCGCGCCGATGTCCATCGCAGCGCTGCGGCCGCGGCGCTTGACGTAATCCTCGGCCTCGATGCGCTGGCGCAGCTTCTGGATGTCGTCGCCATAGATGGCGCGGCCGGCCAGCACCATCTTGAAGCCGTTGTAGTCCTTGGGGTTGTGGCTGCCCGTGACCTGGATGCCCGAGCGGCAGCCGTGCGCACCGCGCGTGGCGGCGACGTAGTACAGCATGGGGGTGGTGACGGGCCCGAGGTCGACGACATCCAGCCCGGTGGACTTCAAGCCCTTGATGAGGGCGGCGGCCAGCCTGGGGCCGGACAAGCGCCCGTCGCGCCCCACCGCCACGGCCTTCTCGCCCGCGGCCACGGCCTCGCTGCCGAAGGCCCGGCCCAGGTGTTCGGCCAAGGTGGCGTCGAGGGTCTGTCCAACCACGCCGCGGATGTCGTAGGCCTTGAAGATGGAGGGGTGGACATGCATGGACGTGTGCTCGCGGTGATGCGCCCCGACGCGTCCGGAACAGACGGTGCTGCAGGCGGCTGGATTCTAGGGAGGAGCGTCCAGGACAGGCCGGGAAGCACCCCGAAACGGCCCCGAAAGTGAGGCGGGGCCGCGCCGATTCACGGGTCCGAAAACGGCCGACCGCAACAGCCTGCGAAACCTATGATGCCGCCATGAACCGCCCCGCAGACGCCCGTGCTGGCAGGACTATGGACCAGCCTTCGGCGGGGCCGCGGGCAGGCGCCCCGCAGCCCGGCGCGGGCGCAGCGGCGGACCCGCGCTACCTGGTGCTGACCGCGCGGGACGCCCGTTTCGACGGGAGGCTCTTCGTGGGCGTGACCTCCACCGGCATCTACTGCCGTCCGGTGTGCCGCGTGCGCACGCCGGCACAACGGCACTGTCGGTTCTTCGGCCAGGCGGCCGAGGCGGAGGCCGCCGGCTTCCGGCCTTGCCTGCGATGCCGGCCCGAGCTTGCACCGGGCCTGTCGCTGGTCGATTCGACCCAGGCCCTGGGCAGGGCGGCGGCGGCCCTGATCGACGACGCGGTGGCCGCCGGACGCGCCCTGCCCATGGCCGCCCTGGCCGCCCGGCTGGGCGTGACCGACCGGCACCTGCGGCGGTTGTTCGTGCAGGCGCTGGGGGTCTCGCCCAAGGCCTACCTGGACACCCGGCGGCGGCTGCTGGCCAAGCAACTGCTGACCGACACGCGCCTGCCCTTGGCGGACGTGGCGCGGGCCGCCGGCTATGCCAGCGTGCGGCGTTTTCACGCCACGTTCCTGGACCACTACCGCATGAACCCCAGCGCCCTGAGGCGCCAGCGCCACGCTTCGGGCGGTGGACCGGTGGGCTCCAGGGACGACGCGCTGGTGTGCCGCCTGGGCTACCGCCCGCCCTATGACATCGCCGGGGTGATGCGCTTCCTGCAGGACCGTGCGGTGCCGGGCCTGGAAGCGGTGGACGGACTGACCTGGCGACGCACCCTGCGCCTGGCCACGCCAGGCCAGGGCATCGCGACGCAAGGGTGGATCGCCACCCGTCTTGACCCAGGCCGGCACGAGGTGGAGGTGACCTTGTCGCCCTCGCTCCAGCCGTTCGTGGGCACGGTGCTGGCCCGGGTGCGGCAAGCCCTGGACCTGGACGCCGACCCCTCGCGCATCGACCCGGTGCTGGCCCGCCTGCAGGTGGAGCTGGACGGCGCAAGCAGCACCCTGCCCGCCGTGCCCGGGCTGCGCGTGCCGGCAGGAGTGGACGGGTTCGAGACCGCCGTCCGGGTGATCCTGGGGCAACAGGTGACCGTTGCGGCCGCGCGCACGCTCACGACCCGCCTGGTCCACGCCCTGGGTTCACGCCTGGACGACGGCGGGCCGGACCTGACGCACCTGTTTCCCACGCCGCAGCAACTGGCGCAGGCTGCGCCCGAAGACATCGGTCGCCTGGGCATCGTGCGCCAACGCGTGAAGACCCTGCAGGCCCTGGCACGCGAGGTGGCCGAGGGCCGGCTGGTGCTGGACCGGGGGCAGGCGCTGGAGCCCACCTTGAACGCCCTGCGCGCCCTGCCGGGCGTGGGCGAATGGACGGTGCAGGTCATCGCCATGCGGGCCCTGGCCTGGCCCGACGCTTTTCCTTGCACCGACATCCCGGTGCTCAAGGCCCTGAACACCCGCGATGCCCGCGCGGCCGAGCAACAGTCTGCAGCGTGGCGGCCGTGGCGCGCCTATGCCGTGATGCGCCTGTGGCAATCCTTGCTGAGCCCGGATCGCGGTGCCGCAGGCCCGACCCCCTGACCGCGCAAGGTCTACGTCCAGCGCCTGCGTCGTCCGCCCTCCTCTACTTCATGCCCCACACCATGCACGACCCACAAGCTCAGCTGACACCCGCGCGTCGCCCTCTGGCAAAAGGCGCCGCCGGGGCCGCCCAGGCGCGGCTGGACACGCCGCTGGGCCCGATGACCGCGCTGGCCACCGAGCAGGGCCTGGCAGGCTTGTGGTTCGATGGCCAGAAGCACCACCCAGGCCCCTTGCAGGCGCCGCAAGACCCGCAGCACCGCGTGCTGCAGGCCACGGCGCGCTGGCTGCAGGCGTTCTGGGCACGAGAGGAAGAGGGTGAACCTGTGCCGGCGCTGGACCTGCGCAGCGGCACGCCCTTTCAGCGGGCCATCTGGACAGCCCTGCTGCAGATTCCGGCGGGTAGCACCTCCACCTATGCCACGGTGGCGGCGGCGGCCGGCGTGCCCGCGGCGGTGCGGGCGGCTGGGGCGGCCATCGGGCGCAACCCGGTCAGCGTGATCGTGCCCTGCCACCGCGTGCTGGGACGCGATGGCACCCTCACCGGCTATGCGGGCGGCCTGGAGCGCAAGCGTGCCCTGCTGGCCCTCGAGGCCCGGGCCGGGGCATGACGGCGCGCCAGTTTGCCGAGCTGCTGACCCTGGCGGCGCTGTGGGGCGCCTCGTTTCTGTTCATTCGGGTGGCGGTGCCGCAGTTCGGGCCGGTGATGGTGACCGAGCTGCGCGTGCTGCTGGCCAGCCTGGCCCTGGCACCGCTGCTGTGGCTGAGCGGGCACGGCCCGGCCCTGCGCAGGCACGCCCGGCCGCTGGTGGTGGTGGGCGTGGTGAACTCGGCCCTGCCATTCGCGCTGTACAGCTACGCCCTGCTGTGGGTCTCCACGGGCCTGGCGGCCATCTTCAATGCCACGGCACCGCTGTGGGGCGCGCTCATCGCCTGGATCTGGCTGGGCGAGCGCCAGAGCCCCTCGCGGGTGCTGGGCCTGGTGCTGGGCTTTGCCGGCGTGGTGTGGCTGGCCTGGGACCAGGCAGGCCTGCGCGCCGGCGCGGGCTGGGGCCAGGCGGCCTGGGCCGTGGTGGCCTGCCTGGTCTCGACCTTGTGCTACGGGTTCTCGGTGAACTTCACGAAGCGCCACCTGGGCCATGCACCGCCGATGGCCGTGGCAGCAGGCAGCCAGATGGTGGCCGGGGTCACGCTGGCCTTGCCGGCCGCGGCCACCTGGCCGGCCACCAGCCCGAGCGCGGGCGCCTGGGCCGCCGTGGCGGTGCTGGGCCTGGCCTGCACGGGCCTGGCCTATGTCCTGTACTTCCGCCTGATCGCCAGCGTGGGGCCCAGCAAGGCGCTGGCAGTGGGCTACCTCATCCCGCTGTTCGCCCTGGCTTGGGGGTGGCTGTTCCTGGGCGAGGGCGTCACCCCCGTGATGGTGGGCGCAGGCAGCGTGATCCTGCTGGGCACGGCCCTGGCCACGGGCTTGATCGGTCCGCGGCCAGCGGGCAGGTGACCCTCGCGCCCGCGCTGGCCCTGCCTGCGCGTCAGCCCCGCCGGTGCCCCACCTCGAAATCGTTGCGTCCGCTGCGGTCCACCCCGCGCACCAGCCACAAAGGCCGGTTCGCGAAGTTCACCGGCACGCCGGTCTTGCCGTCCACCGGCCGCAGGTTGCGCTCGAACACCGAGGTGGAAGGCATGTAGCGCAGCGCCACCCCCGTGCGACGCTTGCCCGAAGTGTTGGCCGCCGAGCCGTGGATCATGTAGACGTCGTGCAGCGACATCTGCCCGGGCTGCAGTTGCAGGTCCACCGCTTGCGATTCGTCGAACGTACCGTCGGCCATGCGCTGGTTCAGCGTCAGGTCGGTGCGGTCCTCGTGCAGATGTTCGTGAAGGCGCTGGCCTTCGTGCGAACGCGGGATGACGCGCAGGCAGCCGTTCTCCACCGTGGACTCTTCCAGCGCCACCCACACGGTGCAGGTGGCCAGCGGGCGGATGGGCCAGTAGTGGCCGTCCTGGTGCCAGGGCGTCTCGTAGCCTTCACCCGGCAGCTTGCAGAAGACGTGGCAGCCCCACAGGATGACGTCGTCGCCGATGACGTCAGACACCAGTTCCACGATGTCCGGATCGCGCGCCAGGTCCAGAAAGTCGCTCACGCCGCGCACGCCCTCGCCGTTGTCGCCGGCCACGTGGGCCGACACCAGCTTTTCCGGGCGCACGCCCGGGTTGTCGCGCAACAGCGTTTCCAGGGCGTTCACCATCGTGGCCACCCGCGCGGGCGGCAGCCGGTACTCGGGGATCACCCAGCCCTCGCGCTGGTAGTGGGCCGCTTCTTCGGGGGCGAGTCGGGCCATGGTCGGGATCTCCGGGCTATTTGGATTCGAAGGTGTACACGCCGTCCCAGCCTTCGGGCGGGGGCGCGGTCAGGTAGGTCTGGGCGCGCTGAGCCCACAACTCGAAGAGCGGGCACGGGCGCTGGGCCTGCAACGCCGTCCAGGTGTCCAGCGCCAGCTGGAAGCGGCGCTCGCGGTAGTCCACCAGGGCCTGCTCGTGGCGCGCCACCTGTTCGCGCAAGCTGGCGTCGGCTTCGTTCAGGCGGCACAGCGGCTCATGGATGGCCAGCGGGGTGTCCCGCCCCTTGACGCGCACCCAGTCCAGTTCGCACCACAAGAAGCCCTCGGCTGCGGCTGCGCGCACCGCCTCGCCCACCACGATGGCAGCGCCATAGGCCTTGGTCAGCCCCTCAAGACGTGAAGCAGTGTTGACGGTGTCGCCCAGCACCGTGTAGGCCATGCGGTAGGCCGAGCCCATGTTGCCCACCACGGCCTTGCCCGTGTTCAGCCCTATGCCCACCGCGATGTGCGCGCCTTCGGGCACCACCAGGCGGGGCAGCAGGGCCGTCAGGGCCGTCTGCATGTCCAGCGCCGCGGCCGTGGCGGCGGCGGCGTGGTCCGGCCGGTCGATGGGCGCGCCCCAGAAAGCCATCACGCAGTCGCCGATGTACTTGTCGATGGTGCCCAGGTGGTCGGCGCGGATCACACGCGAGAGTTCGGTCAGCAGCGTGTTCATCAGTTCGCCCAGCGCCGCCGGCTCCATCTTCTCCGACAGCGTCGTGAAGCCGCGCACGTCGGCGAACATCACCGTCAGCTCGGTGGACTTGGCCGACATGGAGTACTGCCCGGGGTTCTCGTTCATCTCCCCCACCAGCTCGGGCGGCACGTACTGCCCGAAGAGCTTGTTCATGGCGTTCTTGCTGCGGGCCTCGAACAGGTACCCCAGCAGGTTCAGGCCGACGAACAGCGTGGCGATCTGCGTCAGCGGCAGGGCCACGGGCAGCACGGCGCGGTGCTGCACCCACAGCCAGCCCGCCCCGCCCACCACCGCTGCGGCGGCGCCGAAGGACACCAGCGAGAACGGCAGCGGCCGCAGACCGCGGGCGCCGGCCAGCATGATCAGGCCCACCAGCCCCAGCGCGGTGAGCACCGCGGCATCGGTGTAGTAGGGCCGCCCCGGCAGGTGGCCGGTGAGCGCTCCCTGCAGGTAGGACGCATGCAGCTCCACCCCGGGCTGGTTGTTGTCCACGGGCGTGGAGCGGGAGTCCTTCAGCCCGGGGGCGGTGGGGCCGAACACCACCACCCGGCCCTTGAGCAGGGCGGGATCCGCCTTGCCTTCGAGCAGGTCCGCCACCGACACGCGCGGCAGCGAGCCGCGCCCCCCGAAGAAAGGCACCAGGCCTTGCCCCCTTTCGTCCACCGGCAGCCTGAAGGACCCCACCGTGAGAGCCTCCGTCACCTCGTGCGCACCGGCCTGGACGGCGGGCCCGAAGTCGATGGCTGCGTTGTCACCGGCCAGCAAGCTCAGCACCCCCAGGGTGAGGGAGGTGTAGAGCATGCCGTCGTTTTCCTGTAGCAGCGGGATGCTGCGGGTGACGCCGTCCAGGTCCACGCGCGGGTTGAAGTGCCCCGCGCGCCGGGCCGCCTGCATCAGCTGCTCCAGATTGGCGCCGTAACCGGGCCCCGACAGGGCGCGTATGCCCAGGGACTGCGCCATCTCCGCGGGCAGCCAGGGCTCGGGCAGGGCCCCCGTGCGGCTGGCCGGGTCGGCGTTGAAGTAGTAGCCCAGCACCACGTTGCGGCCCTGCAGGGTGCTGGCCAGCACCCGGTCGCGGTCCAGATCCTTCAGCAAGGCCTCGAGCTCCCGGCGCAGGGGTCCGTCCGTGCCCGGTGGCACGCGCTGCAGGCGCTGCTGGATGACTGCGGCATCGCTGCGGTCGGGTTCGGCAAACACGATATCGAAGGCCAGCGCCTGGGCGCCATAGGTGTCGAACACCTGCCGCACCACCTGCGCGATGCGGTCGCGCGGCCAGGGCCACTGGCCCAGGCGCTCCAGCGACGCCTCGTCCAGTTCCAGCACCGTCACCCGGGGCGGGCCCGCAGGCTGCGCGGTGTGGCGCACCCACGCGTCGTAGATCAGCAGATCCAGCCGCTGCAGCATGTCTGGCGTGCGGCCAGCCACCAGGGCCCAGGACAGCAGCAGCGTCACGCCCAGCGTGGCGGCAGCCGACAACAACGAAGCCAGGCGCCGCGGGGTGAGGGCAAATCGGGCGGCCATCATGCGAAATAGTTGACTAAATGGGGGATTCACTGCGGTTCGTGGCCCCGCATTCGACGACAGAATGTGCGCATGAGCAAGGCATACCGTACCCAAGTGGCGATTGCATCCCGCAAGGCCCCCCGTTGGGCGGGCGGTTGGGTGGGCGTCTGGCATGGCGCTTGATGGGTCGTTGCATCGCCACCTGGATGCGCTGCTGGCAGCGCTGAGGGGGTCGGCGCGCCCATCGCGGCAGCAACGCCGGGCGCAAGCGCGTCAATGGGCGCGCAGCAGCGGCAGCAACACCAGCGGCGGCAGCGGCCTGGGTCTGCACTTGGTGGCCGCCGCACTGGCCGCCATGGGTGCACCGTCCGGTCTGATGGCCCATCCTCAGGGCGCCCAGGTGGTGCAGGGCACGGCCACGCTGGAGCAGAAGGACAAGACGCTGACCGTCACCACCAGCAACGGTGCGGTCATCCACTGGAACCAGTTCAACATCGCCGCGGGCGAGACCACGCGCTTCGTGCAGCCCAGCGTCAGCAGCCAGGTGCTCAACCGCGTGCTGTCGGGCGCGCCCAGCCAGATCCTGGGCAGTCTGCAGTCCAACGGCCGCGTTTATCTCATCAACCCCAGCGGCATCGCTTTCGGCAAGGGGGCCCAGGTCGACGTGGGCGCCCTGGTGGTGTCCACGCTGAAACTGTCCGACGAAGATTTCAAGGCCGGGCGCATGCGCTTCGGCGAGGTGGGCGCAGGCCTGAACGGCCTGAACGGCAGCGCGCTGCCCGGGGCCATCCGCAACGAGGGCACCATCCGCACCGCCAGCGGCGGCTTCGTCTACCTGGTGGCCCCGCAGGTGGACAACAGCGGCCTCATCCACTCCCCCGAGGGCCAGGTGCTGCTGGCCGCGGGCCACAAGGTCAGCATCGTCAACCCGCGCACGCCCGAGGTGAGCTGGGAGGTCAGCGCCCCGGCTGCCAACGCCGTGAACCTGGGCGAGATCGTGGCCAGGCAGATCGTCCTGCAGGGCCAGAACGTGAAGAACGCCGGCCTGCTGCAGGCCACCACGGCCGTGGTGGGCGAAGACGGGCGCATCGTGCTGAAGGCCGCGAGGAAGGTGGAGCAGACCCCCACGGGCCGCCTGATCGCCCAGGGCCTGGCCAGCACGGGCGGCGTGCGCGGCGGCGAGATCGACATCAGCGGGGCCGAACAGGTCAGCCTGCAAGGCCGCATCGAGGCGGTGGGCGCGGTGCCGGGTGTGCCGGCCGCGGCCACGAGCGCAGCCACGAGCGCAGCCACGAACGCAGCCCTTAGCGCAACCACAAGCGCCGCGCCGAGTGCGGGCGGCCCGGGCTGGGTCGGCCTGGGCGCCACGGGCGCGACGGGGTCTTCCGGCGCCTACAGCGCTGGCGGGGCCACCGGGCCGGTGGCCGCCGGCCGCGCGTCGCTCAACGCCGGGGTGCTGCAGATCACGGGCACGGCCGCGGCCTCACCGGGCGTATCACCCGGGGCCACGGCCCAGGCTGCGACCCAGGCTGCAGCCATGCAGGACGCCGGCTGGGCAACCGCCGATCCCAGCTCCGTCCTGGGCGGCGGCGGGGCGGCCGGGCCGGACGCTGCTGCCGCAGGCCCCCTGGCGGCCGGCCTGTCGAACGCCCTGGTGTCCAGCGCACTGGACCGAACCCCGGGCCTGGGCGGCCCGCGGGCCTCCGCGCAGACCAGTCCGGCCGCGCCCCAGCCCGCTCCAGACTCGCCCCTGCCCCGCCCGGACCCGCGCAGCGCCCTGGCCGGCGGCGCCACCGGCACGGGCGGGCGCGTGCGCATCATCGGGCGCGAGGTGCAACTGGGCGACGGGTTGCTGATCGACGTCTCCGGGCCCGCGGGCGGCGGCACGGTGCTGGCCGGCGGTGAACTGCAGGGCCAGCGCCTGGGGGCTTTCGCCACCGATCAACCCAACGCGCAAACCCTGTGGATGGCCCCCAGCGCCCAGGTGCGCGCTGACGCCATGGGCTTGGGCCATGGCGGCACCGTCATTCTCTGGGCCGACGACACCGCACGCATCCACGGCGCGCTCAGCGCCCGCGGCGGCGCGCAGGGCGGCGACGGGGGGTTCATCGAGACCTCGGGCAAGCGCTTCCTGGATGTGACGCAGGCAGCCGATGCCTCGGCCCCACTGGGCCGGGCGGGGACGTGGTTGCTGGATCCTGAGGACATCCGCATCACGACAAATTCTTCCCTGCCCGAAACCGTCATCAATCCATCGACGATCCAGACCGCACTGAACGCGGGGTCCAACGTTCTTGTCCAGACGAACGCGGGTCTGTCCGGCAACGGCAACATCGCCGTAGATGCTCCCATCACCAAGTCTGAAGGCGCCGCCGGCACCCTGACGCTCAACGCCCACGGCAGCATCTACATCAACGCCGACATCAGGAGCACCGGTGGAGAGGGTCTGAATCTCATCCTGCTGCACGGTTCGGAAGCAGTCAGCAGGTTCGACAACCCCGAGGCGAGCATCCAGATCGACCTCGGCGGTGGCACGCTGACTGCCGCAGGAACGGTGCAGTCAGGGTCCTCCAGCTTCCCCGTCTCCATCCTCGGCGGCGCCATCACGGTTGGCGAACTTCGAGCTTGGGGGGGTGCATTGACCACTCTCAGACTCAACGGGCCCGCGACCATCACCAACGCCAGCATCACGGGGGGTCTGCTGGAGCTGAACGCCAGTGCCACCGTGGGAAGCGTCAGCATGAGTGGCGGCACGCTCGGCGGAACGGGCAGCCTGGGCGTGACGGGGGCTTTCTCCGTGACGGGCGACGCCACCCTCAGCGGCAGCGGAACCCTTACAACGGCGGGTGCAAGCACCGTTTCTTCGTCAGGCACCTCCATCCTGACATTCACTGGAAACAAGACTTGGGTCAACACCGGCCAACTGCAAGTCCAGGGCAACGACAGGATCCGCTTCAGCGGCAGCGATCAGACCAACACCCTGAACAACCAAGGAACGCTGATCTTCGACAGCTCTCGCTCTGCCCCCATCGATACCGATTCAGGCACCGCGATCGTCAACAACAGCGGACTCATGCGCCAGATCCGGTCCGGCTCGCACGAGTTGCGGGCCACGGTCAACAACACCGGCACGATCAGTGTTGAAACAGGTGTGCTGGAGATAGGCGGGGCCCTGACCCAGTCCGGTCTGATCACCACGCTCGCCGGCACCACCGTCAAGCGATCCGGGGGATTCACCAACAGCGGCACGGTGGCCGGGGCGGGCACCATCAATGTAGGCTCGGGAACCCTCACCAACAACGGCACGCTCAGCCCCGGTGGCGCTGGCTCAGTGGGCACGCTCACCATCACGGGCAACCTGGCGCTGGGCTCGGGCACCCTGGCCCTGGAACTCGCCAGCGCCACCAGCAACGACCGGCTCTCGGTCAGCGGCTCGGCCGCCCTGGGCGGCACGCTGGCGGTGTCCGCCATCGGCAGCTTCGCCCCCACGGCCGGGCAGAGCTTCACGGCCCTGAGCGCCGGCTCGGCGCCCAGCGGCAGTTTCAGCAGCATCACCACCAGCGGCCTGGGCGAACTGTCCGGCAGCGGCAGCGTGCCCGCTCTGGACTACGTCCTGAACCTTGCGGCGGCCTGCGCCGGCGTGTGCTGGGATGGCGGGGGCGACGGCAGTTCCTGGACCAGCGCTGCCAATTGGACTGGCGACACCCTGCCCAACAGCACCAGCGTCGTCTACATCAACACCGCTGCCAACGTCACCCTCAGCGGCCCGGGCATCACCGTCAAGAGCCTGAACACCGTGGCCGGCTCCAGCCTGAGCATCGGCTCGGGCGGTACGCTGACCCTGGGCGATACCACTGCCACCTCCTCCCTGGCCGGGGCGCTGACGATCAGCGGCGGCGGCAAGCTGGCCGTGACCACCGGCACCCTGGCCTTGACAGGGGCGTTCACCCACGCCGGCACCCTTGAACTGGCCGGTTCGACAGCCACCTTCCAGAAGGTTGGCGGCTTCACCAATTCCGGCGTCATCACCGGCATCGGCACGGTGGATATCGGGGGGAGCGGGAACCTCCTCACCCAGAGCGGGACGCTGCGCCCGGGAGGCGCTGGCACGGCGGGCAAGCTGAGCATCACCGGCAACCTGTCGGCGACCAGCAGCAGCGTGCTCGAGATGGATGTGCTGGGCGCCACATCCCCGGGGGTGGATCACGACCAACTGTCGGTGTCAGGCGCCGTCACGCTGGCCGGCACGCTGAATCTGACCGAAGGCATCGGCTTCAAGACCAGGTTCTCGGACACGCTGACGCCCTTGACCTACGGCTCGCTCAGCGGGGGCGCTTTCGCCGCGGTGAACACCACCCCGAGCGCAGGAACGGCGGCGTTCGGGACGATCGTATCGGCCACCAGCACCACGGCGGCCCTTGAGTCGGGCACCACGCAGTACAGCGCTGTCGCCCCGCTGGACTGGACCACCGCTTCGAACTGGGACCGCGGCGTGCCCACGGCGGCAGCGGATGCAGTCATCGCCATGGAAGGCACGAACACCGTGCTGCTGAGCGCTGCAGGCGCCTCGGCCAAGTCGCTCAGTGTCACGGGCAGCAACACCTTGAGCATCCAGGCAGGCGGCACCTTGACCCTCAGCGACGCGGCCGCCACCTCCACCGTGGCCGGGACGCTGAGCGTGAGCGGGGGCGAGTTCAACAGCGCCGGCACCGTGACCGCCACCGGGGCCGTGGTGAACACCGGGACGGTGAACGTGAACAGCGGGACGCTGAAGCTGAAGGCCTCCGCGGCGCACACGGGAGGCTTCAAGATCGGTGCTGGCGCCGCGCTGGACTTCAACGGTGGCGTGCACAGCCTCAATGCAGGCGCATCCATCTCAGGCACAGGCGCACTGCGGGTCAGCGATGGCACCCTCACAGTCGCCAGCCCCTTCACGCAAGAGGGAACCCTGGAACTCGCCAACGGCGCCACCTTCCAGAAGACCGGCGGTTTCACGAACGCGGCGTCGGGCCTGATCACCGGCAACGGCACCATTGATGTGGGCAGCGGCACGCTGTCCAACCTGGGCACCTTGCGGCCCGGCGGCACGCAGGTCGCGGGCCAACTTTCGGTGCTGGGCAACGTGGCTCTGGGCAGTACGTCCCGGCTGGAGATCGATCTGGCCGGCACCGCGCCGGGCACCGGGTACGACCTTCTCTCCGTGACCGGCAGCGCCTCCCTGGGCGGCGCCCTGGCGGTCACGATCGTGACCCCCTTCACACCCAGCAGCGGCCAGAACTTCGACGTCGTGTTTTCCGAAAGCTCGTTGACCGGGGAGTTCCAGTCCTCAAGCCTGCCCGCGGGCATGAACGGCGCCATCATCCTCAGCCCCCACCTCTACCGGCTGACTTTCTCGGGTGCCAGTTGCCCCGCCAACACCTTGTGCTGGGATGGTGGCGGCGGCAACACCTCTTGGACCGACCCCGCCAACTGGAATTCGCCCGGCAACGACCAGGTGCCGGGGACCAGCGGCCTGGAGGGCCTCAGCGCGTCGATCAACCTGATCAACGGCGTGAATGTTCAGCTTGGCGGCGACAGCTTCTCCATTGCTTCGCTGGCGATCGGCCCGTTGAACAGCCTGACCATTGGCGCGGGCGGCACTTTGACAGCAAGCGGCAGCGGCAACGCCACCACCGCGCTTGAAGGTAACGTCACCGTGAGCGGCGGCGCGTTCAATCTGCAGGGGCCCACCACCTTGGCCAACACGGTCTTCGCCTCTTCGGGCACCCTGAACCTCTCAACCAGCAGCTTCACCCGTTCGAGCGGTGGGTTCGTGCCCAGCGCCACGGGCGTGATCAACATCGGCGGGTCGCTGTCCTCCTCCGCATTGGAAGGCGCCTTCGTAAACCGCACCGGGGGCACCGTCAACGTCACCGGCACGCTCAACAACACCGGCAGCGTGCTCAACATCGGCGCCTCAGGCGGCCTGTTCGGCCCAGGCGGCCTGGGCACGCTGTCAGGCACCTTGCTGGGTGGCACGCTCAACAGCACCGATGCGAACCCCACGCTCACCACCAGCGGCGGCAGACTGGATGGCGTCACGCTGGGCAACAGCCTGTCACTGGCCGGCAACGGCACCCTGAACCTGCGCAACACCGTGACGCTGGTCAACGGCGGCACCCTGAACGGCGGCGCCAACAGCCTGCGCTTTGCCGCTGGCGGCACCCTCACCACCCCTGGAGCAGCCACCCTCAGCCTGGCCGGCGGCAGCCTGGTGGCCGCCAGCAATGGCAACGGGTCCCTCGCCCTGGGCAGCGGGATCACCGTGCGCGGCTACGGCAGCCTGAGCCAAGCCAACGCGGCCACCGTCAACAACGCCGGCACCCTGCGGGCTGACACCGCCAATGCCTTCACCATCAGCGTCGGCACGCTGACGAACACCGGCACGCTGCAGGTGTCGGCCGGCACGCTGAGCGTGAGCGGCGGCACGCTCACCAGCACCGGCAGCCTCGACGTTGCAAGCGGCGCCACCTTCCGGACGGCCGGGGGCACCGTGAACCTCTCGTCGGGCATGGTCTCGGGCGCCGGCACGCTGCTGACCAGCAGCGGCTCGCTCAACATCGGCGCCGTGAACTTCAGCCACAACGGCGCCATCGTCACCAGCGGCGGCACGGCCAGTTTCACGCCGGACATCGCGAACGCCATCAGCCTGTCAAGCGGCACCACCAGCTTCAACGGCACCGTCTCGCCAACCGCGGCCGGCTTCAGCATGACCGGAGGACGTCTCAGCGGCACGGGCACCCTCAATCTGGGCACGGGCAGTTACAGCCTCAACACCGGCACGATCAACATCAATTCGATGAGCATCGTGGCTGGCACCACCGTGAGCGCCAGCGACAACCTCACCCTGAGTCCCGGCACCCTGAACAACGCCGGCACGCTACAGATCGCCACCACGGGCAGGACGCTCACCGTCAACCCCACGACCCTGAACAACACCGGCACGCTGCGGGCGTCGGCCGGCACGTTGACCCTGTCGCCCACCACCCTGAACACCAGCAGCGGCCGCCTGACGCCCAGTGCCACGGGCGTGATGAACATCGGCGGGTCCCTGACCACCTCCGCCTTGACAGGCGCCTTCGTAAACCGCACCGGGGGCACCGTCAACGTCACCGGCACGCTCAACAACACCGGCACCTTGCTCGACATCGGCGCCTCAGGCGGCCTGTTCGGCCCAGGCGGCCTGGGCACGCTGTCAGGCACCTTGCTGGGTGGCACGCTCAACAGCACCGATGCCAGCCCGACGCTCACCACCAGCAGCGGCACGCTGGATGGCGTCACGCTGGGCAACAGCCTGTCACTGGCCGGCAACGGCACCTTGAACCTGCGCAACAGCGTGACGCTGGGCAATGGCGTCACCCTGAACGGCGGCGTCAACAGTCTGCGCTTTGCCGCTGGCGGCACCCTCACCACCGCGGCTGGGCAGGCAGGCACCCTCAGCCTGGCCGGCGGCACCCTGGTGGCCGCCAGCGACGCCGCCGGCTCCCTCACCCTGGGCAGCGGCATCACCGTGCGCGGCTACGGCAGCCTGAGCCAGACCAAGGCTGCAACGGTCAACAACACCGGCACCCTGCGGGCCGACACCGCGGACCAGACCCTCACCGTCAACCCCGGCACCCTGACCAACACCGGCACGCTGCAGGTGACGGCCGGCACGCTGAGCGTGAGCGGCGGCACGCTGAACAACACCGTCAGCACCGGCAGCCTCGACGTTGCAAGCGGCGCCACCTTCCAGACCGGCGGGGGTACCGTGAACTTCTCGTCAGGCACGGTCTCGGGCGCCGGCACGTTGCGGACCGGCAATGGTTCACTCAACGTCGGCGCCGTGAACTTCACCCACACCGGGCCTATCGTCACCAGCGGGGGCACGGCCAGCTTCACGCCAAGTGTTGTCAATGCCAGCGCCATCAGCTTGTCGGGCGGCACGACCAACTTCAACGGTACCGTCGCGCCAACCACGGCTGCGGGCTTCGTCATGACCGCAGGCCGGCTCGGCGGTGCTGGCACGCTGAGCCTCAGCGGGGGCGACTTCAGCGCGGGGGGCGGCACCATCGACATCGCCCGGTTCAACATCGGTGCCACCGCGACCCTGACGCCCGGCGACAACTTCACCCTGGGCGGCACGACGCTAGACAACAGCGGCATCCTGCGCATGGCCTCCGCGGGCAAGACGCTCACCGTCAGCCCCGGCACCCTGACCAACACCGGCACGCTGCAGGTCTCGGCCGGCACGCTGACCCTGGCACCCACCACCCTGGACACCAGCAGCGGCCGCCTGATCCCCAGCTCCACGGGCGTGATGAACATCGGCGGGTCGCTGTCCACCTCCGCCTTGACAGGGGCCTTTGCGGAACGGACCGGCGGGACGGTCAACCTCACCGGCACGCTCAACAACACCGGCCCCTTGCTCAACATCGGCGCCGCAGGCGGCCTGTTTGGTACGGGCGGCCTGGGCACGCTGTCAGGCACCTTGCTGGGTGGCACGCTCAACAGCACCGATGCCAGCCCCACGCTCACCACCAGCAGCGGCACGCTGGATGGCGTCACGCTGGGCACCGATTCCAACCCCTCACTCAGCGTCAACGGCACCCTGAACCTGCGCAACACCGTGACGCTGGTCAACGGCGGCACCCTGAACGGCGGCGCCAACAGCCTGCGCTTTGCCGCTGGCGGCACCCTCACCACTCCTGGAGCGGCCACCCTCAGCCTGGCCGGCGGCACCCTGGTAGCCGCCAGCGATGACGACGGCACCCTCACCCTGGGCAGCGGCATCACCGTGCGCGGTCACGGCAGCCTGAGCCAGACCAAGGCTGCAACGGTCAACAACACCGGCACCCTGCGGGCCGACACCGCCAATGCCTTCACCATCAGCGTCGGCACGCTGACCAACACCGGCACGCTGCAGGTGTCGGCCGGCACGCTGAGCGTGAGCGGCGGCACGCTGAACAACACCGCCAGCACCGGCAGCCTCAGCGTGGCAGGCGGCGCTACCTTCCAGGCCGGCGGGGGCACCGTGAACTTCTCCTCAGGCACGGTCTCGGGCGCTGGGACGCTGCTGACCAGCAGCGGATCGCTCAACATCGGTGTGAGCACGGCTGGCTTCACCCACACCGGGCCCGTCGTCACCAGCGGCGGCACGGCCAGTTTCGCCCAGGACGTGCCCGCGGCAAGCGCCATCACGCTGTCTGGCGGGAACACAGCCTTCAACGGTCAGGTTGCCACCAGCAGCTTCAACCAGACCGGCGGCACGCTCAGCGGCACGGGGACGCTCTCGCTGGGCGCGGGCAGCCATGTCTGGAGCGGCAGCGGCGCAGGCGCCTGGACTGGCGGCGGCATGGTCAAGGTGCTCAGCGGCGCCGCCCTGAACCTGACCGGCAGCGGCCAAGCGAACACCCTGGCCGGGCGCACCCTGCAAATCGAGGCCGGGGGATCGGCCACCATCTCGGGCCGTGTCGAGTTGGACGCCGGTACCAATCTCATCGCCAATGCGGGCAGCCTCACCCTGGCAACGGGCTCCGAAGTCGGCCACTTCACCGGAACCACCGGCAGCCTGGAGCTGAACAATGCCAGCGCAGGGGTGGTCAGCAAGACTGGCGCCGGCACCGCAACCCTGGGAAACACCGGCGGCAACGTCGCATTCACCAACGCGGGCACCGTAAAGGTCGATGCAGGCACCTTGTCCGTCGGCGGCGGCAGCTTCTTGCAGACCGGCGGCTCGACCCAGTTGGGCGTGGTGGGCACACCGGCAACGCTGCAGTTGCCCACGGGGGCCACGGGAACGATTCAAGCCGGCACCCTGGCCGGCTCGGGCACCTGGGGCGGCAGCCTGCAAATGAGCGGCGGCACGCTCTCGCCGGGCTACTCGGTGGGCTCGCTGAACGTCACGGGCAACCTGGTGCTGGGCGCATCCAGCACGCTGGCCATTGAACTGGGCGGCAACCAGGCGGGGATCTCGCATGATGTGGTCACCGTGGGCGGCAGCGTCAGCCTGGGTGGGACACTGACCCTGGGGCAGTTGAACAGCTACACGCCGCAAGACGACCACAGTTTCAGCTTCCTGGCGGCGGCGGGCAACGTCACCGGCAGCTTCTCGGCCACCCCTGTCATTCCCGAGAGCCTGAGCGCCTTGAATGTCAGCCAACTGCTCGTGACGGCCAATGGCGGCACGCCCGTGAGCGGCGCGGTGCCGACGCCTGCACCGACACCTGCGCCGACACCGGCCCCGACACCGGCCCCGACACCTGCTCCAACGCCTGCTCCAACGCCTGCTCCAACGCCTGCTCCAACGCCTGCTCCGACGCCTGCTCCGACGCCTGCTCCGACGCCTGCTCCGACGCCTGCTCCGACGCCTGCTCCGACGCCTGCACCGACGCCTGCACCGACGCCTGCTCCGACGCCTGCTCCGACGCCTGCACCGACGCCTGCCCCGACGCCTGCCCCGACGCCTGCTCCGACGCCTGCACCGACGCCTGCTCCGACGCCTGCGCCGACACCTGCGCCGACACCTGCGCCGACGCCTCCTCCGACACCTGCGCCGACGCCTGCACCGACACCTGCGCCGACACCTGCGCCACGCGCGAGCCGTCGTTGAACACCAGCAGTGCGAAGGCGCCCTTCTGGGTGCCCACCGTGTCGCCCACGGACAGCTTGGCTCCAGTCTGCACGATCCTGACCTGCCCGCCGGCCGG
>JBJTZN010000058.1:0-9423 GCA_046087245.1 Rubrivivax sp.
CCATCGCGGCGGCCGGGCCTTGCTCATCCCCGTTGTCTGAGCCGGTCGGCGAACTGGGCCAGGGCCACCCCCGCCAGGGTGAGGGATGCGCCAGCCAACTTGACCGCGCTGAAGCGCTCGCCCGTGGCCCACCAGGCCACCAGCCCCGCCACCACGGGCATCAAGTATTGGATGGGCGCCGTGCGTGCCACACCCCGCCGCTCATTGACCCAGCCCCACACCAGCCAGCCCAGGAAGGCCGACACCAGCGACGCCCAGAAGAGCAGTCCCCAGTGCAGCCAGCTCATCATCGCCCAGGGCGCCGACCATGCCGAAGCGGCGCAGAACAGCACGATGAGCGGACTGCCGGCGATGGTGGCGTAGGCCATCACCGCGACCCCGCCGTGGCGCTGGATCAGCGGCCTGGACATCACGGTGTAGTACGAGAACAGGCTGGCGGACAGCAGCAGCATCAGGTCGCCGCCGGTGGCGGCCCACTGCTGCCCCAGCAGCTTGTCCGACAGGAACACGAGCACGCCCGCGCAGGCGATCGCCACGCCGGTCACCTGTGGCCAACTCAGGCGATCGTGCCCCGTCCAGTGCAGGATGAGCAGGGTGAAGACGGGCCCGCAAGCCATGATCAAGGCGCTGGAAAACGCCGTGGACCAGTGGATGCCGAAGGTCACCATGGTCACGTGCACGGTGTGCGCCAGCACCCCTAGCAGCGCGATCTGCAGCAAGTCCTCCCGCGGCACGGCCTTGCGAGGGCCCTTGCCAAGCCACAGCAGCAGGGCGGCGCACACGGGCATGATCAGATACCGGGCGAACAGGAATCCCGCCAGTGGCAGCACGTCGAACAGCGCCTTCTGCACCGCAAAGTTCGCTCCCCACACGCAGACGATGGCCAGACCGGCGTACAGCGCCCAGGTCGTACCCCGGCCCGCGTGTGGCGATGTCGAGCCGCTCTGGGTGGTCGGGGCAGCGGCGCGAACCGCAGCGCCGCTGTCGCTCGTTGCAGGCTTGTGCATCTGCCGCGTCACGGATGCCCGGGGGGTGCCTTCGAACGGACACACCGGCCTTGACGGGCTCGGGGCATGGCGACGCGCGCATCAGAAGAGTGCGTCATCGTCCCCGGACGTGCTGGAAGGATCAGGCTTGCGGATGCGCGTGGGCCTGCGCCTGACGTCCGATGCGGTGGGCGTGGCGCCGGGCGCGGCGCCCGACAACCCGGGGCTCGTGCCCGCCGCGACGAAGGCCAGCGTGGCGTCCTGAGCCGGCACCGCCGAACCCGGACTCGGAGCGTCCGTACCGAGGCTCGCGCTTCCCGACGCGTCAGCCTCCTTGATCACACGGGTGTACGGTGCCAGCATCTGCACCAGCTGGCCGTAGATGCGCGGCGTGGCCGCCACCACTTCGCGCTGGTACATGAAATCGGCCTCCCCCGTGAAGTTGCCCACCAGGCCCCCGGCCTCGGTGATCATCAGCGAACCTGCGGCCACGTCCCAGGGGCTCAGGCCCGTCTCGAAGAAGCCGTCGTACCAGCCCGCGGCCACGTAGCACAGGTCCAGTGCGGCCGCGCCGGGGCGGCGCATGCCGGCGCACTGCTGCATCACCTCCTCGAACATCTTCAGGTAACGCTTGAAGTTGTCGCCCTTGCGAAAGGGAAAACCCGTGCCGATCAGCGCATCGGACATGCGCGTGCGCTTGGACACGCGCAGACGCCGATCGTTCAGGTAGGCGCCCTTGCCCTTGCTGGCGTAAAACAGGTCGTTGCGTGTGGGGTCGTACACCACGGCCTGCTCCACCTTGCCGCGAAAGGCCAGGGCAATGGACACCGCGTACACCGGAAAGCCGTGGATGAAGTTGGTGGTGCCGTCCAGCGGATCGATGATCCAGAGGTAGTCGCTGTGCCTGCTGCCGCGCTGGCGCCCCGACTCCTCAGCCAGGATCGCATGCCCCGGATAGGCCTCCAGCAGGGTGGAGATGATGGCTTCCTCGGCCGCCTGGTCCACTTCGGTGACGAAGTCGTTGGCCCCTTTGGAGGCCACCCTGAGGACATCCAGGTCCAGCGCCGCTCGGTTGATGATGGACCCCGCGCTGCGGGCGGCCCGCACGGCGATGTTGAGCATGGGGTGGATCGTCTGCGACATGGGGGGAGCCTCGTGGGCAGGGTGCTGGGGACGCGGCGCGGCAGGTGTCTGAAGGTGCGACAGGCCCACGATGAGCGCCGGCGATCTCCTCCAAAGAGCGAAGGCCACACAATGGATGAGCGGCCGATGTTCAAGTTTACCCGCGTGGCTGCGAACGAAAGGCCATGAACGGACGGCTCCCACCATGCAACCCGCTGCCCAACCCACCCGCTTCATCCTGCTCAACACCAGCCACGGGGGCAATGTGGGTGCTGTTGCCCGGGCCATGAAGGTGATGGGCTTTGGGGATCTGGTTCTCGTGCAGCCGCGCTTTGCGGACGTGCTGGCGCACGAGGACACCGTCGCCTTTGCCAGCGGCGCGGCCGACGTGCTGGCGCGGGCTCGTGTCGTGGGAAGCCTGGCCGAGGCGCTCGAAGGCGTGACCCATGCCTGCGCCACGGTGATGACGCCGCGCGACTTTGGTACGCCGGCCCGGGCACCCCGCGACGCGCTGCCTGCGCTGGCTCGGCAGCCGCATCGCATGGCCTTCGTCTTTGGGTCCGAGCGCTTTGGCATGGCCAACGAGGACGTGTGGCGCTGCCACAGCGTGCTGAGCATTCCCACCCACCCAGGCTATGGGTCGCTGAACCTGGCCCAGGCGGTGCAGCTCATCGCGTACGAGTGGCGCCTCAGCCTGGGGGGGTTCGGGGTCGTGCCGGCCACGCCGCCGCCCGACTGGGCAGGCATCGACGAGGTCCAGGCCACGCTGGCTCACTGGCGCACCGCGCTCCAGGCCATAGGCTATCTCGACCCCCGCTTGCCCAAGAAGCTGATGCCTCGGCTGAACCAGCTGGCCAACCGCCTCACGCTCACGCGCGAGGAAGTGCACATCCTGCGCGGGATGGCCCGTGCGATGCAGCGCGCGGGCCAGTTGGCCACGCGAGGAGCAGAGCAAGCGCCCGACCACTAAACTCGGCGCCCCTGGCCCGCAACCCTGCTTGTTCCCATGTTCCAGCGTCTGCGTGAAGACATCGCCTGCATCCGCGAGCGTGACCCGGCTGCACGGTCCGCCTGGGAGGTCTTGACCTGCTATCCCGGTCTGCATGCGGTCGTCATCCATCGCGGGGCCCACGCGTGCTGGCGACAAGGTTTTCGCTGGTTGGCACGCTTCCTGTCGCACCTGGGGCGCTTGTTCACCGGCATCGAGATCCACCCGGGCGCCACCCTGGGCCGGCGGGTGTTCATCGACCATGGCATGGGCGTGGTGATCGGTGAGACCGCCGAGGTGGGCGACGAGTGCACCATCTACCAGGGCGTCACGCTGGGGGGAACTTCCTTGAGCAAGGGCGCCAAGCGGCACCCCACGCTGGGCCGCGGTGTGATCGTCAGCGCCGGCGCCCAGGTGCTGGGAAGTTTCACCGTGGGTGACGGTGCGCGCGTCGGCAGCAATGCGGTCGTGCTGCAGCCCGTGCCCCCCGGGGCCACTGCCGTGGGCATTCCGGCGCGCATCCTGCAGGCTTCTGCCGATGCCCACCGCGAGGCGGCCGCGGCACGCATGGGTTTTTCCGCCTACGGCGTGACCCAGGGCGACGACCCCGTGGCCTTGGCCCTGAAGGGCCTGATCGATCACACCGCCGGGCATGAACACCAGATCTCGATGCTGTGGAAGGCGATCGAGCAACTGTCCCGTGGCGGCGCAGGAGGCGATGCCACAGGCGCAGCGCCGTTGCGTGTGCTGCCTCAGGATGCCCAGACCGGGGAACACTTCGACGCGGAGCGCCTGAATCAACTGGTCAGGTGAGCATCCGCCGCGCCGCGGTTCGGAACCTCAGCCGGCCGGCCGCACCGCCGATTTGGGCCTGAAGGCCTTGCACACGGTCTCGTCAGTTTCCAGGTAGGGCCCGCCGATCAGGTCGATGCAGTACGGCACGGCCGCGAAGATGCCGTGCACGGGCGGGCTGGCCTGGGGCAAGCCTTGCAGCGTTTCCGCGATGGACTTGGGCTGGCCGGGCAGATTGATGATCAGCGCCCGGCCGCGGATGACAGCCACCTGCCGCGACAGGATGGCCGTGGGGACGAATTGCAGGCTGATCTGGCGCATTTGTTCGCCAAACCCGGGCATCACCTTGTCGGCCACCGCCAGGGTGGCCTCGGGCGTCACGTCGCGCCGGGCCGGGCCGGTGCCGCCGGTGGTCAGCACCAGGTGGCAGTGCTCGGTGTCCACGAGGTCGCGAAGCGTGGCTTCGATGCCGGGTTGCTCGTCCGGGATCAAGCGCGTCACCCACTCGATCGGGTTCTTCAGCGCTGCGGTCAACCAGGCCTGGAGTGCCGGGATGCCCTTGTCTTCATAGACGCCACTGGAGGCGCGGTCACTGACAGAAACCAGGCCGATGCGGACGGGGTCGTGGAAGCTCATGCAGACGTCTTCGACTGTGTCTTGACGAACTGGAACAGGTCTCGGAAGTGGCGTCCCTGGCGAACGGCCAGACCGGCCGAGGCGTCGGGCCGCACCTCCAGACGCGCCTGCCGGATCATGGCGCGCAGTTGCTGCGCATCAGTGGCCGGGCGCTCGGCCATCCAGCGGGTGACGGCCGCGTCATCGGCCAGCAGTTCCTGGCGCCACTGTTCCGCCTGGTGCAGCGCCAGGGCGTCCTGCGCGCTGCCGAGCTTGTAGCGCGCTACGGCCTCCTGCAGCGGCTCGGGATCCACCTGGCGCATCAGCTTGCCGATGAACTGCGCCTGACGCCGGCGACCCTCGTGCGACTTGGTACGGTGGAACTCCCTGATCGCCTCGCGCAGGTTCTCGGGCAGGTCCAAGGCGTTCAGTCGCGAGGCTGGCAGGGCGGCCACCTCATCGCCCAGCGTCTGCAGCGCGTGGGAGTCGCGCTTGCGCTGGCTCTTGCTGGGCCGGCCTTCGTCGTCGAACGGGGCATCGGCCACCGCAGCGGGCGAACGGCCAGGGGCAGGACGTCGGGACATGGCGGGGATGATAATCGGCAGGGTTGAGCCCCTGTTGAGGCTCATCGTCCCCGTCTGCCACGGTCGTGGCACGGCGGCTTCTCCCGTCATCTCGCCGTTGCCTGCCGCGCCCATGTCCGCCCACCACCAGACCGCCGACCAAGGCTTCGCCTACACGACGCCGCAGTTCCAGCAGATCGTCGAAGACGTGCTGGCCATGGGCGCGCGGTTGGGGGCTTCCGACGCCGCAGCCGAGGTGTCCGAGGGGACGGGCCTGTCGGTGTCGGTGCGCAAGGGCGATCTGGAGAACGTCGAGCGCAATCGCGACAAGTCGCTGGGCATCAGCGTGTACCTGGGTCAGCGCCGCGGCAACGCCAGCACCTCGGACTTCTCCCGCGCCGCGCTGGAGCAGACGGTACGTGCGGCCTGGGACATCGCCCGCTTCACAGCCGAGGATCCCGCCGCCGGGCTGCCCGACGAAGCTGATCTGGCCAGCCCCCGGGAGGCGGCGCGCGACCTGGACCTGTTCCACCCGTGGCAGATCGATGCAGCCCAGGCGGCCGAACTGGCCCGGCGCTGCGAGCAAGCGGCCTTCGACACCGACCGGCGCATCACCAACTCCGAGGGCGCGGGCGTGTCGGCGCAGCAGTCCCACTTCTGGGCCGGCAATTCGCGCGGATTCCGTGGAGGCTACGCCAGTTCGAGGCACTCCATCTCGGTGGCGCCCATCGCCGGGCGGGGCAAGGGCATGCAGCGCGACGCCTGGTACAGCTCCATGCGTGACGCCGCCGACCTGGCTGCGCCGGAGGTGGTGGGCCGCTATGCGGCAGAGCGCGCTCTGGCGCGGTTGAAATCGACGCGCGTGGCCACCTGCGAGGTGCCCGTGCTGTTCGAAGCCCCCGTCGCCGCAGGCCTGCTGGGCGCGTTGGTGCAGGCCCTGTCAGGTGGAGCCTTGTACCGAAAGGCGTCTTTCCTGGTGGACAGCCTGGGCCAGCAGGTGCTGCCCGTCCATGTGGATGTGGAAGAAGACCCGTTCGTGTCCAAGGGCAAGGGCAGTGCCCCGTTTGACGACGAAGGGGTGCACACCCGCGCGCGCCGTGTGGTGACGGGTGGCGTGGTCCAGGGCTACTTCCTGTCGAGCTATTCGGCGCGCAAGCTGGGCATGCGCACCACCGGCCATGCCGGCGGTTCGCAGAACCTGAACCTGGTCAGCCGCCTGACCCTGCCTGGCGATGATCTGGACGCCATGATCCGGCGCATGGGGCGGGGACTGCTGGTCACCGAGCTGATGGGCCAGGGTGTCAACTACGTGACGGGCGACTATTCGCGGGGCGCGTCCGGGTATTGGGTGGAAGGTGGCCGCATCGTGCACCCCGTCGAGGAGATCACCATCGCGGGCAACCTGCGGCAGATGTTCAAGGACATCGTGGCCGTGGGAGCTGATGTCTACGTCATGGGCGCGAAGTCAGTGGGCTCGGTGCTGTTGGAGAGGATGAAGGTGGCCGGCGCCTGAGGTCGGCATTGGCACGCGGAGGAGATCCCTGCCCCGCGCGCAGGGAATGCCGGCCAGGGGATTTGTCATGGGCTCGTCATGGGCTTCTCATGGACTTGTCGTGGACACTAGAATCGCGCCCCTGTGCAGGCAGAGGCCGGCACTGATGCATCGTCTTGTCAACCTCAGGAGATTCTCCATGGAACGTCGTTCATTCGTTCAAGGCGCCGGTCTGGCAGGCGTGCTCGCCGCCGGCGTGGCCCCTGCCGTGCATGCCCAGCCTGCCATCCGCTGGCGTCTCGCCTCCAGCTTCCCCAAGGCGCTGGACACCATCTTCGGAGCCGCCGAGATCTTCGCCAAGCAGGTGGGTGCCATGACGGGCGGCAGGTTCACCATCACGGTGGCTGCGCCTGGTGAAATCGTGCCCGCCTTCGGCGTGGACGATGCCGTGCGCAACCGTACCGTCGAGATGTGCCACACCGCGCCCTACTACTTCGTGGGCAAGAACGAGGCGTTTGCTTTCGGCACCGCCATCCCCTTCGGCCTGAACGCCCGCCAGATCAACGGCTGGGTGATGGAAGGCAACGGCATGAAGCTGCTGCGCGAGTTCTACGCGCAGTACAACATCATCAGTTTCATCGGCGGCAACACGGGCTCGCAGATGGGCGGCTTCTGGCGCAAGGAGATCAGGAGCCTGGCCGACCTGCGGGGCCAGAAGATGCGCATTGGTGGCTTCGGCGGCCGTGTGATGGAGAGGCTCGGTCTGGTGCCCCAGATGATTCCGGGTGGCGAGATCTACCAAGCGCTGGAGAAAGGCACCATCGACGCCGCCGAGTGGGTGGGTCCGTACGACGACGAGAAGCTGGGCCTGAACAAGGTGGCCCCGAACTACGCCTACCCGGGTTTCTGGGAAGGAGGCGCCGGCCTGGAGTTCTGGATCAACACCGCGGCGTTCAACGAACTTTCCGCTGAGAACAAGGCCATCGTCGAGGCGGCTGCCTCGCACGCCGCCACCGAGATGATGGCACGCTACGACGCCCGCAACCCCGCGGCGCTGAAGAGGCTGGTGGCCGGTGGCACCAAGCTGTTCCGCTTCCCGAAGGACGTCATGGACGGTGCATTCAAGGCCTCGCAAGATCTCTACGCTGAGATCAGCGGCAAGAACCCCGCGTTCAAGAAGATCTACGACGACTACAGCGCCTTCCGTCGCGACGCCAACCTGTGGTTCCGCTTCTCCGAAGCCGCCTTCGACGACTTCATGCAGCAGCAGCGCCTGTGAGGCTCTGACGCCACGCCCGGCGGGACTGCCCCGCCGGTTGTCGGATGCAAAAAAAGGCCCCGCGATGCGGGGCTTTTTTGTCGGCGTTTCGCTCGTTCCAGCAGTCTGTTGGCGAGCAGGTACAGGCGGGCAGGACGAAGCGGCGCAGAGCTGGTCGCCCCAGTGCCTTACTTCTTCTGCTGGTCCTGCTTCACAGCCTCCAGCAGCGCCTTCATCGGGTCTTCCGCCGCTGCGGGTGCCGCCGCGCCGCCGGCCCCGCCTGGAGCGGAGGCTGCCGGGTCGGCGCCCATGTTCTGCAGGGCTTCGCGTGCGCCCTGCATCTGCTGCAAGGCCTGTTCGGCATCGATCTTCACCTCGTTGGTACCCAGGCCGTCGATCACCAGGTTGGGGTAGGCGATGACCAAGCCCACCATGATGAGCTGAACGATGATGAAGGCGATGGAGCCCTTGTAGATCTGAGGCGTGGTCACCGCAGGGATGAGGGCGCCAGTGACGCGGTCCTTGTAGTCCTTCTTGGCGGCCACGCTGCGCAGGTAGAACAGTGCAAAGCCGAAGGGCGGTGTGAGGAACGAGGTCTGCAGGTTCATCGCGATGATGACCCCGAACCAGATCATCACCGCATCCACCGGCACGCCGGGTAACAGCTCGGGCAGGATCTTGGCCGCCACAGGCGCCAGGATCGGGATGACGATGAACGCGATCTCGAAGAAGTCGATGAACATGCCGAGCACGAAGACCAGGATGTTCACCACGATCAGGAAGCCCAGGGCGCCACCCGGCATGTCTTCGAACAGGTGCTCCACCCACACGTGCCCGTCTGCGGCGTTGAAGGTGAAGCTGAACACGGTGGAGCCGATCAGGATGAACAGCACGAAGGTGGAGAGTTTGGCGGTGCTGTCCAGCGCCTGGCGCAACAGCGGCATGCCCAGCCGCTTGCGGGCCAGCGCCATGATCAGCGCACCCATCGCGCCCATAGCGCCGCCCTCGGTGGGTGTGGCCACGCCCAGGAAGATGGTGCCCAGCACCAGGAAGATCAACACCAGGGGCGGGATCAGCACGAAGGTGACCTGCTCGGCCAGACGCGACAGCAGCCCCAATTGGGTGACACGGTTCACCAGCGCCAGTGCCAGCGCCAGGAAGGAAGCCACCGTCATCGACATGATCAGGACTTCGTCGCCTGGGGCGGGCCGATCGCGCCCCACCATCGGGTTGATGATCTGCTCGTGCACCTGGCTCCACGCCCAGCCCGCCGCTGCGCAGATGGCCAGCAGCACCAGCAGCGACTTGTGCCCGCTGGCGCCGTTGGTCTCACGGTAGATGCGCGCCTCTTGCGGCAGCGCAGGCACCCAGGCCGGCTTCACCAAGGCCACGACGACGATGAACAGCAGGTACAGGCCCACCAGCAGCAGGCCCGGCAACAGCGCGCCGGCGTACATGTCGCCCACCGAGCGGCCGAGCTGGTCGGCCAGCACGATCAGCACGAGAGAAGGCGGGATGGCCTGCGCCAGCGTGCCCGAGGCGGTGATGGCGCCGGTGGCGATGGTGCGGTTGTAGCCATAACGCAGCATGATGGGCAGCGAGATCAG
>JBJTZN010000059.1:0-5820 GCA_046087245.1 Rubrivivax sp.
TCAGCCAGCACGTGCACGGCACCGACAACGCGCGCTGCCTGATCGCGCTGGCGCTGATGACGGGCCAGATCGGCCGCCCCGGCACCGGGCTGCACCCGCTGCGTGGCCAGAACAACGTGCAAGGCGCGTCGGACGCCGGCCTCATCCCCATGATGTACCCGGACTACCACCGCGTCAGCGAGCCCTGGGCGCGTGACCTGGTGGCCCAGGCCTGGGGCGTGGACCCAAACCGGCTGGACCCGGACCCGGGCCTGACCGTGGTGGAGGTGATGAAGGCCGCGCTGGCCGGGCGGCTCAAGGGCCTGTACATCATGGGCGAGAACCCCGCCATGAGCGACCCCGACGCCGACCACGCCCGCCAGGCCATGGCCGGCCTGGAGATGCTGGTGGTGCAGGACATCTTCCTGACCGAAACCGCCTGCCTGGCCGACGTGGTGCTGCCGGCTTCAGCCTTCGCCGAGAAGACCGGCACCTTTACCAACACCGACCGCACGGTGCAGATGGGGCGCCAGGCCCTGAGCCTGCCCGGCCAGGCGCGGCAGGACCTGTGGATCCTGACGGCCATGGCGCAGCAACTCGGCCTGGACTGGAGCGCTTACGGCGCCACCCCCGTCGACTGCCGGCAGGCCGTGGCCCGGGTGTTCAACGAGATGCGCTCGGTGATGCCCAGCATCGCCGGCATCACCTGGCAGCGGCTGGAGCGGGAAGACGCCGTCACCTACCCTTGCGAGCACGAAGGGGACCCCGGCGAACACGTCGTTTTCACCGACCACTTCCCGCGCCCTTCAGGCCGCGCGCGCTTCGTGCCGGCCGACATCATCCCGGCCGACGAGCGGCCCGATGCCGAGTACCCGCTGGTGCTGATCACCGGCCGCCAACTGGAGCACTGGCACACCGGCAGCATGACGCGCCGCAGCGCCGTGCTGGACGCCATCGAGCCCGACCCCGTGGCCCTGGTGCACCCGCTGGAGCTGGACCGCCTGGGCATCCAGCCCGGCGAGCTGATGACCGTGGCCACACGCCGCGGCCATGTGAGCCTGTACGCCCGCGCCGACGAAGGCACGCCCGAGGGCGCCGTCTTCGTCGCCTTCTGCTGGGCCGAAGCCGTCATCAACCGCCTGACCAACCCCGCCCTGGACCCCGTGGCCAAGATACCCGAGTTCAAGTACTGCGCGGTGAAGGTGACGCCCGGCGGCGAGGCGCCGGCTGATGGCAGCTTTGGGCGGGGGCGCGTGATGGCGGATGTGGCGGCCTAAAGCAGGTGTTGATGTATTGCTATCATGCAATATGTGAAGGCCACGCTGCTTGCCAAGTCAAAGGAAGTACGAGACGACGGAACCATTGTCGAGATCGTGGTCTGGGAGCTCCCCAAGCCCGTACCGCCCTGCGTCCATCGCTTCAAGTACCGTCTTTTCTACGGCCTTCCGGGACAAGAGCGCGTCCGATACGACAACGAGCGCGGCAAGGGAGACCACCGTCACGTCGCGGGGTCTGAATTGGGCTACAGCTTTGTCTCACTCGACCAACTATTGGATGACTTCGAGCGCGACGTTCAGGATTGGAGATCACCATGAAGGCTGTCATTGAGGTTGCACCCCGCGGTTCCGCCGTTCGTACGGCCCGCGCACAGATTGCAGGCGCGCGTCGGGGCAAGTCTCCCAACTTCCATCTCAGCTTTGAGTCTGCACGTTCGCTGTTCGCAGACCTGACGCCTGCGCGGGTTGACCTTCTGGACACGCTTCGCAAGGTTGGCCCTTGCAGCGTCTACGCGCTTGCCAAGTCGGCCGACCGCAACTACTCCAACGTTCACACCGATGTGGGCCGGCTGGAGCAACTCGGGTTGATCGAGCGAAACGAACAGGACGCCGTCTTCGTTCCCTTCGAGTCGGTAGAGATTCTTCTGCCCCTGGCTCAGGTGGCATGAGCCAGAGCGGCCCGGCCGAGGGCAGCTTTGGGCGGGGGAAGGTGATGGGGGAGGTGGCGGTGGCGTAGATCTTGATGGGGCAGGCCTCGCGTCCCGTGTCAACGGCGACAATCCGGGTAGGCATCCCCACCGGAGCACGGCCATGGAGTTCACCGCTGTCCTGACGCCCGCGGAAGAAGGCGGCTACACCGCTCTCAACCCCGAGACGGGCACCACCACACAGGGCGAGACCGTCGAGGAAGCGGTCGCGAACCTTCGCGAGGCCACTGCGCTGTACCTCGAAGAGTTCCCCATGGTCTCCCGTGGTCATCCCCTGGTCACCACCTTCAGCATCCCAGCGCATGCCTAAGTTGCCGCGCGTCTCAGGCGCCGAGGCGCTCAGGGCATTGCAGTGACTCGGCTTCGAGAAGGTACGCCAGAGCGGCAGCCATGTGGTCGCTCGCAAGGGCTCAAAAGGTTGCGTCATCCCGATGCACAGCGAACTCAAGGTCGGCACACTGGCAGGCCTGCTTCGCCAGGCTGATGTAGCGCCAGAAGACTTCATCGCAAACCTGTAACGCAAGGCCGCAGCCGCCCCGGGGAAATGGCGTGTCTGACACGACAACTCCCTTGGAATGCTACGCGTTGAAAAGGTTGAGCAGCGGAACGCCGAAGGCTTTGAAGTCGGCAAGGTGTCGGGTGGCCCTCGGGGACACCGAAACGACTCTGGTGTCCAACAGCGCCACCCCGTTCACCTTGCAGGCGCAGGTGCGCGCCGGCGCGCATGGCCACGGTCCGGAAGCACCAGCGCGGCCCGCGCATCATCAGCCAGAAGCAATTCCTTCAGCGATGTCCGACCAGCCGCCTGCAGGCGCCGCCATTCGTTCACGGGTACAAGTACCGCAACCTCGGCACCTCTCCCGGTCACCATCTGGGGCCCCTGCGTTAAACAGGCTTCAAGGAACTCGTTGAACCGGGCCGCAGCTTCCCGAACAGGCCATGTTTGCATACGCCACCTCGTGATAGTTAGCGGGCTTACGACATTACCTTCAACGCCCGCATCGTTACTCTTCACTTTTGCTGCAGGGAGTACGGATGGGGCCTGGAGGTACGTCAAAGCATGGGGATTAAGCAAGCCAGATTGCGTCCCCGACCAAGAACCAGTTAGAAGTACTTGTCAATATAGTGTTATGGGGATTATGATCGGGTGGCCTTCAAGTTACTGGACCGATGGCTTTGTTAAGGCTGATGCCATCGCTTCCTTTTCTTTCAGAATATGCCAATCAACAGCAAGCAACGAGAGTTTCATTTGCGTGGATAGGGCAATTGGATATCAAGACTGAGTGTAAAGGTGTATGATGTTTAAATTGGAGTTGAAATGAAGTATTCAGTCAACTATCAGTACCGTCCCAAGGGCAAGACAAGGCCGACCGATGATGGAACACTTATTCCAATCGAAATCGACGACACTACCAATTTGGTTCTGTTGCCGAACATTGGAGACCATGTTCACATCGGTGCGAGCAAGGCGGGGGAATCCTCTACCGAGGGTCGAGTAGCTTCGCGGTTTTTCATGTACCAAGAGATGACCGATGGGGGCGTTCATTGTCACGTCAACATGGTCATCGAAGAGTGTGATGACAGCGTGTTTGCACAACTCATCAAGGAATGATCCCGTCGGCATGAGTTAGATACTCAGGCGATGAAACTGTTGGTTTCAAACTGCGGTCAGTCTCGCGGGAAAGTCCTTGGTCCCGTCTCACATGTGCATTTGCGCCTGATATCTTTGACCGTCAGATGTTGTCAGGTCCCGGATGATTGACAACCTTTTTCTTGAACAGGTGCGGATGTGATTCCTGCCACTGTTTCAAGGCCGTCAGGGGTGTCTGGTGGGGCCCCTCGTCGTTTCGTGTGGAACCCAACAGTCAGAATCGGTAGTCGTCGTCGAGCCCGGTGGGCATGTGGGCAGGTCGCTTGCCGGCCTGTCCACATGTCCACGGGGCGGAGTTGATCCGAGGAGGCGGTGATGAGCGTCGGTGTTGAAGCGTTGTTCACCAGTGCATTGGGCCTGCAGCCGCCCTGGGTGGTTCAGGACGTCAAGCTCGACACCGCCCAGCGGCGCATCGACTTCCAGATCGCCTGCCAAGGCGCGAAGTTGGCCTGCCCGGCCTGTGGCGCGGGTGCTGAGCCGGTGCATGACCGCCTGGCACGCTCGTGGCGCCACCTGGACTTCTTCCAGTTCGAAGCCTGGCTGCACTGCGACGTGCCACGCGTGGCGTGCGGCGCCTGCGGCAAGACCACGCAAGTGGCCGTGCCCTGGGCCCGACCAGGATCGGGATTCACGGCCGCCTTCGAAGCGCTGGCGCTGACGCTTTGCCGCGACCTTCCGGTGCGCCAGGCGGCCTTGCTGCTGCGTTGTGCCGACAAGCAACTGTGGCGGCGCATCGAGTTCTATGTCCAGCAGGCCCGGGCGCTGGAGGTGTTTGCTGACGTTCAGATCGTGGGCGTTGACGAGACCAGCCTGCGCCGTGGCCAGGACTACATCACCGTGGTGCACGACCTGGATGCCAAGCGGCTGCTGTTCGCCACCGAGGGGCGCAGCCACCAGACGGTGCTGGACTTTGCTGCCGACCTCAAGGCCCACGGGGGTGACCCCGCTCATGTCCATGCACACATGCCGGCGCTACCTCCCTCGAATCCTTGCAGCCAAGTTCGCTTGATTGAAGCAGTCGTTCATGTGCGTCAGAGTGTGGTCGCTTCCTGTCTCTCAGCTTTCATGGCTGGCACTACGACCCCAATATCCAACCCTCGATCCCACAAACCATTCGCTCCAGCGGAGAGAGCGCCGGCTGCAGCATGTCGGCCAGTTCACCCGATCGGTCAGCCGCCTTCAACCACGACGCAGTCACAAGGGCATCCTTCTGCCCAGCGGTCAGTGCGGCCATCGGCTCCAGGTCTCGCCACATCGCTGGCCGCACCTCGACCAGTGCCGACTTGCCAGCTGGGATGCTCCAGCCGTCAAACGGCGAGACATGAAGCCGTTCCCCCAACGCGCGCTTCAGGTAAAGGATCCACGGCAATCCGGCGTGCGTCGCAGCCGCGACCTTCCCCTGCCCCTCGAACTGGAAAACCGACCGCGCCGCCTTGCAGCGCTCGTCCGTCAGCCGCATCCATCGGGGGCTGCCCATGCGCTCGGCGCCCTCTCCACAGACACCATTGAGGACGAAGTCCACGTAGGTGTGCGGCGCATCGGTCGGCCAGTGGCGATGGAAGTCTTCCAGAAAGGCCATCCAGTCCGGCGGAAGTTGGTGGACCTCGAAGTACCGCAGCGGAAACGACAGCGCGTGGTCGATGCCCACGATGGTGGGCGTGTCGCCGGCCAGTTCCCCGACCAGCCATTGGGCCAGATCCCGGCGGCACCAGTACCTGCGCGGGCCGGGCGGTGGCAGAACCTCCTGCGGCGGCGTCTCGGGTGTGGCGCTATAGACCCGCAGGCTCTTGAGCCCTGAGTCTGGAGTCTTCGCACCGGCGTAGTGGATGCCGAGGTAGCGGCGGAAGACCGGTGGCGTCATCACCGTCGAGGCGACCTAGTGTACGCCGGCCAGCAGGCTCTCGTAAGGAATCCGCAGCCCATCGTGCAGCCGCTTGACCATGCGCAGGCTCAAGGCGCGCTTGCGATTTAGCACCTCCGATACCCGGCCGCTCTGGCCGATGTAGGGCTCGAGATCGCGCGGGGTCAGGCCCTCCTGCTCCATGCGGAACTTGATCGCTTCCACCGGGTCGGCTGGGCCGAAGTCGTAGTGCTTGTTCTCGTAGGCTTCGATCAGCGTCACGAGCACGTCCCGCTCATCCGCCTGCGAGGTGCCCTCCTCGGCCTGGAAGATCTTTTCCAGCCGCTTGAAGGCGCGCTGGAGGTC
>JBJTZN010000060.1:0-59761 GCA_046087245.1 Rubrivivax sp.
CCCGACTGGCGGAAGCCTCGGAACTGATAGGCGCTGTGTCAGCAGTGCGGACAGCGATTCGATCGCTGCGGGCACGACCCGCCGCAAGCGTCTCGAGCAATGCAGCGGGAAGGGAGCCCACTTGCGACTTCAAGACCGCAAGCCGATCACGACGGCATCGACGACGCGTTGCTCCACGTCGTTGAGCCAGGCTATCCCGCGAGAGAGAAATCGATCAGACAGTCATGACCCGACACATTGCGAGCAGATTCCGTATCCCGCTGCATGGCGTGACGCGATCGACCTTGCCATCTCGGCAGCTTGCCTGCGGGCCATCCCGCTGACTGCCGATCCAGCCACGCCCTGGCTCCCCGGCGGCCAAGCGCCACCGCGGGTTCGACAGGCTGGCCGGACGCGTGTCCGTCGTGCGGACGACTCGAGACCGCAGGACGCGCTACGCGCCAGGACCGGGAGGGAACGAGAGGACGGCATGAGGCGCGAGGAAGTGGAGGACAATGCGGGGCATCCCAGGGGCTCGTCCCGAGCCGCTGGTAGCAGAGAAGCCGCTCCCAGAGACGAGCCAGGGCAAGGTGGTCATCCGGCATCACGGCCGATGTCGGCCACCGCATCGCCGGTGCACTTGGCGCCGGCGCCCTACGTCACCATCCAACTGGCTTCGACCATCACCGGGCTGACCGAGAAAGCCATCCGGCGCAAGATCGAAGATGGCAAGTGGCTTGACGGTCGCGAGTACCGGCGATCCCCGGACGGGGGAATCTTCATCTCGATGAAGGGGTACCAGGCATGGGTCGAAAAGGGCTAGGCAACGTCGAGGTTCACGGCGACAGCATTCGCCTGCGCTTCACCTTCGAAGGCAAACGGCACGTCAAGCGCCTCACGCAGGCAGGCGTGCCGCTGCCGCCGACGGCGGCCAACCTGAAGTTCGCCCGCCGCCTGGCCGACGACATCCACCGAAAGGTGGCTCTCGGCATCTTCAGCATGGCCGAGACGTTTCCTTCGAGCGATGCGGCGACGCCGCTGACGATTGGAAGCCAGCTGGACACGTGGCTCGCGAGTCAGAGAATCGAGTCCAGCACGAAGGCAGCGTACGCGAGCGCGATCCGCTTCTGGAAGGCGGGCATCGGTGACAAGCAACTGCGCGCACTGAGGCACAGCCAGATCCTCACGGTGCTTGCTGGGCGACCCGACTTGTCCGGAAAGACGATCAACAACTACGTGAGCGTCCTGCGGGAGGCGCTCGAGCTCGCCGTCACCGACGCGATCCTCGACACCAACCCGGCCGGGAAGATTCCTCGCGCCCGGTACCAGAAGGAGCCGCCGGATCCCTTCTCGCGGGAGGAACTCGACCGCATCGTGTCGGACTTCGAAGCCCGGCACGCCGGCCAAACCGCGAACATGGTCGAGTTCTGGTTCTGGACCGGGCTCCGCACCTCGGAAATCTTCGCCTTGTGCTGGGAGAACGTCGACCTGGCCAGCGGCAGCGTACTGATCGCCGAGGCCCTCGTGCGGGGCGTTCACAAGGACCGGACCAAGACGAACGTCGCCCGGACCGTCAAGCTCAACAGCCGGGCGCTGGACGCCCTGCAGCGGCAGCGGGCCCACACCCAGCTTGCCGGCGGGGCGGTCTTCAACGATCCGCGAATGGGCAAGCCCTGGATCGACGAGCGCGCGTTTCGGCGCAGCTTCTGGACACCCACGCTGAAGCGGCTGGGCATCCGCTACCGGCGGCCGTACAACATGAGACACACCTACGCCACTGTCATGCTGATGGCGGGCATGAACGCAGCGTTCTGTGCGCGCCAGCTCGGCCACTCGGTGGAGATGTTCCACCGCACCTACGCGAAGTGGCTGGACGGGGAGCAGAACGACCGGGAGATGGAGCGACTGGAAGCAGCGATCGCCCCGAAGGCCGGGGCCGGACGGGACGCGGCGGCCAAGCCACAAACCTGACCGGGCCGACCTGACGCGGCCGGTCGACGGCTGGCTGCTCGCCGCACACAGGCCGTGGTCAACGCGTGCGCCCCGCTGCGACCGATCAGACTGACCTCACTGACCCGCTCAGGGTCCCGTCATTCAGGTGTGCCGAACCGCCGCCCGAGGAGGTTGATGCGGATGTCTGGGAGCGGCATCCGGGGCAGCGTTGCGGACCCTCAGGACTCCGTCCGAGGACCACCTGCAAGGCAGTCGCTAAGGGTCGAAAGATGACCCCTCAAAGCGCCGTTTCGCACCCCCTCCGATTTCAGATTTGGCCCAAATTTGGCCCACGGAAGGGATCCAATGTCTCTAAGCTGTTGATCTACAAAGAGAAACAGTGGGGTGGCTGATGGGACTCGAACCCACGACGACCAGAATCACAATCTGGGACTCTACCAACTGAGCTACAGCCACCGTAGCGCGGTCAAGAGTATAGCGCCGCGGTCACTGCGACGCAGCCTTGGTGGGGGCTTCGGCCGTGCGGGCGGAGGGCTCAATGTCGACCTTGAACCGCCGCTTCAGGCTGGCAACGTACGCCTCAGACTCTGCCGCGCTCCAAGCCTGCGCCAGTTGCGGCGTCAGCAAGGCGTCGGACGACGCAGCCTGCTCGCGCGGCAGTACCTTGAGCACGCGGGCCACGACGTAGCCTGCCTTACCCAGGTCCACACCGATGGGCGCCGGCAGCTTGTCCTGGGGCGCCAGCAGCACGGCGTCCAGCAAAGGGCGCGGCACGCCCTGCGCCTGGCCACGAGACAGCACCGCCGTCTGGGGCAATGCCATACCGGGGTTTTGCTTCAGGGCCTCCAGTCTGGCCAGGCCTTCCTTGCGCGCCAGTCCCGCCGCCTGCTCCTCGATCAGTGCGGCGCGCACGACGTCCTTCACATCATCGAAAGCGGGTAGTCGCGCTGGAACATGCTCCAGCACGCGCGCCGACACCAGTTGGCTGTTGCCCAGATCCACCGCCTCGGTGTTGCGTTTGTTCTTCAGAGCGTCAACGCCAAAGACGGCGTCCAGCAGCTTTTGCGAAGCCAGCGGCCCGGAGGCCTGGGGTCCGGGCTCGCGCCGCACGGTGGCTGTGCGTCTTTCGAGCTTGAGCTTGTCGATCACGGGCTGCAGGCTGTCGGCCTGCTCGTACACCGTGTTGGTGAACTGTTCGGCAGCTTCGGCGAACCTGCGCTGGGCCCCTTGCCTGCGGATCTCGGCTTCGATCTCCGCCTTCACGGCCTCGAAAGCCTGCTTCTCGCCCCCGCGTGTGCCCGTGAGTTGGATGATGTGGTATCCGAAATCGGTTTCGATGAGATTGCTGATCTCGCCCACCTTCATCGCGAACACCGCATCCTCGAACGGCTTGACCATGGCGCCGCGGCCAAAGAAGTCCAGATCGCCGCCCTGGGCGGCCGAACCCGGGTCCTGCGAGTTCTTTCGCGCCAGTTCACCGAAGCGCGTTGGCACCCGACGCACCTCGGCCAGCAGGTCCTCGGCTCGCTGGCGCGCCTTCTGCCGATCAGGCGCTGGCGCCGTCTTGTCAACCGTGATCAGGATGTGACTGGCACGACGCTCCTCGGCCCTGGTGTAGCGGCTCTGGTTCTCTTCGTAGTAGCGCCGCAGGTCCTCCTGCGAGACGGCTGCCGAGCCGCTCAGCGTCGACAGGTCCAGGACCACGTACTCGATCCGGGCCTCCTCAGGCAGTCGAAACCGCGCCTCCTGGGTCTTGAAGAAGGCGTCCAAATCGGCGGCGGTCGGCTGAACCTTGCCCGCAAAACCCTTGGAATCAAAGAGCACGAAGTCGATCTCGCGCCTTTGCAGCAAGGCATCCAGCGCCAAGGAGGCCGACACCGCAGGGACGCCCGCAGTGGCGGTCACACCGGCCAGCACCTGCCGCATGGCCAAATCAACCCGCAACTGTTGCGCAAAGCCCTCCGAAGTCATCCCCTGGGCCGTCAGAAACTCGCGGCTGACGGTGCCATCGGGATTGCGCAGACCGGCGAACTGCGGGTCGGTGCGAAACAGTCGGGACAGGCGCTCGTCGCCAGGCTGTAGGTGGTCGCGCGTGGCAGCGGCCTTCAGCACGCGCTCGCGAACCAAGCTATCCAGCGTCTGCTGTTTCAGGGCTGCAGAGTCCAGCAACTTGGCGTCGATACCGGGCATCTGCTGGCGCATGCGCTCGATGGCACGCTGGTGAGCCTGGTCCCATTCGCCGCGCGTGATGGTGCGCCCGTCGACTCTTGCCACCGGCTTTGCTGCCTCTTCGCTGAACCGCGAGTATCCCTGCACCCCGAAGAAGACGAAGGACGGGAAGACGAGAAGGACCAGCACGAACTGCAGCACCTTCTGATGGGATCGGACGAAATTGAACATTTGCCGAGAAGCAACGAAGGCGAACCGCGGTTCGCCTTGTGGACAGGAACTGGTGGGTGCTGACGGGATCGAACCGCCGACCTACGCCTTGTAAGGGCGCCGCTCTGCCAGCTGAGCTAAGCACCCGGTGATTCACCGGGACAGGGGTGACAACCCCATCCCGCTGGGTCAATTCAAATGATCCTTCAAAGCCTTGCCGGGCCTGAACTTCGGCACCTTGGCAGCCTTGATCTTGATGGCCGCGCCCGTTCGGGGGTTGCGTCCGGTCCGCGACGCACGCTTGCTGACTGCAAAGGTGCCGAAACCCACGATGGACACGCTTCCATTCTTCTTCAGCGTGGCCTTCACGCCGCCAATCAGCGCTTCGAGCGCCCGACCAGCAGCGGCCTTGGAAATATCCGCCTTGGTGGCGATGTGCTCAATCAGTTCGGTCTTGTTCAATTCGATCCCCTTGATGTGCTGCGCCCCGAATACCAGCAGCGAGCGTTCTTCAATCACCGCAAGGTGGCACCACCCGTGTTCGCAGGTGGGCGCGCTCCGCGGAAATCTCCATTCTATGTCCAGCAGGCGGCCCGCAGAACCATCGGGCGTAGCCGCTTGACCATCCCGGACGCTTCAAGACCACGCCGAGGCGTCGCAGTATCACGGACCACCAGGCCCTGCGGTTTGTGGCCCGGGCCTGGGCCTTGAAAGCTCGCCCTGGCCCCGTCGTTGCCGTGTGCTCGCGCTCGCGCCCGCACATCAAGGGCGTGAAGCCACCACCTGTGCAATGGCCTCGCCCACCTGCCGCGTGCCCGCGCTTCCGCCCAGATCGGCGGTACGGGGAGCCTGGGGATCGGCCAGCGACTGCTCGATGGCCGAGACGATGGCGTCATGCGCCGGCCGGTGGCCGAGAAAGTCCAGCATCAACGCCGCCGACCAGATCTGGCCGATGGGATTGGCCACCCCGCGCCCGGCAATGTCGGGTGCCGAGCCGTGCACGGGCTCAAACAGACTGGGCCAGGCACGAAGGGGGTTGAGATTGGCCGAAGGGGCGATGCCGATGGTGCCGGTGCAGGCCGGACCCAGGTCGGACAGGATATCGCCGAACAGGTTGCTGGCCACCACGACGTCGAAGTGCTGGGGTCGCTGCACGAAATGGGCCGTCAGGATGTCGATGTGAAAGCGATCCACCGTGACCTCGGGGTACAGGCTCGACATCGCATCCACGCGTTCATCCCAGTAGGGCATGGTGATGGCAATGCCGTTGCTCTTGGTGGCCGAGGTGAGCCTTCGGCGCGGGCGCTTCATGGCCTCGTCGAAGGCGAACTTCAGCACGCGGTCCACGCCCTGGCGGGACATGATGGTCTGCTGCATCACGATCTCGCGGTCGGTGCCCTCGTACATTCGCCCGCCCACCGCCGAGTACTCACCTTCGGTGTTCTCGCGCACGATGAGCATGTCGATGGCGCCCGGGGGCAGGGCCCGACCCTGGCGGTCCACCAGCGGGGAACGGATGCCGGGCATGAGGCGGGCTGGACGCAAGTTGACATACTGGTCGAATTCACGACGGAACTTCAGAAGCGAGCCCCACAGCGACACGTGGTCGGGCACGGTCGCGGGCCAACCCACGGCACCGAAGAAGATGGCGTGATGACCGCCGATCCGATCCTTCCAGTCTGGCGGCATCATCTGACCGTGTCGCGTGAAGTATTCGCAGTTGGCGAAGTCGAACTCGTCGACGTTCAGCGCAATGCCAAAGCGTCTGCAGGCTGCGTCCAGCACGCGCAGACCTTCGGGCATGACCTCATGGCCGATGCCATCACCGGCGATCACGGCGATTCGGTGGGGTGCGTTCATGCGAGGGCTCCAGTGGGGAAGATGGTCCGGGGATGAAGGGGGTACCAGGCGTCAGGCGGGCCGGGAATCGCCGCGCACCACCATCCACACGCCCACGGCCGTCAACGCCATGCCTGCCAGTACGCTGGGGGTGAGCGCTTCGGCGAACAGTATCCAGGCCAGGATTGCCGTGCAGGGCGGCACGAGATACATCAGGCTGGTGACCTGGGTGGCCGCGCCGCGCTGGATCAACAGCACCAGCAAGGAACTGCCGCCCAGGGTCAGTACCAGCACCGACCACGCCATGGCCGAGGAGGACTGCAGGTTCCAGAGGAAGGCTTCGGTCTCGGCCAGTGCGAAGGGCAGCGTGGCCAGGAAAGCGGCCATCAGCTGCACGGTGTTGGCCGTACGGACATCGCCAGGGTGGACGAAGCGCTTCTGCCACAGGGTGCCGCAGGTGATGCTCAGCAGGGCCAGCACCGCCAGCGCCACGCTGGATCCGCTGGCCTCACCCAGGCCCAGCTTGCGCCAGACCACAAGCACCAGGCCCGCAAGTCCCAGAATCAGGCCGACCCACTGGCGTACGGAGACCCGTTGGGCTCGGTCGGTTCCCGCCACCCACGCGGCCGTCAACAAAGGCTGCAAGCCGACGATGAGGGCGGCGGTGCCGGCCGACATGCCGGCCTTGACGGCTGCCCACACGCCCCCCAGATAGCCCCCGTGCAGCAACAGCCCCACCACCGCCAGGTGCAGCCATTGGGCCCGTCCCTGAGGCCAGCGCGCACCGGACAGCCCTATCCAGACAAGAAAGGCCATGACCGACAGCGCGAAGCGCCAGGCCAGGAAGCTCATGGGGGGCGCATGGGGCATGCCCAGGCGCGCCACCACGAAGCCTGTGCTCCAGATGAGCACGAACACCCAGGGCATCCACAAGACCCAAACGGGCGGGGAAGCAGCACTGGCGGCGCCATCCGCAGCCTGGGGACCTGCCGTCACTCAACGGGCCTTCGCGCGAATCTCGGGCAGGGCCTTGCGCAGGTAGTACACCATGGACCAGATAGTGAGCACCGCCGCGATATGGATCAAGCCCGTACCCCAGATCCGGGTGTCGATCAGTCCGAACAAGGCGCCGTCGAACAGCAGAAACGGTATGGCCACCATCTGCACCGTGGTCTTGACCTTGCCCAGCATGTGCACGGCCACGCTGCGCGAGGCGCCGATCTGCGCCATCCACTCGCGCAGGGCCGAGATGGCGATCTCGCGTCCGATGATGACCAGGGCGACGAACGCGTTCACACGGTCCAGTTGCAGCAGGATGAGCAAGGCAGCACAAACCAGGATCTTGTCGGCCACCGGGTCGAGAAATGCGCCAAAGGAGGATGTCTGGTTCAACTTGCGTGCCAGGTAGCCGTCCAGCCAGTCGGTCAGCGCCACGGCCACGAAGAGGACGGTGGCCGCCAGGTTGCGGGTGGCCGGGTCGGTCGGCAGATAGAACAGGCCGACGATCAGCGGGATGGCAACGATGCGCGCCCAGGTCAGCAGCGTCGGCAGGGTGAAGAACATGCCCGCATTTTGCATGGGAGCCTTCAGCGCAGGGCCTTGTAGATGTCTTCGGCCAGGGCCGGCGAGATGCCCTCCACGCTGGCCAGTTCTTCCACGGTGGCCTGGGCCACCCCGCGCAGGCCGCCAAAGCGCTGCAGCAGGCGGGCGCGCTTGCGAGGCCCGACGCCAGCGATCTCCTCCAGGCGACTGCCACCCGTACGCACGCTGGCGCGGCGGGCCCGCATGCCGGTGATGGCGAATCGGTGGGCCTCGTCCCGGATCTGGGCCACCAGCATCAGGGCCGCCGAATCCTGGCCAAGGTAGACCTTGTCACGCCCGTCGGCAAAGACCAGTTCCTCCAGGCCCACCTTGCGCTTGTCGCCCTTCTCGACCCCGACGATCAACGACAGGTCCAGGCCCAGTTCCTCGAACACCTCGCGCGCCATGGCGACCTGGCCGCGCCCGCCGTCCACCAGCACCAGGTCCGGCAACCTGGGGCCACCGCGCAACGGCTCGGCCGCCTGGGTCTGCTGCTGAGGCGATGCCACCTCGGCGTCGGACTCATCGTGGCGCCGCTCGGCCACGGCCTGGGCCAGCTTGGTGTACCGGCGCAGCAGCACCTGGCGCATGGCGGCATAGTCGTCGCCGCCCGTCACGCCCTCGACATTGAAGCGCCGATACTGGTCGGAGCGCATGGCGTGGCCCTCGTAGACCACGCAGGAAGCCTGAGTGGCCTCGCCCGCGGTATGGCTGACGTCGAAGCACTCCACCCGGAATCCATCCAGGTCGGCAACGTCCAGGTCCAGCGCCTCCACCAGCGCCCGGGTTCGCTCGCGCTGGGAACCTTCCTCCGACAGCAGCCGCGACAAGGCCAGGCCACAGCCCTGGCGTGCCATTTCCAGCCAGACCTTGCGCTGGCTCCTGGGCTGGTGCTGCACCTGCACCCGCCGTCCGGCCAGGGCTGACAGCGCCTCGACCACCGAAGCGTCCACGGGCTCGCTCAGCAGCAGCAGGCCCGGCACGGCCTGCGCCGCATAGTGCTGCAGCAGGAAGGCTTCCAGCACCTGCTGCTCGGGCGAGGCCGGCGGTCGGGACTCGCCCGGGCCCGCGTCCAAGGGCTCCGCCCCCAGGGCCGTCGCGTCGTCCACGTGCGCAGGAAAGTGGGCGCGATCCCCCAGATGGCGACCACCGCGCACCATCGCCAGGTTCACGCAGGCGCGACCGCCCTGCACCTTCACCGCCAGCACATCGACCTCGCGGTCATCGTCGCCCAGGCTGCTGCGGTCCACCGTCTGCTGGTGCAGCACGCGCGACAAGGCGGCGATCTGGTTTCGGATCTCCGCGGCCTTCTCGAACTCCAGCACCTCGGCATGGGCCATCATGCGCTGCTGGAGGCCGTCCAGCACCTGCTGCGAGCGCCCCAGCAGGAAACTCTCGGCGTCAGCCACGTCCCGGGCGTAGGTGGACGCATCGATCAGCCCCACGCAGGGTCCGGAGCAGCGCCGGATCTGATATAGCAGGCAAGGCCGGGTGCGGTTGGAGAAGACGGTGTCCTCGCAGGTGCGCAGCCTGAAAGCGCGCTGGATGAGCTGGATGGTTTCCTTGACGGCCCAGGCGCCCGGATAGGGGCCGAAGTAGCGGTGCCTGCGGTCCACGGCGCCGCGGTAGTAGGCCAGGCGCGGGAAGCGCCGGGTGGCCGGCGCCGCATCGTCGTGCATGCCCGCGGTCCCCGGCTCGGCGCCGCCTGAGGTGCCGGTGATCTTCAGGTAGGGGTAACTCTTGTCGTCCCTGAACAGGATGTTGAACTTCGGGCTCAGCGCCTTGATGAGGTTGTTCTCCAGGAGCAAGGCCTCGGCCTCGGTGCGCACCACGGTGGTCTCCAGCCGGTGGATGCGCGCCACCATGGCCGCGATGCGCGTGCCACCGTGGTCCTTGTGGAAGTAGCTGGAGACTCGCTTCCTGAGGTTGCGCGCCTTGCCGACATAGAGCACCGTACCCTGGATGTCGAAGTAACGGTACACCCCCGGCAGGCCGGGCAGCGCAGCCACTTCCTCAAGCAGCTTTTGGCGGGGAAGGTCCTGCGCCCGCTGCTGCCGGGGCGGAGGCGGGATGTCTGGTTCGGTGGTCAAGGCCGGGCTGGAGCAGTGGAGCAATCGGTGAGGCTTCGCTCTTCGGGATTGTCCACCTCCGTATGATCCTTGGGGTGACATCGCCCATCATCTGGGACCTCTTCTGCAAGGTCATTGACAACCTGGGGGACGTGGGCGTGTGCTGGCGCCTGGCGGCCGACCTGGGATCCCGGGGTCACCGGGTGCGGCTGTGGTGCGACGACCCCTCGCCACTGGCGTGGATGGCCCCTGAGGGCGCTGCAGGTGTCCAGGTGATCCCCTGGCGCGAGCCACTGCCGGCCGCTGCCCCGGGCGATGTGGTGATCGAGGCGTTCGCCTGCGACCCCCCGGCAGCCTTCGTCCAGGCCATGACGCGCAAAGAGACCGCGCCCGTGTGGATCAACCTGGAGTACCTCAGCGCCGAACCCTGGGTGGAGCGGTGCCACGGCCTGCCCTCCCCACAGTCCGTCGGGCCCGGGGCGGGCCTGATGAAGTGGTTCTTCCACCCCGGGTTCACCGCAGCCACGGGGGGGCTGCTGCGCGAACCCGGTCTTGAGCGTGCACAGGCCCGCTGGGACCGCCGCGCCGAACTGCAGCACCTGGGCCTGGACCTGCGCGCCGCCGAGCGCCTGATCGTGCTCTTCTGCTACGACAACCCGGCCCTGCCGGACCTGCTGCGCCTTCTGGGCGACCGGCCTACGCTGCTGGCCCTGACACCCGGCCCGGCCCAGACACAGGTGCACCGACTGGCACTGCCCGAGGGCGTGCGCTCCCACGACCTGCCCTGGCTGAGCCAGAGCGGGTTTGACCGCCTGCTGTTCAGTGCCGACTTGAACCTCGTGCGCGGGGAGGACTCGCTGGTGCGCGCGCTCTGGGCGGGGCGTCCGTTCCTCTGGCAGCTTTATCCACAGGATGATGGCGCCCACTGGGTGAAGTCCGCCGCCTTCCTGGACCGGTGGCTGGGCGACGCGAAGGCCGCGTCGCAGCCGGCCTGGAAGGCCGACTTGCGCCGACTCTGGGACCACTGGAACCAGGCCGGGGCGAATGAGCCGCTGGCCTGGCCCGATGCACCGGCCTGGTCTGCGGCGGTGCAGTCCTTGCGGCACAGCCTGCTCGCCCAGGACGACCTGACCACGCAACTGATGCGCTTCGTGGCCCGCCATGCGTCGGCGGCGTCAGCAGTCGCGCCGGCCAAAGGCTAGAATACGACGTTGTCCGCAAAGTGCTGCAGGTCTCGTGCCGCACTGGCCCCGCTGCAGTTCGCAGCCTTGAGGTTTCGGCAGGCGCCGCGGCCACAGCCAACCCCCGCCCCACATTTCACGCACGCGCCCATCCGGGGCGCCACACGACATGAAACTCGCTCAAGAAATACGCGCCGGCAACGTGATCATGCAAGGCAAGGACCCGATGGTGGTCCTGAAGACGGAGTACAGCCGCGGTGGCCGCGGTGCGGCCACCGTGCGCATCAAGATGAAGAACCTCCTGAACGGAGGCGGGGCGGAAGTCGTCTTCAAGGCCGACGACAAGATGGACCAGATCATCCTGGACAAGAAGGAGTGCACCTACTCCTATTTCGCCGACCCGATGTACGTGTTCATGGACGCCGAATACAACCAGTACGAGGTCGAGGCCGAGAACATGGGCGATGCCATCCAGTACCTTGAAGACTCGATGACGGTCGAGGTGACGTTCTACGACGGCAAGGCCATTTCCGTGGAGATGCCCACCACCGTGGTGCGCGCGATCAACACCGAGCCTGCGGTCAAGGGCGACACCTCCGGCAAGGTGATGAAGCCCGCCCGCCTGGTGGGCACAGGCTTCGAGATCGCGGTGCCGCTGTTCGTCGAGGACGGCGACAAGATCGAGATCGACACCCGCACGCACGAGTACCGTAAGCGCGTCTGACGCGTGCCCGCCCGGGCGAGCGCTTCCAGTGGCCGCCTGCGCGTGCCCGAGCCCGTTCCAGCCCTGATCAGGCCCGCCAAGATGCGCGGCTGACGGCCCACGAAGGGCGCTGTGCTGCAGGATCGTCAGATCGGCCCGCAGCCGGTCGCTGGACTTGGGCATCATCCACCCATGAACTTCGACTTCGAGGCTGCAGTGGTGGCGCCGTTTCGCATGCAGCCCGGCTTGCGTCGGCTGCAGGCTCCTGCGTGCCACTTCACACCGCTGAGGCCGGGGGGCCGACACCAGCGGGAAAAGCTGGCCGTGCTCAGCGCCTTCGCGGGGCAAGCCCTGGTCAGCGCAGCGCCGTTTGACGCTGCGCCGGCCCTGGCGCGGGTGTGCGAGCAGGCCGCCCGCGAACACCCCCAGGCCTTCGCATGGGACGGCCAGACCGCGACATCGCTCACGCTGGGCGTGGCAGTCAAGCAGGCGCGGGTGCTGGACATCGGCGCCGGCGCCTTCGGCCTGGGTGACGAGATCGGCCGATGCCTGACCAGCCTGCCGCCAGATTGGCGCCTTGCAGGCCTGCTGGTGCTGAGCTTTGCGCAGGATCTGGCGGTGGTGCAAGGGGACACCGGACGGGTGCCCTGGATGGCGGTCACCCTGCCCTCGCATTGGGATCCGGCGCAGAAGGTCGGGCAGCACTTCAGCAGGATTCATGAGGCCGTTGCGGACCCGCAGTTGCTGCTGGCCGCCGGCGAGCGGCTCATGAAGCTGGTGTGCGGCCCGGAGAGCTACGAGCGTTTCGTGTGGAACGTCACCGGTCACCCACGGCTTCACGCCCACCCCGGGCGGGTGGACCCTGTGCGCTGGCCGCAGGGCGACAAGACCGACTTCGCGCGACAGGCCTGGTGGCGCACCGAGCGACAGACTTTCCTGCCATTGCCCGAAGTGGGCCAGGCGGTGTTCACCATCGAGGTGCAGGTCCAGCCGCTGGGCGAGGCCATCGTCACGGCCGTACAGGCGCGGGCCTTGCAGCAGAGCCTGGGCAGCATGAGCGAGGCAGTGCTGGAGTACCGCAGCCTGAAACCGGTGAAACAGGCACTGCTTGAATGGTTGACCCGGGTGGCACCGTGAACGGCCCGTCACTGCGCCCGGCACGCATCGACTTCGCTGGTGCGGTGCCGCGTTCGCTGGACCATGACGACGTCTACCACCCGGCCGCAGGCGCACAGGCGCAGGCCGCGCATGTGTTTCTTGCGGGCAATGGGCTGCCCCAGCGCTGGCAGGGCCGGCGCCACTTCTGCGTCCTGGAAACCGGGTTCGGCCTGGGACACAACTTCCTGGCGGCGTGGGCCGCCTGGCAGGCCGACCCGCAGCGCTGTGAAAACCTGCACTTCGTCTCTGTGGAGCGCCACCCGCCCCGCCGGGACGACCTGGCGCGTGCCCACCAAGCCGTCACCGCAGACAAGGACGCCAGCGCGCGATGTGCGGCCCTGATCGAGGCGTGGCCGCCGCTGCTGAGCGGCCTGCACACGCTGGAGTTCGAAGACCGTTCCGGGCATGCCGGTGCACGGTCCGGCCGCGTGCTCCTGACCCTGGCGTTCGCAGACGCCCGCGACCTTCTGCCACGACTCGTGGGCAGCTTCGATGCCTTCTTTCTGGACGGGTTTGCGCCCCGGGTGAACCCGGAACTCTGGGACCCCAGACTGTTGCGCACCCTGGGGCGGCTGGCTGCTCCCGACGCGACTGTGGCCACCTGGAGCGTGGCCCGGGTGGTGCGCGAGGGCTTGCAGGCCGCAGGCTTCAAGGTCGAGCGCGCGCCCGGGCTCGGACCCAAGCGCGAGATGACCCAGGCCCGCCATGCGCCCGTGGCACCACGCCGCACACCCGCTGGCCGACCTCAGGGGCCCTGGGCTGGTGAGCGGCGGGCGCTCGTCGTGGGCGCCGGGCTGGCAGGCGCCCTGGCGGCCCAAGCCCTGGCCCGCCAAGGCTGGACCTGCACGGTGATGGACGCCGCCGGGCAGCCGGCCCAAGGCGCTTCCGGCAATCCCGCGGGGCTGCTGCATGGAGTGGTGCACCGTCACGATGGCATCCATGCCCGGCTGCACCGCCATGCTGCGCTGGCTGCTGCCAGGCACTACGGGATGCTGATCCGCCACGCCGGAATCCCTGGCGAACTGCAGGGACTGCTGGCCGTCCGCGCGAACCCGCCAACGTCCTCAGCATCGACGCACGAGGCCACCGACCTGCCGCCCGACTACGTGCAGGGCCTGAACCGGGACGAAGCGAGCCGGTGCGCAGGGGTCAACCTGGCCGGGCCGGCGCTTCATTTCCCGCAGGCAGGCTGGGTGGACCCCGGGGCCGTGGTGCGGCACGCCCTGGACTGGCCGGGTGTGCACTTCCGGGGTGACAGCCCGGTAAGGGCGCTGCGGGCGCCGTCAGGCAGCGACCCCTGCTGGACGCTGCTTGACACGGCTGGGGAGGAACTCGACCGGGCACCCCTGGTCGTGCTGGCGGCCGGGACGGGGCTGCCGGTGCTGCTGCGCCCTGCGCAGCGCGAGGTGGCAGACCTGGGGCCGCTGGAATGCACACGCGGGCAGTTGACCTGGTTCGACTGCGAATCCCGCTTGCGCCGGCCGGTCAGCGGGTACGGTTACGCGGTGTCGCTGCCCCACGGGCAGGTGCTGTGTGGTGCCAGCCAGCGGCGGGGCGAACCTGACGGCCCGGTTCGCCCCGAGGAGGTCTTGCAGCAGGAGGACCACGAGTGGAACCTGGCCCGGCTGCGCGTGCTCACAGGGCTGGCGCCGCAGGATGCGGCCAGGCTGTACGGGCGGGCTTCCTGTCGACTGCAGACGCCGGATCGCCTGCCGCTCATCGGGCCGGCTCCGCGTGCGGATCTGGCTCCGCTGTCGCGGCAGGACCAGGTCAGGTTCATTCCCAGGCACTCTGGCCTGTTCGTCATCGCAGGACTGGGCTCGCGAGGTTTGATCTGGGCGCCCCTGGCAGCGCGTGTGCTGTGCGCATGGGTCGATGCCACGCCCATGCCGGTGGAGGCCGACCTTCTGGATGCCCTGGACCCGTGCCGCTGGTGGGTGCGTCAGTCACGCCGACCGCTTGCCCCTTGAGCGTCGCAACGCCATCAAGGCTGGCGCAAGATGTCCGTGCATCACGCCGAGGGCGGTCCCGGGGGACCGGCAGGCGCGTCAGGCGGCGTGGCGGCCACGCCTGCCTCGGGGTGTGGGGTCGTTTCAGCGTCCGCGGCAGCGTCCTGTACTCCAGGACCGGCGCCTTCGACCTTGCCGTGCGCCTTGCGCGCAGCCTTTTCTTCCTTCTTCTTCTTCTTGGCAAGTTCGCGCTGGCGCTTCTCGTAGGAGTAATTCGGTTTCGCCACGGCGGTCCTCGGTCAATGATGATGGATGGCCGTATCAGAACACAAGCGTCTTCACGCCCGCGGCGGTAGCCAGCAGGCACATGTGCGCCCGGTGACGGGCAAAGATGCCCACGGTCACGACCCCCGGCCACTGGTTGATCTCGACCTCCAGCGCCAGGGGATCCTCGATGCGCAGGCCCCGGACGTCCAGGATGGGGTGGCCGTTGTCGGTGAGCACCCCCGGCCTGAGGGTGGCCTGCCCGCCCAGCGCCGCAAAGCGCCGCGCCACCTGGGCAGCGGCCATGGGGATCACCTCCACCGGCAGCGCAAAGCCGCCCAGCACCTGCACCCGCTTGGACTCGTCGGCAATGCAGATGAAGCGCTCGGCCAGGTCGGCCACGATCTTCTCGCGCGTCAGCGCCGCACCGCCTCCCTTGATCATGAAGCCGCGGCCGTCGATCTCATCGGCACCATCGACGTAGACCGCCAGGCGGTCCACGGCAGCAGCCTCCAGCACGGTGATTCCCAGCGCCCTGAGCCGCTGCGAGCTTTGCTCGGAGCTGCTGACCGCTCCGGCCAGCGGCAGCCGCGCCTCAGCCAGCGCGTCGATGAACTTGTTGACCGTGGAGCCGGTGCCCACGCCGACCACCGAGCCCGGGCGCACATGGGACACGGCAGCGCGGCCGACGGCGGCCTTGAGTTCGTCCTGGGTCATGGATCGGGTAGCGCCTGCGCAGCCGCAGGGGCGCGAGATGGTGTTTGAGACAATCGCACGATTATGTCCGTCCTGCCCTACGCGCTGACGCGCCCGTTTCTCTTCGGCCTGGACCCGGAACAGGCGCATGACCTGACGCTGGGAGCCCTTGCCGCGCTGCAGAACACGCCCGCCCAGTGCCTGTGGCAACAGGCCCGCGTCAGCGACCCCGTCACCCTGGCCGGTCTGCGCTTTCCCAACCGCGTGGGTCTTGCGGCCGGCCTGGACAAGAACGGGCGCTGCATCGATGGACTGGGCGCGCTGGGCTTCGGCTTCATCGAGGTGGGCACCGTCACGCCGGTGGGTCAGAGCGGCAACCCCCGGCCGCGCGTCTTCCGCCTGGTGCAGCACCGCGCGCTGATCAACCGCCTGGGCTTCAACAACGAGGGTCTGGCAGCCTTCATCACGCACGTGCGGCGCAGCCGCAGCTTCCGCGCCGGCGGCGGCATCCTGGGGCTGAACATCGGCAAGAACGCGTCCACTCCCATCGAGCGTGCCGCCGAGGACTACCTGACCTGCCTGGACGGCGTGTACCCGCACGCCGACTACGTCACCATCAACATCTCCAGCCCGAACACCCAGAACCTGCGGTCCCTGCAGGCCGACCAGGCCCTGGACGAGCTGCTGGGGGCCTTGCGGCATCGACGCGATGCGCTGCGCCAGGCCCAGGGCCGCCAGGTGCCGATGTTCCTGAAGATCGCGCCCGACCTGGAGGAGGCGCAGATTCAGGTGATCGCCGCCACGCTGCGCCGCCACGGGATGGACGGCGTGATTGCCACCAACACCACCTTGTCGCGCGACGCCGTGGCCGGCCACGCCCACGCAGGCGAAGCCGGCGGCCTGTCAGGTGCGCCTGTCTTCGAAATCAGCAACCGCGTCATCCGCTCGCTGCGACAGGCGCTGGGGCCCGGCTTTCCGATCATCGGCGTAGGCGGCGTGATGTCCGGCGCGGATGCATGCGCCAAGCTCGAGGTCGGCGCCGACCTGGTGCAGCTGTACACGGGGTTCATCTACGGCGGCCCGCCGCTGGTGACCGAGGCTGCCCGCGCCATGGCCGCTGCCAGGCGCTGACCAGCCTGCAGCCCCACCTGGCAATTCCCGTCGAGACGCCGTATCCATGCAAGGCGCTTTGCTGGCCCAGGTTCTGCAACTGGCCGAATCCGAGAGGGCTGCCGGTCGCCCGGCGCAGGCCGAAGACCTGTGCCGGCGCTTGCTCGACGAGATGCCGGATTGCGCAGACGCCTGGAACCTGATGGCCATCCTGTACGCCGACGCAGGCCGGGATCTGCAGGCGGCTGCATGCCTGGAACGGGCCATGCAGGCCGCTCCGCGCCACCCGAGCTACCCCGCCAACCTGGGCGAGTTGCTCCGCCGCGCCGGGCTGCCGCAACGCGCTGCCGAACTGGGCCTGCGCGCTGTCGATCTTGACCCGGGTCACCTTGTCGCTCACCTGAACCTGGGCTTTGCGCTGCTGGACCTGGGCCGGGCCGAGCAGGCCTTGCACCACTTCAAGACCGTGACCACAGCCGAGCCCGGGCAGGCCCAGGCCTGGTTCGGCACCGGACGTGCCGGGCTGATGCTGCAGCGCATGACGCTGGCCTGCGAGGCCCTGGAACGCTGCCAGCGCCTGGCCCCGGCAGACCCGGAATGCCGGCTGGCGCTGGCCCAGGCCAGGCGCCTGATGGGCGACCGGGCCGCCGCGCAGGAACACCTGCAAGCCGCGGCCAAGGCGCTGCCGGGTCACACCGGGGTCGTGGCCTTGCAGGCCGACCTGCTGCTGGAAGCCGGCAGGCTGGATGCGGCCGAGCAACTGCTGCGCTCTCACGTGGTGCCGGGGCGGCCGGCGGCGCCAGGCCTGCTGTACCGCATGTCGCTGTGCCGACTGAGCCGCGGCGACTACCGCGACGGGTTCACGCTCTACGAGTCACGTCTGGGCCTGGGATCGGCCGACGTGTCCAACCGCATCCACCAGCCCGTGCTGCCCATGCCCCCGTGGCGAGGGCAGGACCTGCGCGGCAAACGCCTGCTGGTGCTGACCGAACAGGGCTACGGCGACCACATCCAGTTCTGCCGCTTCGTGCCCAGGCTGGCAGCCGCTGGTGCCGAGGTGGTGATGGCCGTGGCCACGCCGCTGGAAGGCCTGATGCGAACCCTGCCCGGCTGCACCCGGGTGCTGACCCATCTGGACGACACGCGCAGCGCGGGCTGTGACTACTGGGTCTTCGTCGGCAGCCTGCCCGAGCGCCTGCAGGTTGACCGCACACAGTTGGACACGGGCGGACCCTATCTGCACGCCCGCGAGGATCTGCGCCTGGCCTGGCGCCGACGCCTGGCGGCGCTGGGTCCGAACAAGCGCGTGGGCCTGGTATGGGGTGGGCGGCCCGAAAACGAGTACGAGCGCCGCCGGTCCCTGCCCTTCGAGGCCCTGCTGCCCCTGGGGCGGTTGCCAGGAGTGCGTCTGGTCAGCCTGCAGATGGGGCCGCGCGCGCGGGACCTGCAACTGCACCCTGGCGCGCTGCCGATCGAGGCGCTGAGCCCGCAGGAGCTGGGCAGCTTCGAGGACACGGCGGCGCTGATGGCTGAACTGGACGCGGTGGTCACAGTCGATACCGCCTTCTCACACCTGGCCGGCGCGCTGGGCGTGCCGGTGCTGCTGATGCTACCCGAGGCACCGGACTGGCGCTGGTGGTTGCAGCCCGAGACCTCGCCTTGGTACCCCTCGGTGCGCCTGGTGCGCCAATCGACCGCGGGCCGCTGGGACGACGTGATCGCGCGCGTGGCCAGGGCGTTGAGCTCCTGAACGGCGGCGGCAGGCGTCGTGCCCGCCAGCCTGAGGCGCTTGGCGCGCGGGCGACGGCCCGCTGCGCACCTGGGCCCGGTCAGTCTCCCCGCACCACGCCTTCGCGTCGCGGGTCCGCCCCGCCGAACCAGCCGCTGCCGCGGCGCTCAATGGCCTGTAATCCGCTGGTCATGTCGATCTCCTGCACCTGGTGTCCGCGGGCCTTCAAGCCTTCGACGGTGGCGGCATCGAAGCGGCCCTTCTCCAGCACGGTGGGGCCGTTGAAGCTGCCGAAGTTGGGCAGGTCGATGGCCCGCTGCGCATCCAGGCCGAAGGCCAGGGTGCCCAGCAAGGTCTTGGCCGTGAAGTGGATGATGGCCGCGCCACCGGGCGAGCCCAGGCTCATCAACAGTCGGCCGTTGCGGCGGTCAAAGACCAGCGTCGGGCTCATGCTGGAGCGCGGGCGCTTGCCGGGCTCCACCCGATTGGCCACGGGCCGCCCCTGCGCATCGGCGGGCGTGGCGGAGAAGTCGGTCAGTTGGTTGTTCAGCAGGAAGCCCCCGGGCAGGCCGGTGCCGCCATCGGCCAGGATGCGCGAGCCCCACACGGCCTCGATGGTGGTGGTCATCGCCAAGGCCCGACCTTGCGCATCGACGATGCTGAGGTGGCTGGTTCCGGATTCGGGCTGCTGCGGTTGCGGTGCATACGACAGGCGCTGAACTCCCGCGGGCTGGCCGGCAGGGGCGAGCTTCATGCTCTGCGGCCCGATCAACTGCGCGCGCATGCGCAGGTAGTCTGGATCGAGCAGCGAGGTCCAGCGCCCACCCGGAGCCGCCACGAAGTCCGGGTCGGCCACGTACTGGGCCCGGTCGGCGAAGGCCAGACGCGCGGCCTCGGTGTAGCGGTGAAGGAAGTCCACGCCTGTGGGGCCGCCGCGGCCGGCTGCAGGCGCCTCGGGGCCCGCCGCATCGAGCATGCCCAGAATCTGCAGCACCGCCAGGTGGCCGGAAGAAGGCGGGGGAAAGCCGCACAACCGGTAACTGCGCCAATCGCTGCAGATCGGCTGACGCAACACCGGACGGTAGCCCTGCACATCGGCCGGGCTCAGTCGCCCCGGGTTGGAGGGGTGTTCGCGCACGCGGCGCACCATGTCATCGGCTACCGGGCCGGTGTGCAGCGCGCTGCTGCCCTGGGCCGCAAGGCGCTTGAGGATCTGGGCCAGCGCCGGATTGCGCAGGCGGTGACCGACCGGATGCGGCTGGCCATCGGGTGCGTAGAAGTAGGCCGCGGCGTTGGGTACGGCCCTCAGCGCCTGCTCGGACAGCAGCTGCGTGTGCAGCCGCGGGCTGACCGCGAAACCCTCCTCGGCCAGACGGATGGCCGGCTCGAACAGGCGTGCCCAGGGCAGCTGGCCATGCACCTGGTGGGCCTGCTCAAGCATGCGCACGACGCCGGGAACACCCACGGAGCGCCCGCCCACCACAGCCTGCTGAAAGGGCATGGGCTTGCCGTCGGGCAGCAGAAACAGGCGCTCGTCGGCTGCAGCAGGCGCGGTCTCCCGGCCGTCCCAGGCCTGCACCTCTCGGCCGTCCCAGTGCATCAGAAAAGCCCCGCCGCCGATGCCACTGGACTGCGGCTCCACGAGCGAGAGCACCATCTGCACTGCAATGGCGGCGTCCAATGCGCTGCCTCCCGCCTTGAGCACCTGGTAACCGGCATCGGCAGCCAAGGGGTTGGCCGCGGCGACCATGAAGCGCTGGGATGTCCACCCGGGCTTGGCGGTCAGGCCCGAGGGGCCCTCCGGCATGGCGGGCACGCCCCCTTGGGCAGCTTGCGGGCCCGGCGGCGGCGCGGCGCAGCCACCAAGGCACAGCAGCAGAGCGAGAGAAGCGAAAAGGGCCGCCACGACGGAGGCATTGGAAAGGGCCGCAGAGCCGGCCCTGGGTCGGGATGAGATCAAGGTGTGCCCCTTGCCAAGCGAGCGCACAGCTTACTGCAGCGGCACGCCGGTATTGGACTGCAGTTCCTCGCGCGTGACGCCCGGCGCGATCTCCACCACCTTCAGGCCATGCGGCGTGACGTCCAGCACGGCCAGGTCGGTGATGATGCGGTCCACCACGCCCACGCCCGTGAGCGGCAGCGTGCACTGGGGCAGGATCTTCAGATCAATGGTGCCGTCCTTCTTCTTGGCCACGTGCTCCATCAGCACCACCACGCTTTTCACGCCGGCCACCAGGTCCATGGCGCCGCCCATGCCCTTGACCATCTTGCCGGGGATCATCCAGTTGGCCAGATCGCCCTTCGCGCTCACCTGCATGGCGCCCAGGATGGACAGGTTGATCTTGCCGCCGCGGATCATGGCAAAGCTGTCGTGGCTGCCGAAGATGCTGGAGCCGGCGATGGTGGTCACGGTCTGCTTGCCGGCGTTGATGAGGTCGGCGTCCACCTCGTCCTCGGTGGGAAACGGGCCGATGCCGAGCATGCCGTTCTCGCTTTGCAGCCAGACCTCGATGTCGGCGGGCACGAAGTTGGCCACCAGCGTCGGCAGCCCGATGCCCAGGTTCACATAGAAGCCGTCTTGCAACTCGCGGGCGGCGCGGGCCGCCATTTCGTCATGGGTCCAGGCCATGGTCAGACTCCTTCCTTGGCACGCACGGTGCGCTTTTCGATGCGCTTTTCGGGGGTGGCGTTGAGCACCAGGCGGTGCACGTAAATGCCGGGCAGGTGGATGGCGTCAGGGTCCAGCGCGCCGGTCTCGACGATCTCCTCCACCTCCACCACGCTGATCTTGCCGGCCATGGCCACCGCGGGGTTGAAGTTGCGGGCCGTGCGGCGGTAGACCAAGTTGCCGGACTTGTCGGCCCTCCAGGCCTTGGACAGCGACACATCGGGCACCAGGGCGCGCTCCATCACGTAGGTGTGGCCGTCGAACTCGCGCAGATCCTTGCCCTCGGCCACCTGGGTGCCCACGCCCGTGCGGGTAAAGAAGGCCGGGATGCCGGCGCCGCCGGCGCGCAGGCGCTCGGCCAGCGTGCCCTGGGGCGTGAACTCCAGCTCCAGTTCGCCGGCCAGGTACTGCCGCTCGAACTCCTTGTTCTCGCCCACGTAGCTGGAGATCATCTTGCGGATCTGGCGCGTTTGCAGCAGCTGGCCCAGGCCGAAGCCGTCCACGCCCGCGTTGTTGGAGATCACGGTCAGGTCCTTGGCGCCGGTGTCGCGCAGGGCGGCGATCAGGGCCTCGGGAATGCCGCAGAGGCCGAAGCCGCCCACGGCGAACAGCTGCCCGTCGCGGACGACGCCTTCAAGCGCCTTGGTAGCGCTGGGGTAGATCTTGTTCATGCCACTTCCTGTGCCGGCACGGGGCCGGGGGTTGAAATGCCGGCTGGCTCAAGCCACCGACAGGACAGATTATCTGGCGCGCCATCCTGATCGGCGCTGAGGCGAGGCTGCCGCTGCAGTCTTGGCTGTGAGGTCACCACTGGGCCCCGGCCTGGTCTCAAGCCACCAAATGCCGCAACCAATCCGGCAAGGGGGCCGACTTCTTGGCGGCGTAGTCCGACCACACCGTGGTCGCGCCGCCCTCGGCGTAGACCACACCCGGCTCGTCGGTACGCTCCAGGGTCAGGTAGGTGTCGAAGCTGCTGCGTCCCGGGTTGCACACGTAGTGCTTGGCCAGGATGCTGCCCGGGAACTCCAGTTGCCGGATGAAGTTGCAGAAGGCGTTGACGATCAGCGGCCCCTGCCCTGCCCCCGGGCTGGCGGCGGCGCCGACGGCGTACAGCCACTCCAGGCGCACGATCTCGAAGTAGCGGAAATAGATCGTGTTGTTGACATGGCCCATGGCATCCATGTCACCCCAGCGGATGGGAATCACCATCTCGTGCGTGAGTTTCTTGTCCTCGGGCAGGGTGAATCGCATGACTGAATGTCCTCTTGATGTCCTGCTGCCCGCAGGCTCAGGGAACAGCAGACTCGATACCGAGCTCGCCGCACAGGCGCCGCACCAGGGCCTTGAGCTGGGCAAGCTCAGCGGCCAATCGTGACTGTTCCGCCTTCAGTGCGGCCAATTCGCCCGCTGACACGTCCGTTCCCCGGGCGTCCGCGGCTGCCGCGGCCATGGCAGGTCCCGCAAGGCCGGCAGCTGCCGCAGGCGGCAAGGCCAGTTCGCCGCACAGCAGATGGGCCCAACGCGCCTCACGCTCGCCAGGTGCACGCGGCAGCTTGACCACCCGCACCGGCTCGCGCGTGGCCAGTTCATCCAGAAAGCCTTCCACCGAGGAGATGTCGGCGAACTTGTGCAGGCGCTCGCTGTTCAGGCGCAGTTCGGCTGCCGTCTGCGGGCCGCGCAACAACAGCACCGCGAGAAGCGCCACCGATTGGCCCGGCAGGCCCAGGCAGCGGCCCAGGTTGTGTTCGAAGCGCACCACCCGGCTGCCACTGCCCTCGAACACCAGGCTCAAGGTCTTGAGACTGTCGACGGCGGTCAGCACCTCGGCCTCGGTGGCTTCGATGACGGGTGAACGGGCGGTCTTCTGGTTGCAACCAGCGACCAGCGCGTTCAAGGACAGCGGGTAGGTGTCTGGAACGGTGTGCTGCTTTTCCACCAGCACACCCAGTACCCGCGCTTCCAGCGGCGTGAGGCTTCTCAGCGGTCCCATGGACGGGTCTCAGAGCTTGTGAAGTATTCCGGCGCGCCCGAGCAGGCGTTCCAAAGGGTGCCGATCCAGGCGCAAAGCACAGCCGTAGCTCGGGCTACGGCGAGCACTTGCAACGACGAGCGGGGCCGTTTGGGGCGGACGAGCGGGTGTGCGGGGATGTTTCACAAGCTCTCAGACCCCGAACCCGTCGTCGGCCTGGATCACCGCGCCGTTGATGAAGTGGCTTTCGTTGGCGCACAGCATCATGAGGGCGGCGTCCAGGTCCTGGGGATGACCTACGCGCTTGCGCGGCAGCATCTGCACGAGCTTCTGACCGGCTTCGGTCTGCCAGTGGTGGTGGTTGATCTCGGTGTCGATGTAGCCCGGGCAGATGGCGTTGACGTTGATGCCGAATCGGCCCCACTCCAGCGCCATGGCGCGCGTCATGTGGATCACGGCAGCCTTGCTCATGCAATACACGCCGATCTGACCCAGCACCCGCAGGCCGGCCATGGAAGCGATGTTGACGATGCGCCCGCCCGTGAAGGTGCCAGGCGCCGTGCCGCGCGCGCGGGCGATCATGCGCTTGCCCACCTCCTGTGCCACGAAGAAGGCACCGCGGGTGTTGGTGTCCATCACGAAGTCGTAGTCCTTCGGACTCACGTCCACGAGCTTTTGCGTGGTGCTGACGCCCGAGTTGTTGACCAGGATGTCGATGGTGCCCATCTCGGTCTCGGCATGGGCCACCGCGGACTTGATGCTGTCGGGATCGGTGACGTCCAGTTCCACCACGTGGGCGTCGCCTCCTGCGGCCTCGATCTCCACATGCAGGCTCTTGAGCTTGTCCAACCTGCGCGCGGCCAGCACCACCCCTGCACCGGCCTGTGCCAGCGTGCGCGCGAACTGCGATCCCAGCCCGCTGGAGGCCCCCGTCACCAGGGCCACGCGGCCCGCCAGATCGATCTCGTATGCCATGTCGTTCCTGCTGGGAGAGTCGATCGGGACGATAGCACGCCACCTAGAATCCGCGCACTGAACGACGCCACGACGCCGCAGTCCCCGAGGAGAACGCCGCATGTCCCCCCAAGAGATCCTTCAGCAGTTCGGCCCACGCGAATCGATGGAATACGACGTGGTCGTGGTGGGCGGCGGCCCGGCCGGCCTGAGCACGGCCATCCGCCTCAAGCAGATCAACCCGGACAGCTCGGTGGTGGTGCTGGAAAAGGGCTCGGAGCCCGGGGCCCACATCCTGTCGGGGGCCGTGATGGACCCGCGCGCGATGAATGAGCTCTTTCCCGACTGGAAAGAACGCGGCGCGCCGCTGAACCAGGCCGTGACCGGGGACGATCTGTTGGTGCTTGACGAGTCCGGCAGCAGCCGTACACCCGACTGGCTGATGCCGCGCAACTTTCACAACCACGGCTGCTATGTGATCAGCCTGGGTGCAGTCACCAAGTGGCTGGCCGAGCAGGCCGAGAGCCTGGGCGTGGAGATCTTCCCCGGCTTCACCGCCGCCGAGGTGCTGTTCGACGAGCAGGACCGGGTACGCGGCGTGGCCACGGGCAACCTGGGCATCGGCAAGGATGGGCAGCCGCACGAGGGCTTTCAGCTGGGCATGGAGTTGCGCGCCCGGTACACCGTCTTTGCCGAAGGCGCGCGCGGCCACCTGGGCAAGCAACTGATCGCCCGCTACGGTCTGAACGCCGAGCGCGATGTCCAGACCCATGCGATCGGCATCAAGGAACTGTGGGAGGTCCCGGCCGCCAAGGCCCAGCCTGGTCGCGTGGTGCACACCGCCGGTTGGCCCATGAACGACGACACCTTTGGCGGCGGCTTCCTCTACCACCTGCAGGGCAACCAGGTCACGCTGGGCTTGGTGATCGGTCTGGACTACAGCAATCCTTGGATGTCACCCTTTGAGGAACTTCAGCGCTGGAAGACCCACCCGGCCATCCGCAGCCACATTGAAGGCGGAAAACGCATCAGCTATGGCGCGCGCGCGCTGAACAATGGCTCGCCCCAGGCCTTGCCCAGGCTGGTCTTCCCCGGTGGCGCCTTGGTGGGTTGCGATGCCGGGTTTCTGAACGCGGCCCGCATCAAGGGCAGCCATGCAGCACTCAAGAGCGGCATGCTCTGCGCTGAAGCCCTGGCCGAAGCCCTGGCCGCAGGTCGCGGCCAGGACGAATTGAACGCCTTCCCCGAGAAGTTCAAGGCCAGCTGGCTTCATGAAGAACTGTGGACTTACCGTAACTTCAAGAACTGGTTCAAGAAGGGCCCGCTGGTGGGCAAGCTCATGACCGGCATCGAACACTGGTTCCTGCCCAAGGTCGGGGTGAGCGTGCCGCCCTGGACCACGCACAACCTGGTGCCCGACCACGTCAAGCTCAAGCCCGCTGACCAGTGCCCCCGGATCGACTACCCCAAGCCCGACGGCGTGCTCACCTTCGACCGCCTGAGTTCGGTGTTCATCAGCAACACCAACCATGAGGAGAACCAGCCCGCGCACCTGACGCTGAAGGACGCCGCAGTGCCCGTGGCCATCAACCTTGCACGCTACGCCGGCCCCGAGAGCCGCTACTGCCCGGCCGGGGTGTACGAATACGTGAAGAACGAGGATGGTTCAGACCGCCTGCAGATCAACGCGCAGAACTGCGTGCACTGCAAGACCTGCGACATCAAGGATCCGACGCAGAACATCGTCTGGATCACTCCCGAGGGCGGCGGCGGACCGAATTACGCGGGGATGTGAGGGCCCGAGGCTGGCGCAGGCCCCGAACGCTTGACCCCGCGGGGACGTGGCGGCCCAAGGCCCTGCCGCCGCCCCCTTCAGGCCTGCCTGTCCTGCAGCGCCTGCACCGCCGCCTCCACACCGCCCGGTCCGAAGGGAATGCCCTGCACGGCCATGGCCGCTTCGATGCCGGCCAGGCCACCGAGGATGGAGGCCGGGTTCTGGTCGCCCAGGTGGCCGATGCGAAAGCCCCGGCCTTGCAGCGGCCCCAGCGCCCCGGCAAACGCCACCTGAAACCGCTCACGCGCCACGGCGCGCAGGGCGTCCACGTCGGTTCCGGGGGGCACGGTCACGGTGGTCACGGACACCGAGCGCGCCTGTGGCACCTGGCAGAAGAACGCCAGCGCACCGGCTGCGCTCCAGGCCTGCACGGCGGCATGCACCGCACCTGCCAGCCGGCGGTGGCGTTCGAAGACCGCCTCCAGGCCCTCAGCGAACAGCAGGCCCAGCGCCACCTCCAAGCCCGCCACCAAGGTCTGCGGCGCGGTGCCACAGAACTTCCTGTAGGAGAGCTCACTCTGGCGCCGCACCCAATCCCAGTAGAAGCGCGGTGCAGGGTTGGCCTTCGCCGCGTCCATGGAGCGGGCGTTGACGGCGATCAGACCCACACCAGGCGGGCACATCAGACCCTTCTGCGAGGCGCCGACCACCACGTCGGCGCCCAGCGCATCCATCGAGAACGGCGCGGCGCCCAGCGAGGCCACCACGTCCACCACGAACAGGGCGGGGTGGCCGGTGGCGTCCACGGCACGCTTGAGCGCGGCCAGATCGGTGGTCACTCCGCTGGAGGTGTCGGTGTGCACCACGAAGATGGCGCCGATGGCATGCCCGGTGTCGGCCCGCAGAGCCCGCACGACCGCGTCTTCGTCAATGGGCCATCCCTCGATCCAGGGCGTGCGCACGACCTGCCGCCCCAGCGCCTCGGTCTGCTCGGCCCAGGACTCGGAGAAGTGTCCCGTGCCCGCCACCAGCGCGGTACCCCCCAGGGGCAGCAGGTTCTCGACCACGGCCTCCCATACCCCGTGGCCATTGGATGCGTAGAGGAAGACCTCAGCTTGCTCGGTGCCCAGCAGACGCCGCAGGCCGGCCTCGCAGGCAGCAATCGTCTGGTCCACCCGGGGGTCGGCCAGATCCATGGGCTGGCGGCACATGGCCCACAGCACCTCGTCGGGCACGGGCGTGGGCCCGGGCGAGTGCAGGAATCGGCGGCCAGGGATGCGGGTGGGGTCGGTCATGGGTCGTTCGGAATTCAAGCGTGCATCAAGAGGGAACGGTGACGTTGCGCCGGCCAGCCAGCGTGCGCAGCGGGTTCAGAAGCAGGTCGTGAGCGCATCCACCACCTGTCCATCATCGTCGATCATGGCCATCCAGCGCCACTTGTCGAAGGTGGTGCAGGGATGGGAGATGCCCAGGGCCACCCGGTCACCCACTTTCAAGCTGCCGGACACATGGCCCATGCGCAGGTAGGCGTGCTGGTCGTTCATTCCGGAGACTGACCACTCGGCGGGCGCAGGCTGCGGCTGGCGGGCCCCAGCCGGGCACCAGCGCACCGGAATGGGCATCTCGATGTCGTACGACAGGTCACGCCGCCCCCCAGTGAGCAGGGCCAGCCCCGGCTCGGGCATGGACTGCACCAGCGTCCACACCTCCAGCGCCGCTTCCAGCCCGAGATCACACCCCAGGCGCCGGTTGACGGCACTCACCAGGCGGCGGTAGTTGCCATCGTCATGGGTGACGTAACAACCGGAACGCAGCACGCCCACCACCGGCCGGGACAGCGCCGGCTTCAAGGCCGGCGCCACCAGATCGAAGATCCCCGAACCGCCAGCCGAGATGATGACCTCCGCCGCATCGAACAGGCCCAGGGCGTCCAGTTCGTGCGCCAGCGCATGCACGCGCCCCAGCAAGGCCTGTGAGGAGGCGCGGTCGGCCTCATCGTTGCCCTTCACGCCCAGCCCCTCGTAGCACTCCACGCCGACCAGACGCACGCAGGCGCTGGCATGGGCGGCCCGCGCCAGGACCACGGCATCGTCGTGACCGCGAACGCCGGTGCGCCCGCCAGGCACGCCCACCTCCACCAGCACCTCGAACGCCGTGTCCAGGTGCAGCGACTCGATCATCTGCAGTTGCGCCAGCGAATCCAGCAGGAACACCACCCGCAGGCCGGGGGTCTGGGTCAGCAGGCGGACCACCTCCATCAGGTCCGTGGCCTGCAGCACCTGGTTGGCGATCAGGGCACGGCGCACGCCCGACTGCACCGCCACGCGCAACTGCGCCACGGTCGCCACGGTGATGCCCCAGGCGCCCTGACGCAACTGCGCATCAAACAGCTGCGGCGACATGGTGGTCTTGCCATGCGGCGCGAAGGCGATGCCCTGAACGTTCACGAAATCCTGCATCCATTGCAGGTTGTGCTGCAACTGCGGCACCTTCACCACGGCCAAGGGCAGGGGCAGATCTCCCCTCCAGACATTCCACCCCCGGGATCCGACCTGGGAGCGCCGCAGCGGTTGCGCGTCATGGGGGAAGCCCTTCAGCCACGGGCCGAGCCAGGGGTCCAGGAGATCGGCTGCGCCGGGAGTGTGATGCATGGCAGGATCGTGCGTGGAGAAACGGTGCAGGCGCCCCCGGCCACCGGATGGCACGATGGGCGCTGACCTGCCGGACTCTACGCCGTGGGGAGCTGGCGGCCGCCGCTGGCCAACCCCGGCCGGTCGCAACAAGGCGATACTGCAGCAGTTGGCCACGACCGCGACCGAGGACCTTCTGCGCTGGCCTCCTGCACGGACGGCGGTCGCCTGCCATCGTTGGATGGCACGGCCCTGCGCACGCGGGCAGCTTCCGCTTCCACCACACTGCATGGGGAACCATGACCGAACGTCAAGCCATGACCTGGGTGATCGCCTGCGCGCTCTTGTGGAGCACGGGCGGCGTGCTCAGCCGCTTCTTCCATACGGCTGAAGGGTTCGAGATCACGTTCTGGCGCAGCGTGTTCGCGGCCTTGACGGTCCTGGTCTGGCTGGCCTTCAGCGGCGCGCGTTCCCCGGTGCGCCAGTTCAAGGCCGGGGGCAGTGCCATCTGGGCCAGCGGGCTGATGTGGGCGGTGATGTTCACATGCTTCATGTTCGCGCTGTCACTGACCACGGTGGCCAACGTGCTGATCACCCAGAGCCTGGCACCCGTGTTCACCGCGCTGCTGGCCGGCGTGGTGCTGAGGCGGCCCGTGGCCGGGCGCACGTGGCTGGCCATCGCCGTGGCGGCCGCGGGCATCTGCCTCATGTATGTCTTCGACGTGTCGTCGCTGGAGGGCCGGCACGCGCTGGGCGTGATGGTGGCGTTGGGCATACCGGTGGCCGGCGCCATCAACTGGATCCTGCTGCAGCGCGCCGGCACCTCCATGGACCTGACCAGCTCGGTTCTGCTGGGCGCGGTGATCTCCGCCGCACTCACCCTGCCCATGGCCTGGCCGCTGGGCGTCGGCGCGCACGACCTGGCGCTGCTGGCTGTGCTGGGCGTGTTCCAACTGGGCATCCCGTGCATCCTGGTGATGCGCGCGGCCGCTCATCTGGCTGCGGCGCAGACCTCGCTTCTGGCCTTGCTGGAAGTGGTGTTCGGCATCGTGCTGACCTGGCTGTTCGGCAACGAAACCCCCGGCTGGGCGACCGTCGCGGGCGGCCTGACGGTGCTGGGCGCCCTGGTGTACAACGAACTGGGCAAGACCCCAGCCAGATCGGTGCCCGCCCGCGCCTGAAGACCCCTCGAACCCACCGACAACGTACCGCACGCACGAGGCGCGTCAGCGCGGGCGGATCCAGCGATCAGGCCGCCACCACGTTCTTGCGGTGGGCGATCGCCCAGACCTCGCGTGGCGGCAGTGCCTTGAGCCGGTGGTCGCTCCACACCTGGCGCCAACGCCGCGCGCCCGGGGTGCCATTCCACAGGCCCAGCATGTGGCGAGCGATGTGCGCCCAAGGTGTGCCGGCCTTCGCTTGCCGCTGCTCCATGTAGGCCACCATCGCGTCCTCCACCGACTCGCGCTCGATGGCCGCAGGCTCGGATGCACCCAGAAACCCCTGATCCCAGCCCGCCATGGACCAGGGGTTGTGATAGGCCTCGCGCCCGACCATCACGCCGTCCAGTGCCGCCAGATGTTCCTCGATCTGCACGCGGGTCTTCAGCCCGCCGTTGATGCAGATGGTCAGGCCCGGGAAGTCCTGCTTGAGCCGATGCACCAGCTCGTGACGCAAGGGGGGAATCTCGCGGTTCTCCTTCGGGCTCAGGCCATTGAGCCAGGCATTGCGGGCGTGCACGATGAACACCTCGCAGCCGCCACGCTCGGCCACCGTGCCCACGAAGTCGCGTACGAAGTCGTAGCTCTCGACGCGGTCCACGCCAATGCGGTGCTTGACGGTGACGGGCAGATCCGTGGCCTGGCGCATCGCCGCCACGCACTGCGCCACCAGCTCGGCTTCCTTCATCAGGCAGGCCCCGAAGGCACCTCGCTGCACGCGTTCACTGGGGCAGCCGCAGTTGAGGTTGACTTCGTCGTAGCCCCACTGTCCGGCCAGCCGGGCGCAGCGCGCCAGGTCTTCAGGCTCGCTGCCGCCCAATTGCAGGGCGACCGGGTGTTCGGCCTCGTCAAAGTCCAGGTGGCGCGGCACATCGCCGTGCAGCAGGGCACCCGTGGTCACCATCTCGGTGTACAGCCGGGTTCGCCGCGTGATCAGGCGGTGGAAGAACCGGCAGTGCCTGTCAGTCCAGTCCATCATGGGCGCCACGCTCAAGCGCCAGGGGCCCGGTCCCGCCGGCCCGGGCGCGAACGTGCAAGCAGACAGATCCATGCGCTGGATTGTGCAGGCGCCTGTCCTGCCGGGAGGGCGCTGCACCAGGACGGATCAGGAACGGATCAGAGCTTGCGTCGCAGGGCCTTGAAGAACAACTCCGACTGCAGCCGCTCGCCTTGCACCTGCGAGGCCACCCTGCGGGCCATCTCAGCCGGCACGGGTGCGCCAGGGCGGCCCGTGGAATCGGCGATCACCTGCACCTGGCAGGCGCGCTCCAGGTAGTACAGGTCGTCGAAGGCGTGGTCGATGCGCTGTCCGCAGACGATCACGCCGTGGTTGGCCATGAACACGATGTCGGCGCCGTTCATCGCCCGGGCGATGCGCTCGCCTTCCTCCACGCCCAGGGCCACGCCGTTGTAGACGCGGTCCACGGCCACCAGGCCGTGAAAGCGCATGGCCGTCTGCGACAGCGTGGTGTCCAGCGCCCGGTTCTGCGTGAGGGTGAGCGCCGTGGCATGGGGCATGTGGGTGTGCATCACCACGGCCTTGCGCGCAATGCGGTGCACGGCGGCGTGGATGAACATGGCCGTGGGTTCGATCTCGTGCGTGCCGGCCAGGCGCTGGCCGTTCACGTCCACCAGGACGATATCGTCGGTGCCCACCTCGCTCCACAGCAGGCCGCGTGGATTCAGCAGGAAACGCCCCGAGCCATCGGGCAACTCGGCGCTGAAATGGTTGCACACCCCCTCGGACAGGCCGTAATGGTAGGCCGCACGCAGCGCCAGCGCGAGGTCGGCGCGCAACTGCCTTACCGAGGCGGACTCGTAGTCCTGCTGATGGTTCATGGGCAAGTTCACTCCAGGGCCAGCCAGATCTCGTTGCGCCGCATGAACCAGGGGGTCCAGGGCGCGTCGTAGCGGGAATATACGGGTTCGCCCTTCCAGCGCAGCCCCGCAGCGGTCAGCCCACTGGTGAGCTGGCCAAGGTGGCGCTGGTAGTTGTCCTGCGACCAGAAGCCCGAAAAGGTGATCGCGGCCACGCGCTGAGCCGGCACCTCCCGTATCTTCACCCGGCTGTCCAGCGGCTCGGGGGCGGTCTCCAGCGTCACGCCCTTGGGCAGGACGAATTGCACGAGGTAACCCTCCGCCACCGGAGCCTGCGTCACGGGTGCAGTCATGGCCATCTTCACGGGCGCGGGCGTCTGCGTGACCGGAGCGGTCATGGCCATCTTCCGCTCGCCCTTGTTCTTGCCGAAGATGTAGCCGGCCAACAACGGAAAAGCCCGGTTGCCCGCCGAGTCGGCCGGTCCGGACACCGTGACCTCGGCCACCACGTAGGGGGCGTATTGCCGGATCTCTACGGCATCCAGGCGCTGGACGACCTGGAAGTCGGGTTCCTCGATGGCGTGGCTGGTCATGGCGGTGGCGGCCAGCAGCAGGGCGGCGATGAGTGTCTTCATGCGCCGGATTGTGAAGATTGCTGGCGCGCCGCGCCGTGCAGGGCCTTTGCCGGGCCCAGCGCCCTTGCGGCACGTCAAGAAGCCGATGGGGGCCCGGGTGCAACATGAAACCGGTGCGTCGCCACACCCGGCGCCCAGACACCCCACAGGAGGCACCGGCCGATGAAACGATACGTGCTGCGCCTGGACGAGGTGTCGATGGACGATGTGGCGCTGGTAGGCGGCAAGACCGCGTCCATCGGTGAGTTGACGCGTGCGCTCGGCCCCTTGGGCGTGCGGGTACCGCCGGGCTTCGCAGTCACGGCCCAGGCCTTTCGCGACATGATCGAAGCCGCCGGCGCCGCGCCGCGCCTGCACGCGCTGCTGGACGGTCTGGACAAGGCGGACAGCGCCGCGCTGGCCCGCGCGGGCGCACAGGCCCGCGCCCTCGTGAACGCCTGCCCCATGCCCGTGGCGGTGGAGACGGCGCTGCGCGGCGCCTGGCGCGCCCTGGCGCAGCAGTGCGCCGATCCTGACCTGCGCGTGGCCGTGCGCAGTTCGGCCACGGCTGAGGACCTGCCGCATGCCAGCTTCGCCGGCCAGCACGAGAGCTTCCTGAACGTGGCCGGCGAAGACGCCGTGGTGGACGCCGTGCGACGCTGCCAGGCCTCGCTCTTCACCGACCGTGCCATCGGCTACCGCATCGACCAGGGCTTCGACCACTTCCAGGTGGCCCTGTCGGTGGCGGTGATGAAGATGGTGCGCAGCGACCTGGCCGCCAGCGGCGTGGCCTTCACGCTGGACACCGAATCGGGCCACCCCGACGTGGTGCGCATCGACGCCGCCTGGGGGCTGGGCGAGGCCGTGGTGCAGGGCAGCGTGGACCCCGACGAGTTCGTGGTGCACAAGCCCACCTACCGCCTGGGCACGCGTTGCGTGCTGAGCCACCGCATCGGCGCCAAGCAGACACGGGTGGTGCTGGCGCCCGGAGGAATCCTCACCGAGCCCGTGCCGGAGGCGGACCGGCTGCGGCCCTGCCTGAGCGACGAGAACGTGCTGGCCCTTGCGGGCATGGCGCTGCGCATCGAAGAACACTACAGCCAGCGCGCTGGCCACTGGTGCCCCATGGACGTGGAATGGGCGCAGGACGGACCGGGAGGGCCGCTGTACATCGTGCAGGCCAGGCCGGAGACGGTGGCTTCGCAGCAGGCCGCCTGGGAGATTGAGCGCCACGAGCTCGACGCCCCCGGGCCGCCGGCCAGCGCCACGCTGCTGCGCGGGCGTGCGATTGGCCAGCGCATCGCGCAAGGCCTCGTGCGCCGCGTCGCGCACCCGCGCGACCTGCCCAGCTTCCGTCCGGGTGAGGTGCTGGTGGCCCCCACCACCACGCCCGACTGGGAGCCGGTGATGAAGACGGCCGCGGCCATCGTCACCGAGCACGGCGGACGCACCTGCCACGCCGCCATCGTGGCGCGCGAGTTGGGCATCCCGGCCTTGGTGGGGGTCCCCGGTGCATGCACTTCACTGGCCGACGGGCAGGCCGTCACCGTCACCTGCGCCGAAGGCGACACCGGCCGCGTCATCGACGGGCGCTGGCCCTTCCGCACCGAGCGCACGGCGCTCACGCAACTGCCCCACACCCGAACCCGCCTGATGGTGAACCTGGGCAACCCGGGCCTGGCCTTTCGCACGGCGCGGCTGCCCTGCGACGGTGTCGGCCTGGCGCGCATGGAGTTCATCATCAGCGAGCACATCGGCGCCCACCCCATGGCCTTGCTGCACCCCGAGCGCGTCCGCGACGCCGCCGAGCGCGAGCGGGTGCAGGCCCTGAGCGCTGGCCACGCTGACGGCGCCCGCTGCTTCGTGGAACGTCTGTCCGAGGGCATCGCCACCATCGCCGCCGCCTTCTGGCCCCGGCCCGTGACGGTGCGGCTGTCAGACTTCAAGAGCAGCGAGTACGCCGCCCTGGCCGGCGGCCGCGATTTCGAGCCGCTGGAGGAGAACCCGATGCTCGGGCTGCGCGGCGCGGCGCGCTATGTGCACCCGTCCTACCGCGAGGCCTTCGCGCTGGAGTGCGAGGCCCTCCTGCGGGTGCGCGAGCACATGGGCCTGAAGAACCTGCAGGTGATGGTGCCGTTCGTGCGCCGTGTGGAAGAAGCGCAGCAGGTGCTGGCCGCCATGGCCGCGCACGGCTTGGCCCGCTCACCATCGCCGGCGACCACCGCCGGCAGCGGCGATGCCGCTGCCCAGGCCGGGACTGTCACCGCCCGCGCGCCAGCGCAACCGCCTGAAGGCTTGGCCATCATCATGATGTGCGAGATCCCGAACAACGTGATCCTGGTCGACGAGTTCGCCGCGCTGTTCGACGGCTTGTCCATCGGCAGCAACGACCTGACGCTGCTCACGCTGGGTGTGGACCGCGACAGCGCCCTGGTGTCCGCCGCCTTCGACGAACGCGACCCGGGCATGCTGAAGATGTACCAGTGGACGATCGAGGGCGCGCACCGGCAGGGGCGCACGGTGGGCATCTGCGGCCAGGCACCGTCAGATCACCCGGACCTGGCCGCGCGCCTGATGGCCCTGGGCATCGACAGCCTCAGCCTGTCGGCCGACCGGCTGCTGGCCACCTGGCAGCAGCTGACCGCCCTGGAAGCATCAGAGCTTGTGAAACCTTCCAGCGCGCCCGAGCGGGCGTTCCAGACGGTGGCGACTTAGGCCCCTTCCCGGCTCGCCCGCTTGCGCTCGTGCTCCTTGAGGAAGCGCTTGCGCAGGCGGATGCTCTTGGGCGTGATCTCCACCAATTCGTCATCGGCGATGAACTCCACCGCGTACTCCAGCGTCAGGTCGATGGGCGGCGTGATCTTGATCGCGTCTTCCTTGCCGCTGACGCGGAAGTTGGTCAGCTGCTTGGTGCGCACGGCGTTGACCACGAGGTCGTTGTCGCGGCTGTGGATGCCCACGATCATGCCCTCGTACACCGGGTCGCCCGGGCGCACGAACATGCGGCCGCGGTCGTCCAGCTTGCCCAGCGCGTAGGTGACGATCTCGCCGTCATCCATGCTGATGAGCACGCCGTTCTTGCGGCCTTCGATCTCGCCGCGGTAGGGCTCGAAGCCGTCGAAGATGTTGCTGATCAGTCCTGTGCCGCGCGTCAGGTTCATGAACTCGTTGGAAAAGCCGATGAGGCCGCGCGCCGGAATGCGGTATTCCAGGCGCACGCGGCCCTGGCCGTCGGTCTCCATGTTGACGAGCTCGGCCTTGCGCTCGCCCAGCGCCTGCATGACGGCGCCCTGGTGCTGGTCTTCCACGTCCACGGTCACCATCTCGATGGGCTCGCAGCGCTCGCCCTCGATCTCCTTGAACACCACGCGCGGCTTGCTCACGGCCAGCTCGTAGCCTTCGCGGCGCATGTTCTCCAGCAGGATGGTCAGGTGCAGCTCGCCACGGCCCGAGACCTCGAAGATGCCGTCCTCGCCCGACTCCTTCACGCGCAAGGCCACGTTGGACTGCAGTTCCTTCTGCAGCCGATCCCAGAGCTGGCGGCTGGTGACGAACTTGCCCTCGCGCCCGGCCAGCGGGCTGGTGTTGACGCAGAAGTTCATGGTCAGCGTGGGCTCGTCCACCTTCAGCATGGGCAGGGGCTGCGGGTCGTCCACGCTGGTGATGGTGACGCCGATGCCAATGTCCTCGATGCCGTTGATCAGCACGATGTCGCCCGGGCCGGCTTCTTCCGCGGGCCGGCGCTCCAGGCCGGCAAAGGTCAACACCTGGTTGATGCGGCCCTTGAAGGAACGGCCGTCCGGGCCTTCCATCACCAGCACGTCCATCGCCGGCTTGAGCGTGCCGGCGTTGACGCGGCCCACGCCGATGCGGCCCACGTAGGTGCTGTAGTCCAGCGACGAGATCTGCAACTGCAGCGGCGCCGCCGGGTTGCCCTGGTGGGCCGGCACATGGCGCAGCACCGTCTCGAAGAGGTCGCTCAGGTCGGTGCCCCAGGCCTGGCCCGGCGCGCCCTCCTTCAGCGAGGCCCAGCCGTTCAGGCCCGAGGCGTAGACCACCGGGAAATCGAGCTGCTCCTCGGTGGCCCCGAGCTTGTCGAAGAGCTCGAAGGCGGCGTTGATGACGTAGTCGGGTCGCGAGCCCGGCTTGTCCACCTTGTTCACCACCACGATGGGCTTCAGGCCCAGGGCCAGCGCCTTCTTGGTCACGAAGCGCGTCTGCGGCATCGGGCCCTCCTGGGCGTCGATCAGCAGCACCACGCCATCGACCATGGACAGGGCGCGCTCGACCTCGCCGCCGAAGTCGGCGTGGCCCGGGGTGTCCACGATGTTGATGTGCGTGCCGGCCCAGGACACGGCGCAGTTCTTGGCCAGGATGGTGATGCCGCGCTCACGTTCCAGGTCGTTGCTGTCCATCACGCGCTCGGCCACCTTCTCGTTCTCACGGAAGGTGCCGCTCTGGCGCAGGAGCTGGTCAACCAGGGTGGTCTTGCCATGGTCGACGTGGGCGATGATGGCGATGTTGCGGATCTGCTTGTTCATGGGGGGCTGGGTTCGGCCAGCAAGGCCTGCACCTCGACGGGGCTCAAGAGGCGGTCGGCGATCAGCTCGCCACCGGTGATGTGCGCACTGCCCAGGAAGGCGCGCGGCTGGGGACCATAGACGCGGACGGCCGGCATGTCGTCCAGACGGACACGCCGGCGCAGGCCGGACAGGAAACGGCCGGCCTCGTCATCGGGCAAGCGAATCTCCGGCCAGGATTGCAGCAGCGCGTCGGCGGGCCGCAACCAGGCGTCCCGCGCGGGTTCGGCCAGAGCCGCCAGCGCCTCCAGCGTGAGGGCCTGCTCCACCTGCAGCGGGCCGCTGGCGGTGCGCCTCAGGCCGGACAGGTGGGCGCCGCAGCCCAGCAGTTCACCCAGGTCCTGGGCCAGGGTGCGCACGTAGGTGCCCTTGCTGCAGTGCACGTCCAGCACCAGCGTGGCGCCGCTCCACTGCAGCACCTCCAGGCGGTGGATGCGCACCCGGCGGGGGGGGCGCTCCACCTCGATGCCAGCCCGCGCGTACTCGTACAGGGCCTTGCCCTGGTGCTTCAGGGCCGACTGCATGGGCGGCACCTGCTCGATCTCGCCCGTCAGGCGCTCGATGCTGGCGTGCAACCGTGCGGCGTCAAACGCCACCGGCCGCTCCTGCAGCACCTCGCCCTCGCGGTCACCGCCCACGCGGGTCTGCCCCAGGTGCAGCGTGGCGCGGTAGGCCTTGTCGGCCTCCAGGCTGACCTGCGCGAACTTGGTGGCCGCACCAAAGCACAGGGGCAGCAGGCCCGAAGCCAGCGGGTCCAGCGTGCCCGTATGGCCCGCCTTCTCGGCGCGCAGCAGGCGCTTGGCCTTGTACAGCGCATCCTGGCTGCTCAGGCCCACGGGCTTGTCCAGCAGCAGCACGCCGTGCACCGGCCGGCGCACCACCTTGACTCCCTGCGTGGCCATCAGTCCTCGCGGGCGCGCTGCGCGTTGGCCTTGGCGATCAAGGCGCTCAGGTCGGCAGCACGCTCGGTGGTGCGGTCGAACTGGAAGTGCAGCGTGGGCACGGTGTGCAGCGCCAGGCGCTTGAACAGGCCGTTGCGCAGCCAGCCGGCGGCCTCGTTAAGCGCCGCCTGGGTTTCGGCCGGATCGCCCACGAGCACGGAAAAGTACACCTTGGCGTGGGCATAGTCGGGCGTGACCTCCACCGCGTTGAGCGTGATCATGCCCACGCGCGGATCCTTGAGCTCGCGCACCAGCTCGGCCAGATCGCGCTGGATCTGGTCGGCCACGCGAAATCCGCGGTTGGGGGTGTGTCGCTTGTGTCGTGTCATGTGCTGCTCGCGCCCGCTTCAAGAACAAGCCCCGCCGTCTGGGAGGAGGGCGGGGCTGGCTCGCGAGAGGCGAACGCCGCGCGCTATAGCGTACGGGCCACTTCCTTGACCTCGAAGAACTCCAACTGATCGCCTTCCTTGATGTCGTTGTAGTTCTTCAGCTTGATGCCGCACTCGAAGCCTTCCTTGACCTCGCGGACGTCGTCCTTCATGCGCTTGAGCGACTCCAGTTCGCCGGTGTAGACCACCACGTTGTCGCGCAGCAGGCGGAAGCGGGCGTTGCGCAAGACCTGGCCGGCGGTGACCATGCAACCAGCCACGGTGCCGATCTTGGAGGCCACGAACACCGTGCGGATCTCGGCCATGCCGATGACCTCCTCCTTCTGCTCGGGTGCCAGCATGCCTTCCATGGCCGCCTTCACCTCGTCCACCGCGTCGTAGATGATGTTGTAGTAGCGCAGATCCACGCCGTTGCCTTCGGCCAGCTTGCGCGCTCCGGCGTCGGCCCGGGTGTTGAAGCCGATGATGACGGCCTTGGAGGCGATGGCCAGATTGACATCGCTCTCGCTGATGCCCCCCACGGCCGCATGCACGATCTGCACCTTGACCTCGGGGGTGCTGAGCTTGACCAGCGCTTGCGCCAGCGCCTCCTGCGAGCCCTGGACATCGGCCTTGACGATCAAGGCCAGCGCCTGTGCCTGACCCTCTCCCATCTGATCGAACATGTTTTCCAGCTTGGCGGCCTGGCGCTTGTTCAGCGTGACTTCGCGGTACTTGCCCTGGCGGAAGGTGGCGATCTCGCGCGCCCGACGTTCGTCAGCCAGCACCATGAACTCGTCGCCGGCGAGCGGCACCTCGGTCAGGCCCTGGATCTCCACCGGAATGGACGGACCCGCGGATTGCGCGGGCTTGCCGTCCTCGTCGAGCATGGCGCGCACGCGGCCGTAGCTGGAGCCGGCCAGCACCACATCGCCGCGCTTGAGCGTGCCGCTTTGCACCAGCACCGTGGCCACAGGGCCGCGGCCCTTGTCCAGCTTGGCCTCGATCACCAGGCCCTTGGCAGCGGCCTCGGTGGGTGCCTTCAGCTCCAGCACTTCGGCCTGCAGCAGCACCTGCTCCAGCAGATCGTCCACGCCCTGGCCGCTCTTGGCCGAGACCGGGACAAAGGGAGACTCACCGCCGAAATCCTCAGGGACGACCTGCTCGGCCACGAGTTCGCTCTTCAGGCGCTCGACGTTGGCCTCGGGCTTGTCGATCTTGTTCATGGCCACGACGATGGGCACGCCCGCGGCCTTGGCATGGTGGATGGCCTCCTTCGTCTGAGGCATGACGCCATCGTCGGCCGCCACCACCAGGATGACCAGATCGGTGGCCTTGGCACCGCGCGCTCGCATGGCCGTGAAGGCGGCGTGTCCGGGCGTGTCCAGAAAGGTGATCATGCCGCGCGGGGTCTCCACGTGGTAGGCCCCGATGTGCTGCGTGATGCCCCCGGCCTCGCCCGCAGCCACGCGGGCGCGTCGGATGTAATCCAGCAGCGAGGTCTTGCCGTGGTCCACGTGGCCCATCACGGTGACCACGGGCGCGCGCACCAATTCCTCAGCAGTCTGCGCGGCCTGTTCTTCCTCGGTGAAGGCCTCAGGGTCGTCCAGCTTGGCTGCGAAGGCCTTGTGACCCATCTCCTCGACCACGATCATCGCGGTCTCCTGGTCCAGCTGCTGATTGATGGTGACCATCTGGCCCAGCTTCATCAGCTGCTTGATGACCTCACTGGCCTTGACGCTCATCTTGTGCGCCAGATCGGCCACGCTGATGGTCTCGGGCACATGCACTTCCTGCACCTGCTGCTCGACAGGCGCCGCGAAGCCGGCGCCCTCCTCGCGCTCGCCGCGCCGCGATCCGCGCGGTGCACGCCAGCCGGCGCGGGCGCCGCCGGAGTCACCCCGGGTCTTGAGCGCACGCTTCTTGGCGGCATCGTCAGCCCAGCTCGATGACAGCTTCTCGCTCTTGACCTGCTTCTTCTCGCCCGGCTTGGCCGCGCCACCCGCGCTGGCCCCGGGCGCGCCCGGCTTGGCCGCTGGCTTGTGGATGGTGCCCTTGATGCCGGCAGCCTCGGCCGCCTTGGGCTCCTCGGGCTTCTTGGCCGTCAGCACCGAACGCGGCCGCGACATCATTTCGCGGATCGCTGCGGCCTCGGTCTCGGCCCTGCGCCGGCGGGCATCGGACTCCACCTGCGCCTGGCGGGCCAGGGCGTCGGCATCGGCCGCCTTGACCACGCGCAGGCCGGACTTGACGGGCTCTGCCGCCGGGGCCGCCGGGGCCGACACGGCGGTGGTCGGGGCGGCTTCGGCAGCAGCATCCGCCGGTTCGGATGTACCACCCGCGCCCAGGGCGGCTTCAGCGGGCGCTGGGGTCTGATCCTGAGCCGCCAGCGGGGCCTGTGCGGCTTGCGCGGCAGCCTGCTCTGCGGCCGCCGCGCGGGCTGCAGCTTCAGCAGCCTCACGCTCACGCTCGCGATCGCGTTGCGCCTGCGCTTCGGCCTGACGCTGCCTCTCGGCCGCATCTTCCATCTGGCGCTGCAGCAGCGCAGCCTGCGCCGTGGCCTCGGCGTCTCGGCGGGCCTGTTCATCCGCATCGATCACGGGCGCGGCCGGAGGTGTTTCGTCGGGCGCTGGCGCCTCGTCGCGCTTCACGAAGGTTCGCTTCTTGCGCACTTCCACCTGGATGGTGCGCGCCTTGCCGGAGGCATCGGCCTGCTTGATCTCGCTGGTGCTCTTGCGGGTCAGGACGATCTTCTTGCGCTCGGTGGACGCCGTACCATGCGAGGTGCGCAGGTACTCCAGCAAGCGCTCCTTGTCGCCATCGGTGAGCGCATCATCGGCCGAAGCCTTGGACACGCCGGCCGATTGAAGCTGCTCGAGCAGCGCGGCAGTCGGCCGGTTGAGCTGTGCGGCGAACTGGGCGACGGTGGTCACTGCCATGGGGGTGGTCCTTCGAGGTCCGGGCCGTTTGCGTTCAGAGGGAGGGCAGGCTGTCGGGGCGGATCAGGCGGCGAACCAGTGTTCGCGTGCCTTCATGATCAGGTCCCGAGCCCGGGCCTCGTCCACGCCGACCAGCTCGGTGAGCTCGTCCACCGCCAGATCGGCCAGATCGTCGCGCGTGTGCACGCCACCCTCGGCCAGCTTGGTGATGAGTTCAGTGCTCATGCCCTCCAGGTCGCGCAGATCCTGGGATACGTCGTCGAACTTCTCTTCCTTCGCGATCTCCATCGTCAACAAGGCATCACGGGCCCGGGTGCGCAACTCATTGACGGTGTCTTCGTCGAAGGACTCGATCTCCAGCATCTCCTGCAGCGGCACGTAGGCCACCTCCTCCAGGCTGGTGAAACCCTCGGCGATCAGGATGTCGGCCACCTCCTCGTCCACATCGAGCTTGTCGACGAAGACCCGGCGCACGGAGTCGGACTCCTGAGCCAGCTTGACCTGGGATTCCTCGGCGGTCATGATGTTGATGCGCCAGCCGGTCAGGTCTGAGGCCAGCCGCACGTTCTGGCCGCCGCGGCCGATGGCGATGGCCAGGTTCTCCTCGTCCACCACCACATCCATGGCGTGCTTTTCCTCGTCCACGACGATGGACTGCACGTTGGCCGGAGCCAGCGCGCCGATGACGAACTGTGCCGGATCGTCGGACCACAGCACGATGTCCACGCGCTCGCCCGCCAACTCGTTGGTGACGGCGGTCACGCGAGAGCCGCGCACGCCCACGCAGGTGCCTATCGGGTCCACCCGGCGATCGTGGGAGACGACGGCGATCTTGGCACGCGAGCCCGGATCGCGGGCGCAGCTCTTGATCTCCAGCAGGCCCTGCTCAATCTCGGGCACCTCCTGCGCAAACAGCTCGGTCATCAGGCCCGGAGCGCTGCGTGAGAGCACGATCTGCGCACCGCGCTGGGTGGGGTCCACGCCGGCAATGAAGGCCCGCACGCGATCACCTGTTCGCAGGTTCTCCTTGGGAATCATCTCGCTGCGCTTGAGCCGGCCTTCCACGCGACCGCTCTCCACGATGATGTCGCCCTTGTCCAGGCGCTTGACGGTGCCCACGAAGATCTTGTCACCGCGCGACAGGAAATCATTGAGCAACTGCTCGCGCTCGGCGTCGCGGATCTTCTGCAGGATCACCTGCTTGGCCGCCTGCGCGCCGATGCGGCCGATGGTCACCGACTCGATGGGTTCCTCGATGTAGTCGCCGGCCTCGATGTCCGAGATCTGCTCTTGGGCCTCGAACAGCAGCATCTCGGCATCAGGAATCTGCAGCCCGGCCTCATTGGGCACCACATGCCAGCGTCGGAAGGTCTCGTACTCGCCCGAATCGCGATCGATCGACACACGGATGTCCATCTCGCCGCCATTGAGCTTCTTGGTGGCCGAGGCCAGCGCGGCTTCCACCGCAGCGAACACCACCTCGCGCTCCACCGACTTCTCGCGGGCGATGGCATCCACCAGCATCAGCAATTCGCGGTTCATCGTCATGGACCTCTCTCCTCAACCTGCGGGACGCGTGGCACGGCCCCGCCCCTTGAAGTCGAACACCGGCACGAGGCGGGCCTCGCGCAATTCCTCAAGCTTGAATGCGAGTTCACTGCCCTGGCGCTCGTCCTGCAGGGCCAGGCTCCAGCCGGACGGCGAACCGCCAAGGATGCCGCGCCAGTGCTTGCGGCCCTGGAACGGCGCCTTCAGCGTGAGCTCGATGGCCTGACCGGAGAAACGGACGAAGTCCGACTCCTTCCGCAACACCCGGTCCAACCCTGGCGAAGACACTTCCAGGCGCTCATACGCCACGTTCTCCACCTCCAGCACGTACAGCAACTGGCGGGTGACGAGTTCGCAGTCGTCCACGGTGACGAATTCGCCCGCGCCCTGGGCTTCAGGGTACACCTGACCCGGCACCCGGTCGATGAAGACGCGCAGCAAGCCCCGCGCCGAGCGTTCGATGTCCACCAGATCGAACCCCAGGCCGGTGACGGCACGCTCGATGCAGGCCTGCACACCCAGCCCGTGGCTCACGCCAGCCGGGGCTGTCGCGGTGCCCCCATGGGCTCCGCCAGGCGTGCCGGCATTCCTGCCGGACTCCGCGCCAGCTCCCGCATCCCCGGGACCCGGTGGAACCTGAACCGCCTGTTGACCCAAAACCCCGTCGCTCCACACGCAGTTGTGCCCGGCGCCCTCACCGCGCCGTCACGGTCACTGCGCAACGGGCCTGAAAGCGTCGAGCCAAAAAAAATGGGCTGGAAGAACCGCCCACTCGACATTCAGCGAAGGTCGGATTATAAGCACGCCCGCCCGTGACGGCAACGTCGCCTGCCGCGGCATCCGGGCGAGGGCGGTGCCGGACAGCCCGTGGGAAACTGCGGGCGTCTTTGCAGCGGAGGTTCCATGGGTTTTCTTGCCGGCAAGCGCCTGCTCATCACCGGGGTGCTGAATCAACGATCGATCGCCTACGGCATCGCCCGCGCCTGCCATCGCGAGGGCGCCGAACTCGCCTTCAGCTACGTGGGCGAGCGCTTCAAGGACCGCGTTGCCGAGTACGCCGCGGAATTCGGCTCGACCCTGAGCTTCGACTGCGACGTGGGCGACGACACCCAGATCCAGCGCACCTTCGAACAACTGGGCGAGCATTGGCCCACGTTCGACGGCTTCGTCCACGCCATCGGCTTCGCGCCGCGCGAGGCCATTGCCGGCGACTTCCTCGACGGCCTGTCGCGCGAGGGCTTCAAGATCGCCCACGACATCTCGGCCTACAGCTTCCCGGCCATGGCCAAGGCGGCGGCCCACCGCCTGAACCCGGGTTCGGCACTGCTCACGCTCACCTATCTGGGAGCCCTGCGCGTGGTGCCGGGCTACAACACCATGGGCCTGGCCAAGGCCTCGCTGGAGGCCAGCGTGCGCTACCTGGCCGCCAGCATGGGGCCCCGCGGCGTGCGGGTCAACGGCATCTCTGCCGGGCCTATCAAGACGCTGGCCGCTTCCGGCATCAAGGGTTTCGGCAAGATCCTGGACGTGGTGGAGCGCGAGTCCCCCATCCGCCGCAACATCACCATCGACGATGTGGGCAACGTCGCGGCTTTCCTGCTGTCGGATCTGGCCGCGGGCGTCACCGCCGAAATCACCTACGTGGACGGCGGCTTCAGCCAGGTGGCTGGCGGCATGGAGCCCTGAGCTCGGACGCCTGAGGTGCCTCAGGCGCCTGAGGCGCCTCAGGCATCCAGGACGCTTCAGTCGCGCACGCAGTCCACGAAGTACTGGCGCGGCCCGCCCGACTCCGGCTCCTCCTCCACCAGGCCGTGGACATCGGTGTCGAAGCCCGGGAAGGCGGCATTGAATGAACGGGCGAACTTCAGGTAATCCACGATCTTGCGGTTGAAGCGCTCGCCCGGGATCAGCAGCGGGATGCCCGGGGGATAAGGCGTCAGCAGCGAGGTGGTGATGCGCCCTTCCAGCGCATCGATGGGCACGCGGTCGGTCTGCCGGTGGGCAATCCGCGCAAAGGCATCGCTGGGCTTCATGGCAGGGTGCAGGTCCGACAGGTACATGTCGGTGACCAGCCGGGCGATGTCGCCCTTGGCATAAGTCTCGTGGATGCTCTGGCACAGGTCCTTCAGGCCGGTGCGCTCGTAGCGGGGGTGCGCGGCGCAGAACTCCGGCAGCACCCGCCACATCGGCTGGTTGCGGTCGTAGTCGTCCTTGAACTGCTGCAGCGCCGTGACCATGGTGTTCCAGCGGCCCTTGGTGATGCCGATGGTGAACATGATGAAGAAGGAATACAGGCCCGTCTTCTCCACCACCACACCGTGCTCGGCCAGGTACTTCGTCACCACAGCGGCCGGCACGCCCGTCTTGGCGAACTTGCCCGACACGTCCAGGCCCGGCGTGATGATGGTGCTCTTCACCGGATCCAGCAGGTTGAAGCCCGGCGCCAGGCTGCCAAAGCCATGCCATCTGTCGCCGGCCTTCAGGATCCAGTCTTCCGCACGGCCCACGCCGTCGGCGGCCAGCTTGTCCGGCCCCCAGACCTTGAACCACCAGTCCCGTCCGTACTCCTTGTCCACCTTGCGCATGGCGCGCCGGAAGTCCATGGACTCGGCGATGCTCTCTTCCACCAGCGCGGTGCCGCCCGGGGGCTCCATCATGGCCGCGGCCACATCGCAACTCGCGATGATGGCGTACTGCGGGCTGGTGGAGGTGTGCATCAGGTAGGCCTCGTTGAATAGGTGCCTGTCGAGCTTGCGGTTCTGGGCGTCCTGCACCAGCACCTGCGAGGCCTGGCTCAGCCCGGCCAGCAGCTTGTGCGTGCTCTGCGTGGCGAAGACCAGCTGGTCCTTGGGCCTGGGCCGCTTCTTGCCCATGGCGTGGAAGGTGCCGTAGAACGGATGGAAGGCCGCATGCGGCAACCAGGCTTCGTCAAAGTGCAGCGTGTCGATGTAGCCATCCAGCGTGTGCTTGATGGTCTCGGTGTTGTAGAGCACGCCGTCGTAGGTGCTTTGCGTCAGCGTCAGGATGCGCGGCTTGACCTTCTTCGCGTCCACGCCCGCCAGCAGCGGGTTGGCCGCGATGCGCTTGCGGATGGCCGCCGGGGAGAACTCGGCCTGAGGGATGGGCCCGATGATGCCGAAGTGGTTGCGCGTGGGCGGCAGGAACACCGGCACCGCGCCCGTCATGATGATGGAGTGCAGGATGCTCTTGTGGCAGTTGCGGTCCACCACCACCACGTCGCCGGGCGCCACCGTGTGGTGCCACACCATCTTGTTGCTGGTGCTGGTGCCGTTGGTGACGAAGAAGCAGTGGTCGGCGTTGAAGATGCGCGCGGCGTTCTTCTCGCTGGCCGCCACCGGACCGGTGTGGTCCAGCAGCTGGCCCAGTTCGTCCACGGCGTTGCACACGTCGGCACGCAGCATGTTCTCGCCGAAGAACTGGTGAAACATCTGCCCCACCGGGCTCTTCAGGAACGCCACCCCGCCGCTGTGGCCGGGGCAGTGCCAGGAATAGGAGCCGTCCTGCGCGTAGTCCATCAGCGCCTTGAAGAACGGCGGCGCCAGGGTGTCCAGGTAGCTCTTGGCCTCGCGGATGATGTGACGCGCCACGAACTCCGGCGTGTCCTCGAACATGTGGATGAAGCCGTGCAGCTCGCGCAGGATGTCGTTGGGGATGTGCTGCGAGGTGCGCGTCTCGCCGTACAGGTAGATGGGAATGTCGGCGTTGCGAAAGCGGATCTCGCCGATGAATTTGCGCAGGTTCAGCACCGCCGGGTCCAGTTCGGGCCCGGGTGTGAACTCCTCGTCGTCGATGGACAGGATGAAGGCGCTGGCCCGGCTTTGCTGCTGCGCGAACTGGCTCAGGTCGCCGTAGCTGGTGACGCCCAGCACCTCGAAGCCTTCTTTCTCGATGGCCTGCGCCAGCGCACGGATGCCCAGGCCGGAGGTGTTCTCGGAGCGGAAGTCTTCATCGATGATGAAGACGGGAAAGCGGAAGCGGATCATCTGGGCAGCCCTCGTCCGGGGATCCCCGGCTTCACGAAACCGGGCGAAGTGTAGGGCTGCAAGCGCCGTCGATACACTGACCACCATCAGAGTGTCGCGGGAGACAGACGCATGGAGTTCCAGGCATCAACGCTTTGGTGGGTTCTGGCCGGCGCACTGGTCATTGCCGAGCTGCTCACAGGCACGTTCTACCTCCTGATGCTGGCCTTGGGCAGCGTGGCGGCCGCGGTGGCCGCACATGCCGGCGCCACGGGCAGCGGACAGTTCGTGGCCGCCGCCCTGGTGGGCGGTGGAGCCACCGCCTTGTGGCACTTCACACGCGCCCGCGCGCCGCGCTCCGCGCCTGCCGCGTCCAATGCCGATGTCAGCCTGGACATCGGGCAGACCTTGCAGGTGCCATCCTGGCAGGCCGACGGCCGGACCCGGGTGCCCTACCGTGGCGCCCTCTGGACGGTGCGACACACCGGCGGCGGGGCGCCCACCGTGGGTGAACACCGCATCGTGGCGGTGCATGGCAACGAGCTCGACGTGGTGCCGACCGCGCCCGGCGCACCCCAGGGCTGAACCCACCGCCCCGCCAGCCGGGCTTCGACCGGCCGCACACCCTTTCCCCTTTCCATTACCCAAGGAGGAGTCCCCCATGGAAATCGCCCTCGTCATCCTGGTGGCCGCGATCGTGTTCGTCGCCCGCACCTTCAAGATCGTGCCCCAGCAAAACGCCTGGGTGGTCGAACGCCTGGGCAAGTTCGACCGCACGCTCACGCCGGGCCTGAAGTTCATCGTGCCCTTCATCGAGCGCGTGGCCTACCGGCATTCGCTCAAGGAAGTGCCGCTGGACGTGCCCAGCCAGGTCTGCATCACCAAGGACAACACCCAACTCCAGGTGGACGGCATCCTGTTCTTCCAGGTCACCGACCCCATGCGCGCCAGCTACGGCAGCAGCGACTACCTCACCGCCATCACCCAGCTGGCCCAGACCACGCTGCGCAGCGTGGTGGGCAAGATGGAACTGGACAAGACCTTCGAAGAGCGCGACCTGATCAACGCGTCGGTGGTGAACGCGCTGGATGAAGCCGCGCTGACCTGGGGCGTGAAAGTGCTGCGCTACGAGATCAAGGACCTCACGCCCCCGGCGGAGATCCTGCGCTCCATGCAGGCCCAGATCACGGCCGAGCGCGAGAAGCGCGCGCTCATCGCGGCCTCCGAAGGCCGGCGCCAGGAACAGATCAACATCGCCACGGGCGAGCGCGAGGCCTTCATCGCGCGCTCCGAGGGCGAGAAGCAGGCCGAGATCAACAAGGCCCAGGGCGAGGCCGCCGCCATCACCGCCGTGGCCGAGGCGACGGCCGAAGCCATCCGCAAGATCGCCGCGGCCATCCAGCAACCCGGCGGCGAACAGGCGGTGCAACTCAAGGTGGCCGAGCGCGCCGTGGAGGCCTACGGCCAGCTGGCGCGCACCACCAATACCATGATCGTGCCCGGCAACATGACCGAGGTGTCGGCGCTCATCGGCTCGGCCATGACGCTGATGAAGGGCGGCCGGCATGCCCCCTGAGGCCCGCAACGTGCTGGGCCAGGAGATGGTGCCCTGCTCCTACGATCCGCTGACCGGCTGGTTCCGCGACGGCTGCTGCCACACCGACGCGCAGGACGCCGGCAGCCACGTCATCTGCGCCCGCATGACCGTGGAGTTCCTCAACCAGCAGTTCGAGCGCGGCAACGACCTCATCACCCCGCGGCCCGAACACCGCTTCAAGGGCCTGAAGCCCGGCGACCGCTGGTGCGTATGCGCGCTGCGCTGGAAAGAAGCCTACGCAGACGGCTGCGCCCCGCCCGTCATCCTCGAAAGCACCCACCAGCGGGCGCTCGACTTCGTGCCCCTGGCCTGGCTGCAGCGCCATGCGTGGCAAGCCGTGGGCTAAACTCCGCCCCCGTCACCGCAGCAGCGTCTCCCAGGCGCCTTCGCTGACATCCCTGCGGAGGGATGGATGAGTGGTTTAAGTCGCACGCCTGGAAAGCGTGTGTGGGTTAACAGCCCACCGCGGGTTCGAATCCCGCTCCCTCCGCCAGCACAAGACCTTCCAACGCGCCGTGCAGGGCGGCCGTGGCCTCGGCAAGCTCAGGCCCTCGACAGCTTGCCCAACTGCTCCGACAGGCTCTTCACCGCGGCGCTCAGGTCGCGGATCTCCTGCTCGCGCAGCAGGTCGATCTTCTCGTGAAGGGCCTCGATCTCCAACTCGGCCTTCACGTTCACCTCGTAATCGTTGCTGGCCTGCAGACGGTCGATGGCCGCCTGGCGGTTCTGGCTCATCATGATGGCCGGCGCTGTGTAAGCCGCCTGGAACGACAGCACCAGGTTCAGCAGGATGAAGGGGAACGGGTCCCAGGTGGGCTGGGCGCCCAGCAGATTCCAGCTGATCCACAGCACGATCAACAGGCTCTGGCCCAGGATGAAGGCCCAGGAGCCCACCACGGCCGCCACCCGGTCGGCCACGCGCTGGCCCCGCGTGGGCGGCGGGGGCGACGACGGCGGATGATGCGGCAGCCCGCCCAGGCGCCGATGGGCCCGCCGGTGCGCCCGCAGCCGGGTGAGGAGCAGGTGGTCGGGATCGGAAGTGCCGGCCGCGTGGCCGGCCGTGGCAGTGCTGGAGGACATGGCGCAGGCTCCGGAGTGGGGGGGTGGCTCTGATTGCGGCGGGCAGTGCCGAATTCAGCTACCTGATCAAGATGAGCCGGTACACCTACTCTGCCAACGCCTTCAAGAGCGCGTCACGCCCGTCCTGATAGAACTCAATGTCCAGCTTCGTCGCCATCTCATCCGACAGGTCGAACAACTGGCGCCGGCAGGACACGGGCAGCAGCAGAGCCTTGGCTCCCTTTTCGACGGCGATTTCGGCCAAAGTCACCGCGTTGTGAATGGGCTCGATGGTGCCGCCGAGCGTCACCTCGCCCACGACCACCAGGCCACCGCGGACTGACTTCTTCAGCAGCGCGCTGGACAGCGCGATGAGCGCCCCGACGCCGGTTTTGGCGCCGGCCTTGGCGGCGTCGAAGCCGCGCAGCTGAACCGAGAACTCGTGGGACCGTGGGTCACGGTCACCCACCAGTTGCAGGGCCCGGGCATACAGGTTCTGCTCCGCGCAGCGGATGGACTCCTTGAAGGCGGCCGGTACCGGGTTGTTCAGCACCCGCACGCCGCTCCCCGGCCCCTCGTTAACCTCGAGCCGGAAAAGGCCCGGGTGCTCTTCATCGCCGCCGGGGCTCAGCACCCAGACCTGGCCGCACTCCAGCGGCTCGTCGCCAATGCCACCCTGGCTCTGCAGCTCGGGCGTACTGACGAACTTCTCGACGCCCTCGGCGCCCAAGGTGTAGCTGAAGTGGGTGTTGCGGAACTCGGCCGCGCCGATGCGCTTCTGCTGTTCCTTGACCCGGCGGCGCACTTCCAGCGCCAGGCGCACGGCCCACTCGAGGTCTTCCTCGCTGACCGCCATCTCAGAACCTGGGTACATCAGCTTCAGCAGCCCGCTCACGGTCTTGTTCACGCCGTTGAGGTCTCGGCCCGACAGCGCTCCGCCCCAGCGCACACGCCCTTGCAGCGTCGACACCCGGCTCTGGTTGCGCAGCTGGGTGAAGCACTCCGACAGGAAGTCGCTCACCAGGCCGAAGTGGGCGGTGAACAGCGTGGGGTTCAGTTTCGGCACATCCCAGCCAGGCAGGAAGCAGTGGATGCGGTCCATGAACGCCGTGTCGTCGCGCATCTCGGGCGGCAGCGGCCCGAAGAGGTGACCGATGCGCTGCTGGTGCTCTACGTCAACGTCGAAGTTGCCCACCAGCACGATGGAGCCGTCCGCCCGGATGCTCTCCTTGCCCCGGGAGAACTCGCCGCTCTCCATGTAGCCCTTCATGATGCTGACGCCGTCCTTCTGGTCGAAGGACACGCCAGACACCTCGTCGAAGCACACCACGTCGTACTGGCAGACCAGACCGCGCTGGCCGCTGGCGTTGTTGACGAACATGCGGGCCACGGTCGCCTTGCCACCGGAGATGAGGTGGGCATAGGGCGACACCTGCTGGAACAGGTGCGACTTACCCGTGCCCCGAGGGCCGAGCTCTACCAGGTTGTAGTTGCGCTCCACGAACGGCACCATGCGCAGCAGCAGCGCGTCCTTGGCGCGCTCCGACAGGGTCTCGGGCTCAAAGCCGACGCTGCGCAGCAGCAGGTCGCGCCACTCGGCGGTTGAGAACTGCTCTCGCCCCTTGGCCAGGACGTCCAGCGTCTCGCGCTTTGAGAGCTGAATGGCCCGCAGCGCCTCGACACCGAAAGGGCGCCCGCCCTTTTCCTGCGCGATGGACGCGTCGTAGCCCAGGGTCACCTCGGCGTAGAAGCCGCCCGTGAGCATGCGCTCGTTCTCCTTGACCATCTCGGGCGTGAGCCGCACGTCCGTGAGGCGCAGGCTGGGCAAGGTGGCGATGTAGGAGTCGGTCTTGGAGTCCAGTCGCGCCGTGACGATATCGATGATTTTCACGGAGCCGGCCTCGCGTGCACGAGCCTTGAAGAGCTCCTCCTCACCGGCTTTCACCGTCCGCGACGCCAGCTGCCGCTGGACGATATCCAGACCCTCCTGGATTTCCGCCTCGTCCGTGGTGGCGCAGTAGCGGCCCAGCAGGAACTCGACCACGTACGTCGGCACCGGGAACTGGCGGCTGAACGTCCGCACCAGGTCCTTGCGTACCACGTAGCCTTCGAAGGCAGCGGTTGCCTTCCTATCCAAGTCGTCGAGCTGCATCGTCAATCACCATCTGCGACCTGTCTGGAGCCGGTCGCCCGCCTTGCTGTTCTCTATCTCTGTACCAGGTAACGAGGTAGCAGCTCCTTCCCTGGCTTGGCTTCATTCAGCCACCCACCGTCGTCGCCTGCTTCTGCAGCACCTGGCCATCGGCTCCCAGGATGACGACCACAGCCGCAGCGCCCAGGTTGTCGTCGTCGGCGACCGCCACGCTGGCCTTGCCGGCCTCGAGGGGCTTCACGCTGGCCACCAGGCTGGACGCCGCCTGCGCGGGCTTTGTTCGCACGTCCACTGTCAGGCTGGCCGACGAGCTGTCCACCTCGACCACGCAGCGCAGGCCCTTCCATGTCACCGCCTTGATGGAGACCTGTAAGACTGCCGCAGGCGCAGCCACCACCAGGTCCAGCACCGGCACCAGGCACTCTTGCAGACTCAGGCCACCGTGCGCGTAGTCGGCTCCAGCAATGAAGGACGACACACCTGGCGCATACGCCACTTGGACATCTTTACACCAATCCCAGCCGAAGGTCAGCGGGGTGCCGTGTGCCGTGTCTTTGAGAACAGCGCAGCGCCCCCAACGGGTCTCGGCCTGGTGCTTCGGCAGTTCCGTCTTCGGCAAGCCACCGGGAACCAATAGCCAGCCGTGGTCAGTGACGATGCGCACTCGGCGCCACCCCGCACCGCGCAGTTCCTGCACCCGTTCGACCACCGCAGCCAGTTGTGCATCCACGTCGCGCGCAAGACGAACGCCGTGCTCGTGGCCGTAGTGGTCCAGGTCGCCCGACTCCGTCCAGGCGCGTCCGCTTGGGTTACCTGTCTCGTGCTTGTCCAGCGGCTGCACGCCGTTGTCGGTCAGCAGCTTCCTGAAGTTGTGGCCAGAGAGCGGTTTGCGGTCCGCCGCAACACAGGGCTCGAACTCCACGTCTTCCGCCGTGCCGGACACCAGCCCCGCCACTGGCGAGCACCAAGCCTTGCCGGAAGCCGTGACCGACGGCATGCTGGTCCAACGGGCTGCCAACGTCGTGGTGCCCAGCCCATCCAGCTTGGTACGCAACCGCTGGGCGACGTCGTACCGCAGGCCGTCCACGAACACCGTGCAGGTGCCCGAATCAGCTGCTGCGTCCGATGCCGCATGCAGCGCTGGCATGCCTCCCACCTTCTTCACGGCGTCCTGCAGTCGCTTGGCCGCTTCTTCCAACCAGGGCAGGTAGACGGCGCGCACTGCGGCGCCAACGGCGTCGGTGTCTGCCTTGGTTTGCACGGCGCCCATGGCCTGCGTCGCCGCCTCATCCACACGCCACCCAGACTGCTGGTAGCTCGCAGCCAGCTCCGAAGGCGTAGCGCCGATGGGCGCCGCCGCGCTCAGCTCGGCCAATCGAGCCAGGTGCTCAAGCGCTTGAGCCAAGGGCGACTGCCCCATGCGGGACCACAACCAACCCCGGCGCGCGCCGTGCTCCTTCTCCGCGGTGGCAATCGCGGTGCGAGCCTGGGCGGCGTCCATGGCCGCACAGGCAGACAGCGCGTAGCGCAGGCTGGCCTCGCCTTCCTCGTTGGCCTGTGGGTAGCCGGCCAAAGGTCCATGGGGGTCCATGTCCGGGAACAGCCCCAACTGCGGTGGCTGCACGGTGCGGAGCAGCGTCAGCACCTCCGGGAAGCTCGTGAACGAATCCCGATAGAGCTCGGCCACGGCTGCCCACTTGCCCTCGCGTCGGGCCAGCTTCTCAGCAGCGACTAGGGCGCCGTCACTGACCGGGTCGAAGCCGAAGTCGGACTTGGCCCGCTTGCAGAACACGTTCCACCGCACGCCGGCCCCCTTAGCCCATTCTTTCTGCGTGGCCTGGGGATCATTCATCCACACCAGCAAGTCTCGGGTCGGATTCGGTGCCAGCAGGCTCAGCAACCACTCGGCGTTGATTTGCCGGCCCTTCAGTTCGTCCAGCGGCCTGTCGAGCAACACGCCGGCGGACAGCACCTGCGCCAAAGCCTCCTGCGTTGCCTTGTCCTGTGCCACGTCCAGCCCAAGGCCGCCGTGCTTCGAAGACAGGAACGCGCTTACCGTCCAGTCCTTCGTGTTGACCTGGCTCCAGAACACGCCCCGGTACTGCAGCTCAGCCAGCGGCTGCAGGTCGCGCGGGCAGCTCTCGATAGCGCGCAGCTCGGCGCGGCTCACGCCCGGCAGGTAGACGACCGGCACGCCCTGGAACTCCACCTCCGGCAACACATCGGCAATCGCGCACTTGAGCCAGACGGCTGGGCCGCTTCGAGATGTAGGGTCAAAGGCGCCGAGCTCGAGTAGACCGGGTAGCAGCTGCTTCAACTTGGGCAAGGCAGCCGCCCACTGCCGTTCCTTGTCGGGCCAAAGAACGGCGGCTGTGCGATCGGCCGTGTGTGAGTTGCCCGCGGCGGCAAGCCTCAGAGCCCCCACAACTACATCCGAAACCGTCTGGGCAGAACTCCTGGTTCCCGAAATGTCACTCTTCATCGTTCGAGCTTCTCGAGAGCTGCCGGCAGGATCACGCGCACGAAGTCATCGGTAACCTCGAACGTTGCATCCCGGCCGGCGAAGTCGCGCGACAAGGGCACGATCTTTCGTCTTACGCCCATGCCCCGCTGCTCGACGTAGCCATAGTCGCGCATCACTTCCATGATGACCGGGTTGCGTGCCGAGCGTTGACCAGCCAGCATCTTCTCGATCGTCATCGAGTTCTGCAGCGCGCCCGGGCTCGTGACTTCCAGGCGGTCGACGTAGTTGACGATCTCCACTTCCACCGGGCGCGTCCAGTCGCGGTGAACCAGGGCATTGACCATGGCCTCGCGCACGGCTTCTGAGGCGAAGCGCGACCTAGTCTCACGCCGAAGCTCGTTCTGGAGCACTTCTGTTTGCACAGTGATGAACGGCTTCATGCGGTCGGCCACGCGCTCGATCAGACCGGGTTCGATAGGTGGTCCGCCGTGGTCGCCCTCCCACAGCGCCACCATCGGACCGTCGATCACGGTGTCGTCCTGGGCTTGGTAGCTCATGTCGATGCCTTGGAACGACATCCACCGCACCCCCGCGTATCGCATCTTTTGACGTGGGTAGAGGCCGAAGAGCACAAGTCCCGCGATCGAGCAGACGGGGGCCCCGTCGTCACGCGCCACCATCATCCCCAGCCCGATAAGGCGCTGATGCCACGCGCCGTTATCGGCGGGCGCTTCGGGATCGCCCACCACACGCAACAGATAGTCCTCCAGGCGGGCGCGGTCCAGGTCGCTCAGCGCTGTGCCTGAAACCGGCATCAGCTCGGAGTGAAGCATTCCGCCGCTCTCGAACAGCCGTGCGAGTTGTTCTCGTGTGGCCCGCCGGGAGGTGCTGCCCATGCGGATATAGACCTCCTCGCGGGGCGCATCGCGAACAACGTACGGCTTGGCAGTACCCTCGGTCAATGTGATCACTGCGACGCGCTTGCCATCGTCAAGTGAGACCACCTCGAAGTACGGCAGGATCATCGGGTGCACGTACCGGCCGAAGACGGTGTCCATCACCCAGTGTTCCAGATCGTTTCGCTGGATACCGCTGATGCTGCCGTCGTCCTCCACGCCCAGCAGGACCTTGCCACCCTTCAAGTTGGCCAGGGCAACGATCTCTTTGGCCAGCTGCTCGGGACGCAGGTCATCACGCTTGAACTCGACACCGGAGTTCTCGCCGTTTGCGATCAGCTGCAGCAGGTCACTCTTCAGCATGGCCACTCCAAGTGCGCATTCTTGCTGGGATCAGAATTCATACTTCGCCTTGCGCTGCATGAACGCATCGCGGCCACCCTCCAGGATGGTGGCGACACTGTCTCGAATCGCCGGAACGTCAATCGAGCCCTGCGCATCCGCTGCGAGGCTGCCATGGGCATCCGTTGCGGTGAACACGCCAATCCACTCGGCGTCGCCGAACACGGGGATGTTGGCGTTGTGCGTGGCGAAGATGAACTGGCGCTGCGTCTTGGCCTTGCGAAGCTCGCGCACGATGCGCTCGGCTATGAAGGCGTTGTCCAGGTTGTCTTCGGGCTGATCCATCACCAGCGGGTCGCGGTTGTCCAACAGCAGCAGGTGAAGGATCGCCGTGCACTGTTGACCCGTGGAGAGGCGTTCGAGTGATCGGTAGACGGGCGGTCCTTCCCCAGCATTCACGTTCAGCTCGATCTTGACGCTGTGGTCGAGCTCCAGCGACTCCAGCGCCATCAGCTTTGACCGCGGCAACTTGCTCAAGGCCTCGGCGACCACGGGCGTGAGGTTCCATTCCAGCGCCAGCATCTCCTTGCCTTGCCGGATGCTCTGAGCCAGCTGGATCGTTGAGAACTGCCCGCGCTCTTCGATCCATGCCAGCCGCCTCTCGCCAACGCCTTCGAGTTTGCAGTCCTTCAAAAACTCTAGGAGCGGTTTCCGATCGCCCTGCGGTTCGATGTCCACGTTCAGACGGCCCTCTAGCCGGCGATTCAGCGTCTTTGCAGCGGATTGCAGAGCCTGAAGACGCAAGTGTCGCCGGTCGGACAGCTCGGCCAGAAGATTCCTCCGCTCCTGCTGCAGGCTGTCGATGAGCTGCTTGAAGGTAGCCATCCTCGACTGCAGAGGTCGGATGCGTTCGATCTCCTGTTGAAGCTTCTGATACTCCACGCCGATCTGCTGACCCGTGCGCCCCGCCGCTGAGGGCAGGCTGCGCAGAGCGCCATCGATCTCGGCCTGCGCCGCAGCCTGCGCCGCCTGCCACGCTTGGCGTGCAGCTTGCATGTCAGCCGCGCCCTGATTGAGCACCCCTTGTCCCTGCGCGATCAACGCGGCCATTGACTGCTGGAGCCCCTCGAGCACCTTCCGCATCACCAACAGTTGCGCGGCGTGGGGTAGACCTTCCAGGGCCTTGTCGCTGATGAAGGTCGTGTCGGGCAACGCGTCTTGAAGGGTGGCCAGCGCGGCCTGTAGTCCCTTCAGTTCATCTTGAGCACGGACATCGATCTGGCGCTCGCGTTCCAGCAGCGGAACCCGTGCGAGCTTGTCCTTCAGACCCAGCGCCTCGTAGCTCTGCAATTGCTCTTGTAGCTTCGGCAGCCGGTTCACTTGCTCGTGCAGCGTGTCGGCATCGTCGAAAGCCTTGGTGAGTTTCTCGGCGTTGTCTCGCAGCCGCTTCTGCACCTGGTCCAGTTGAGCCTTGCCGTCCTGGTCTTGAGGCAGAAATTTCTCCAGCAGCCGCAGGCGGCTCCCTTCGTCCTGGGCCAGCTCGTAGATCTCGTTCTGGCCGTAGATGTCCAGATCCGGCAGCAGGTCACGTGGCAGTAGCGTGGAGACCTGGTCTTCGGCATCGCGCACGATCGGCGCTTCGCCAACCCTGCGGGTGACCGTGTAGCGCTTGCCATGCTGCGCGAACGAGGTGAGTTGCACCTCCACCCGGCCCAGGTCCTTGCCCAGGTTCTCCTTGATGATCTCGTTGTGCTGCTTGCGGGCCTGCATGCCCTTGGGCAGCACGTCCAGAGCGAACCGCAGGCATTCGATCAAGGTCGACTTGCCCGTCCCGCGCCCGCCTATCACCGTGTCCAGGTGGCCGGACAGCACCGCTTCCATGCCGTCGAGGTAGCCCCCGCTGACCTTGACGCTGTGGATCGCGCTGGGCTTGACTTCGGGCTGCTCGGAGTTCAAGCGCACGCGCGACTCGGGGTCGAGGAACGCCACCTTGAACGCGCCGAACGTCGGTTGAGTCATCTTGACCCAGCAGGTGGCACCCGGGTGCGCGAGGTCTTCGGGCTGGGCGACATCCTTCGCATTGATCGCGGCCATCGGATGTTCGCGCTCGTAGGCCTTGTCCTTGTTCAGGAAAACCCTGCGGTAGAAGTCGTCGTCGGTACCCTTCAGATCCTCAATGCTCTTTGGAATCTGGGCAGCACGCAGCTTGGGCAACTGCCAGACATGGTTCTGACGCAGCTTCAGCAGGCCCTTGTCCTCGGTGCAGTGCGCTGCGTAGACGAAGCCGCCCAACTCGTCGACGACGATATCGATCAACTGCTCGGCACTCAAGCGCGAAGGCCGCACGCCGTCCTCGGGGTCCAAGAGCTGCAGTCTTCCGAGGTACCTCTCCAAGGACTGGCTCGTGGACTCCTCGCCAAACAGACAGACGAAGTGCGTCTTGTCGTTCGATGCGATCTCAAACCCCGGAAACACCACGATCCCGGCTGGCGCCAGCACCTGACGTGCAGCGTCGATGCTGGAGACGCTGCCATGGTCGGCCATGCCCACGACGCGGATGTCGAGTTCCTTGCACTTCCGGAGCAACGCCTGGTTGTAGGCCTCTTCGGTGAGCCCATGGTCAGCGCCCCGATAGCTGGCGTGGTAGCCAGCCGGGTTGACCTGCAGCGCACAGCGCCAGAAGCGGGCGTACGGGTAGACCTGACTCATTCGCGACTCCTTGCAGCCATTTTCCGCTCCACCGTCAGGTGGTGGTCGTTGATGCGGTCACCGCCAAAGGTCTTGAACCAAGGCGCGCTTTCGACGTCCTTGCCGCGGTCCTTGTCCCAGGTGATGTTCAGCTTGGGCTTCTTGTTGTGGCGCAGCACCTCGGCGGTCATGAAGGGGCGGATGTTCAGGCGCACGCCATCGTTGAGGTCGGGGTTCCAGCCGATAGGCTGTTCGGATGGCTTCTTCCAGCGGACAAAAATGTCGTAGGGCGGCTCGCCGTCCAGGATGAGCTCCAACCGACGCTTCAGGTCCTGCGCGGCGGCCAGACGGATGGGGGCGCCATCCGCGCCCGAGCGCACGCCAGCCTCCTGCTGGCGAATCCAGTCGCCCAGGTAGGTGTGGATGAGGCGCTCCAGCTTCTTGTGGTCGAGCTGGTGGTAGTTCACCAGCGCAGCGAAGCCATCCTTCAGGCCGTCCCACACGTGCCAGATGAAGGGGCGGTGTTGGAAGCGCTTGGCGTGTTGCTCGAAGAACTTTTCGCGCAGCCAGACGTCCAGGCCCTTGCCAGCGCACTCGGCGTCAGCCAGCAACTTGTCGAGCACGGCAGGCTTCCAGCTGCCGGGCTGCACGCCGGCGGCGCCATGGGCGTCGCCGTGGACATGACTCCAGGCGGCAATCAGCAGCTTGAGCAGACGGTCATGGGCGGGCGCCTCTCCACGCACCGAGGGCAGGCAGACGATACCGTCGTCGTCGGTATGCTCGGCCAGTTGCTCGCAGCATGCAATCCAGGCGCGGGCCTCGTCGGCCAGCTCCATCGCCATGTCGGTCTCGGCCGGCCAGCGATAGCCAGCCAGGCGGGCGATGGCGACTTGTAGCGGGTCGGTGGCGGGCTGCGGGTGGCCATGGAACAGCCATTGGGTGGGGTCGTCCGAATACGGCTTGGGTAGGCCGTTGGGGTAGCGCTCAGCGGCGACCCGCTGCCAATGAGCGAGGTCAAAGGGAACCTTAACCAGCGTGGCATTGGTGACATTCAGCTTTTGGTCTATGCGCCGAACGGCCTCGCTGAAGTCGGCCGACGAACAGAAGGACCAAACCGCTGGCAGATGCTCCTGCTCATAGGGGACGACCGCGCTCATGTTGTTATCGAACTTGGTACCGCTGTACAGCGCGCGGGGGAGTTCTCGCATCAGACCTATTGCCACGCCCCGCTTGCCCCAGACCGGAGCACCCTGTCGGTCTCGGCCCCTGTCTCTGTCTTGGGCAGCAGCAAGCGCGCGCATTCGCCCATTGCCCTTTTCGTACAGGACGATGCGTTCACATCCACCCCAATACATCGACTCTTCGACCGTACTCTGGTGGAACTCCCACGAGTCACCCCGACTTGAGTTTTCCCAATGGAACTGGACAAAGAGCGGGGAATCGCTGGTCGGCATGCCTTGAGCAGCCAGCGCGAACTTCTGGAGCAAATCGCCGGATTGCTGTTCGCTAAGGCCGACCCGTGCATCTGGATTGGCAAGCTGTCCCCGCTGACTCACGGCAGCAACCTCACCGTCGCGTAGTAGCGCCGCCTTTTCCTGCGCGACCTTGGGCGGGCTGGCGTCCACACCCCGGAGGCTGAAGTCCTCGGCCGTGTTGGCGTTGGTCTGGGTAAGCAGAATGATGAATGCACCTGCAGCCTGCGGACTGTCGAAGCCACCTTCTCCAAGCCGAGCAAGCAGATTCCACTGCACGGTCTTAAGCAGCGATTCACGCTGCTTCTTGTAGCTGGTGAGAAACAGCCAGTTCTGCGGCATCACGATTTGCACAACACCCGCCCCTTGGTCGCGGCTGAGCTCCAGGCAGCGCTCCAGGAAGACGTTAGCTAGGTCGTTCTTGGCCTCGGGGTAGTGCGTCTCGCAGTAGGCCCTAAGCATCTCGTGCTGTTTGCCGCGTGCCAGGTAAGGCAC
>JBJTZN010000061.1:0-26137 GCA_046087245.1 Rubrivivax sp.
CCAGGTTGGGCGAGGTGGCGGTCAGGCGCCTGAAGCACAGGAAGTGGATGGCCAGGCCCAGCACCATCAGCAGCACAAACGACACCGGCACCATCCACAGGGGCGACAGGCCCAGCGAAGACTGCACCCACCAGGTGAGGAAGGCGCCCACCATCAGGAACTCGCCATGCGCGATGTTGAGGATGCGCATCAGCCCGTACTGCAGGTTCAGCCCGAGCGCCACCAAAGCGTAGATGCCCCCGGTGATGAGGCCGGAGCTGATCAGCTCGATCCAGGCGGCGGCGGACATGGCAAGGCTTTCGCCGGGCGGCACATGACGTGCGCCCGGCCATCAGGGCTTGGCGGAGGGCTTACTTCCAGGCCGGCTTGTTGACGTTGAGCTTGGCGGTGGCGCGCGCCGCGGGCCACACCACCTCGAACTCGCCGTTCTGCCACTGGCCGATGGTGCCCGGGGTGCCCACGTTCTCGCTGCCCTGGAAGCGGATGTCGCCAAGGATGGTCTTGTGCGTGGTGCCGGCCACGTAGTCGCGGATGGCCTTGCGGTCCAGACCCACCTGCTTCACGGCATTGGTCAGGATCTCCAGGCCCGCCCAGGCCGCGCCGCTGGCCCAACGGTCCGGCTCCTTCTTCTGGCTGGCCACGTGGGCATCGAAGTAGGCCTTGGCGCCCGGGCTGGTCTTGGCATTCCAGGAGCCCATGCCGGTCACGCCCTCGGCGCCGGCCGGCGTCATCACGTTCTTGTACAGCGGGAAGGCCGTGCCCACCGAGGCGTAGAACACCTTGGGGTTGAAGCCGATCTCCTTGGCCTGGCGGCTGGCCAGGATGGTGTCCGGCGGGTAGGTGAAGCCCACGAACGCGTCGGGGTTCTTGTCCTTGATGGAGCGCAGCACGGGCGAGAGGTCCTTCACGCCGCCGGGGTAGCTCTTGTCTTCCACCAGATTGATGCCCGTGCCCTGCAGCGCCACCTTGAAGGCGGCGTAGTTCTCCAGGCCGAAGAGGTCGTCCACGTAGACGCAGGCCACGGTGCGGATGCCGTTGGCCTTGAACATGTCCACGATGGCCTCGCACATGGCCTTGGGCTGCTGCAGCAGCAGGAAGAAGTAGGGAAGCTTCATCTCCACCAGACGGCGGCTGAGTGCAGTGGGCGCGAGGAAGGGGTAGCCGAAACGGTTGGCCAGCGGCGCGACGGCGAAGTTCGCGTTGCTGCCCCAGGGCGGCAGCACCAGGTCCACCTTGTCGCTGCCCATCAGCTTCTCGTAGGTGCGCACCACGGTCTCGGTGTCGCTGCGGTCGTCCGAGCTGATGAGTTCGATCTTGCGGCGCACGCCCTTGACGTCCAGGCCGCCGGCCTGGTTCTGCTGCTCGGCCCAGAGCAGGAAGTTCGGCTCCTGGCTGACCTGCGCGCCGCCCGTCCACGGTCCCGTGCGCGACATGGAGTAACCCACGCGCACCGGCGCGGCCTGCGCCAGCAGCGCGGGCGCGAAAGCCGCGGCGCCCATGGTGGCCGCGGATCCCCGGAGCACCTGGCGGCGGGAAGGGGAACGGGGGCTGAGGGACATGGCGGTCTCCGGTCTGGGTTGAAAGAAGATACGCCGTGGAATGTGACACCAAGGCGATGTCCACCGCCGACGCTGGGAATCGAACTCGGGTTTTTCCTGTACGGGATATCCCGCAGAGGCCCTCTCGGGCCGCCCAAGCCGCCGCGCCCGGCGCTCAAGGCGGCGGCAGCCACCCCGCCTGCTGCAGTTCCTGTTCCGCCTGCGCGGCCCCGCTGAAGTGCACCGTCTGCCAGCCGTGCGCCTGCGCCGCCGCGATGTTGCCGGCGTGGTCGTCGATGAAGACCGTGGGCGTGCCCGCCAGCGCAAAGCGCTCCTGGGCGAGTTCAAAGATGGCCCGGTGCGGCTTCATCAGGCCCACGCGCGCCGAGAAGATGCCGTCCAGGAAGTCACCGATGAAGGCGTTGTGCCGCTCCAGGTGCGCGGCATAGGCGCGCGGCATGTTGGACAGGTAGTACAGGCGGTGGCGGGCGGCTTTCAGGCGCTGCAGCAGGGCCACGGTGTCGGCCTGGGGCTGCAGGTGACCGGGAATGGCGTCGATGACGCGGCGCACGCGGTCCTCAGGCGCTCCGGTGCGCGCGGCAATGCGCCGTGCGAGTTCGCCCTCCTCCACCAGGCCCAGATCAAAACGGGCCCAGTCGCTGTCAGGCGTGAAGCTCTCGAAGAAGCTCGCCGCCACGCGCCGGGCCGCGGCCTCGTCAGGCGTCAGGTCCGGCACGGTCTGTTGCAGCAGCGCCAGCGGCTGCCACTGGAACAGCACGGCGCCGAAGTCGAAGATGACGGCGGGGCCGTTCACGCGCGGGCACCCTTCAGGCGCTGCAGCAGCCCGGCCGTAGAGCCGTCCAGCCCCGACACGTCACCGCTGTCCAGGCGCGGCAGGAGCGCGTTGCACAAGGCCTTGCCGAGCTCCACGCCCCATTGGTCGAAGCTGTTGATGCCCCACAGCGCACCGCTGACGAACACGCGGTGCTCGTACAGCGCGATCAGCGCACCCAGCGCGCGGGGCGTGAGCGCCTCCAGCAGCAGCGTGGTGCTGGGCCGGTTGCCGGGGAAGGTGCGGTGGCGCGCCAGCACGGCGCGGTCCAGCGTGGCGGAGGCCGTAGGCGCGTGCTCGGCCAGCGCCTGGTCGGTGGTCTTGCCCAGCATCAGCGCCTGCGCCTGCGCCAGGCCGTTGGCCAGCAGCTTGGCGTGCTGGTCGCGCAGGCCATGCGCCGGCTGGCGCACCAGGATGAACTCCACGGGAATCACGTCCGTGCCCTGGTGCAGCATCTGGAAGTAGGCGTGCTGGCCGTTGGTGCCTGGTTCGCCCCACACCACGGGGCTGGTGCCGTAGGGCAGCGGCGCGCCGTCCAGGTCCACGCCCTTGCCGTTGGACTCCATCTCCAGCTGCTGCAGGTAGGCCGGCAGGCGCTGCAGGCCCTGGTGGTAGGGCGCCACGCTGCGGCTGGCAAAGCCGTGGAAGTTGCGGTACCAGAGGTCCAGCAGGCCCAGCAGCACCGGCAGGTTGCGCGCCAGCGGCGCGGTGGCGAAGTGCCGGTCCATGGCATGGGCGCCGTCCAGCAGGGCGCGGAAGTTCGCGCTGCCGATGGCCAGGGCCAGCGGCAGGCCGATGGCGCTCCACAGCGAGTAGCGCCCGCCCACCCAGGCCCAGAAGCCGAAGGGACGTGTGATGCCGAAGGCGGCCGCGGCCTGCAGGTTGGTGGTCACGCCCACGAAGTGCGCAGCGCGGTCGGTGCCACCCTGAGCATCAAACCAGTCGCGCGCCGCATGGGCGTTGGCCATGGTCTCCTGCGTCGTGAAGGTCTTGCTGGCCACGATGAAGAGCGTGCGCCGTGCGTCCAGGCCGCGCAGCACCGCGGTCAGGTCATGCCCGTCCACGTTGCTCACGAAGTGCAGGCGCGGGCCGTCCTGCGCCAAGGCGTCCAGTGCAGCCACCGCCATGCGCGGGCCGAGGTCCGAGCCGCCGATGCCGATGTTGACGACGTCGGTGATGCCACCCTTCGCACTCGGGTCACTGGGGCCACCGAGACCGCCCTGCGCCGAGGCCCGCACCTCGTCAGCATAGGCGAGCATCGCGTCCAGCGTCGCATGCACCTCGTCGCTGAAAGGCCCGGCCCCGCGCGGCGCCCGCAGCGCCGTGTGCAGCACCGCCCGGCCTTCGGTGAGGTTGACCGGTTCACCGGCCAGCATCGCGTCGCGGCGGGCCTCCAGGCCGCACTCGCGCGCCAGGTCGAGCAGGAAGTGCAGCGTGGCCGCGTCCAGCAGGTTCTTCGACAGGTCGGCAAAGACCTCCGGCGCCTCGAAGGACAGCGCCTCGAAGCGCGCCGGGTCGCGCGCGAAGGCTTCGCGCAGGTCCAGGCCACGGCCATGGGCCTGGAAGTGGCCTTGCAGCGCGGCCCAGGCGGCGGTGCGGTCGCAGCGGGGGTGGGACATCAGGGTCATCGGCAGCAGGCTCCGAACTCGGGGGAGGCGGGCTTCGACAGGTTCGGTCCCTCAGCCTTGCAAGCCCTCGATCATGCGGTCCAGCTTGGCCGCGTCCACGGCGAAAGCGCGGATGCCCTCGGCCAGCTTCTCGGTGGCCATGGCGTCCTCGTTCAGGGCCCAGCGAAAGGCCGGCTCGTCCAGGTGCACGGCCGGGAAGTCGGCGTCTCGCGCGGCCTGCGGGTCCAGGGCGCGCGTCAGCGGGGCATCACTGGCCTGCAACGTGGCCAGCAGCTCCGGGCTGATGGTCAGCAGGTCGCAGCCGGCCAGCGCCGTGATCTGCCCCACGTTGCGAAAGCTCGCACCCATCACCTCGGTGGCGATGCCGTGGCGCTTGTAGTAGGCATAGATGCGGCTGACCGACTGCACGCCGGGGTCGTTCGCCCCGGCGCGGGCGGCTTCGTCCCATGCGGCGCCGGCGGCCTTCTTGTGCCAGTCGTAGATGCGGCCCACGAAGGGCGAGATCAGCCGCACGCCCGCCGCGCCGCAGGCCACGGCCTGGCAGAAGGCGAACAGCAGCGTGAGGTTGCAGCGGATGCCGTCGCGCTCGAGTTCGGCGGCCGCCTGGATGCCCTCCCAGGTGGCGGCGATCTTGATCAGCACGCGTTCGCGGGCGATGCCGGCGGCCTCGTAGAGCGCGATCAAGCGGCGCGCGCGTGCCAGGGTGGCGGCGCGGTCGAAGGACAGGCGTGCATCCACCTCGGTGCTGACGCGGCCGGGCACCACCTTCAGGATCTCCAGGCCGAAGCGCACCAGCACCTCGTCCACGATGGCCTCCACTGGGCGCGCACGGTGCGCCGTCACCGTGTCGGCCAGCAGCGGCGCGTACTCCGGTTGCTGCACCGCCTTCAGGATGAGCGAGGGGTTGGTCGTGGCGTCTCGCGGCGTGAACTGGGCGAGCTGGCGGAAATTGCCGGTGTCGGCCACGACGGTGGTGAATTGCTTGAGCTGGTCGAGCTGGTTCATGGTGGGCAAGGGCATGCGAAACGAAGGCAACGGAGGTCATCAGCCGGGTGGGATCTTCCCGCGGCACGGGCAGTTCCCATTCTCCGATGGCCGCGCCGTGCAGGATCAACCCGGTTGCATGCTCTCTGCCAGGGAAGCCGAGACTCCTCAAGCTCAGAGGGCGCCACGGCAGCGACCTGCGCCGGAAACGCTCATCCAGCGCCGCATCAGCGCCGGGGCCACATGCGCGCCGTGTGCACCAGTGCCAGGATCCACACGGTATCGCCCTGGACCTCGTAGACCAGCCGGTAGCTTTCGTGGGGAATCAGTTCGCGGGTCCCGGGCACCAAGCCTGTGCGCCCCAACAGCGGGTGATCGGCCAGATGCGCCACCGCGGCGGCGAATCGCTCATCCATGACGATGGCCGCCAGGGGCTTGTCCTGGGCGATGAACTCAAGGATCTCTGCGCGGTCTTGCTCGGCGGCAGCGGCCCAACAGATTCTCACGCGACCGCACCACTCCCGGCACCGCCCCCGCTGTCGTCCACGGCATCACCCGTTGCCGCGCGCAACTGCGCCCGACGGGCGGCAAAGCGGGCCTCGACTTCGTCCCCCCCGACGAGCTTGCCGGCACGGACCTGCTCCCGGGCCTGGTCCACCTTGGCGCGCAGGAAGTCACCGTACTCCCGCTCTTCGCGCTGGCGCTGCACGAAATCCCTCATCAGCTCCCGCACCAACTGCGACGCCGGCCGATGGGTGGCCAGCGCCTCGGCCATGAAGGCCTCGCGCAGTTCGGGCTCGAGTTTCATGGTGAACACCGCCTGTTTGGACATGGCCTGACCTCCAATTCATGTGTGTATACATGATCATTACTTCATCAGTATATGAATCGCGCGCCGCGAACCGGCGTCCAGGGCCAAAGCGAGCTGGAAGTCATGGTGGTTCGCCCCCGAACGCGGCCTCCTAGAATCCCAAGAAGGCCCGCATGCTCCACGACAACAACGCGCGCAACCGGCGCATCGGCATCTCGCTGGTCTGCCTGACCACCCTGCTGTTCGCCGTCCTGGATGCCAGCGCCAAGTGGCTGGTGCAGGACCTGCCGGTCTTCCAGGTGGTGTGGATGCGCTTCGTGGCGCATGTCTTCATCACCTCGGCCCTGCTGGCGCCCAGGTACGGCCGCGAGCTGGTGCGGGTGCGCAATGTGAAGCAGCAGGCCCTGCGCGGGGCCATGCTGGGCGTGATGACGGCACTGAACTTCTGGGCGCTGCAGTACCTGCAACTGGCCGAGACGGGGGCCATCCAGTTCTCGGTGCCTTTGCTCATCGCCCTGCTCAGCGCCTGGTGGCTGGGCGAGCGGCTGGACGCCCGGCGCTGGCTGGCGATTGCCGCCGGCCTGGGCGGCGTCATGCTCATCATGCGGCCGTGGACGGGCGCCTTCCACCCCGCGCTGCTGCTGTCCGTGGGCAATGCGTTCATGTACGCCAGCTTCAACATCCTCACCCGGCGCCTGGCGGCCACGGAATCCCCCGCCTCGCTGCAGCTGATGTCGGCCATCGGTGCCGCCGTGGTCATCGCCCCCTTCGGTCTGGCGCAATGGAAGGACCCGGCCGACGCCTTCACCTGGGCCATCATCGGGCTGGCCGGCCTGTGCGGCGGCCTGGGCCACTACTTCGTGGCACAGGCGCACCGCTACGCCACGGCCGCCACGCTGGGGCCCTTCCTGTACCAGCAGATCCTCTACATGACGCTGCTCGGGTGGCTGGTCTTCGCCCAGATCCCCGATGCGCTGGTGATCGCCGGCGCCGCCGTGGTGGTGGCCAGCGGGCTGTATCTGTTGTGGGTCGAGGTCCGCGGTCAGGCGAGCGGCAGGACCGGGGCCTGAGCAAGCCAGTGCGTGCAGGCGTTGCGAGAAGAGGCGTCACGCGCAGGAGCGTTGCGAGAAGGGCGCGTTGAGTCGCATTTCAATTGAATCGGCTCACTTTTTGAGCCGCATAAGACACAATGCGGCTCATGAGCTTTCCAACACGCTGGATCTGGCGGCAGCCGAACTGGCCCGAACTGTCATTTGACGCCCAGGCGGCAGCCGCCGATCTGGGTCTTGCCCTGCGCTGGACCGGCATCGTCGAAGGCAAGGCAGCCGCCATCGGCTTGCAGTCAAGCCACCCGCTGCTGCTCAACGCCTATACCGAGGAGGCCCTGGCCACCGCCCGCATCGAGGGTCAGCAACTGCCGGCGGACGCGGTTCGTTCCTCGGTTCTGCGGCGGCTGGGACTGTCTCAACAAGGCCCTGTGGATCGCCAGGTGGACGGCCTGGTCGCGGTGCTCTCAGACGCCAGCATGGACGTTGCGGCGCCTCTGGACGAGGACCGGCTGTGCCGCTGGCAATCCGCGCTCTTTCCAACAGGCACCTCCGGTCCGCAGCGAATTGCCGTGGGGCGCTATCGGGATCACCCCGACCCGATGCAGATCGTCAGCGGTTTGCCAGGCAAAGAGACCGTGCACTACGAGGCGCCACCTTCCCATGATGTGCCCCGTCACATGGGCGCGTTTCTGGACTGGTTTGCCGCCACCGCACCCGGCGTGGCTGCTGCCCGAGCCGCATCAGACCACCCAGTCACTGATGGCATCGCCCGGGCCGCCATGGCCCACCTGTGGTTCGAAAGCATTCACCCGTTCGAGGACGGTAACGGGCGACTGGGCCGGGCCATCGTGGATCTCGCCATTGCGCAGTTCCTGCGCCATCCGCAGCGTCCACCTCTGAGGCTGGTCAGCCTGTCCGCGCAGCTGTTGCGCTCTCGCTCGGCTTACTACGATGCGTTGAACGAGGCGCAGCGTGGCACCTGTGAGGTCACCCGTTGGGTCCGCTGGTTCGCGCAGCAATGGGCCCAGGCATGCCAGGCCACCTCGGCCGTCATGGACCAGGCCATCCTGAAACAACGGTTCTGGCAATCACACTCAACCAGCGACCTTCACCCCCGGCAGCGCAAGGTCTTGCAGAGGCTCCTGGACGATGGCGACGGGGGTTTCCTGGGCGGCCTCAATGCCGACAAGTACATGAAGATGACCAAGGTCTCGAAAGCCACCGCGACGCGCGATCTGGCGCTCATGGTGGCGGGCGGACAACTGAGGAGTCAGGGGCAGGGCAAGGCCGTGAGCTACGTGATCAACGTGCCCGAGTGGTCGCATCAGCCGGGCGGTGGCGAAGGATGAGGCCTTGACGTCTGGGTCAGAGCCTCCACCACCCGAGCCTCATCGCGACGGCACGGCGCCTACCGCAAACACCTCCACCTCGCTGGCCCGGCGGCAGAACCGAACCGCCCCCAGCGGCACCAGCCGCGCTCAAGGCAAGCAGATCACCCTGCCACCACCGACACCCCGTGGCTGCCCAGGCACAGCTGCAAGACATCCCCAGCTTGCCAGGGCTGGTCCACCTCGGGGGAGACGACGAACACCTCGCCCAGCGGCGTGTCCACGGTGAGTTCCAGGAAGCTGCCCAGGTAGGCCATCTTGCGCAGGGTGCCGGGCAGGGCACCCGCCAGGGCGTCCGAGGCCGAGTCCGCTGACAGGGCAGCCACCTGCCAGGCCTCGGGCCGCACCGCCACGCGCACCGGGCCGGGCGCCACCGGGCGGCGCGGGGCAAACCGCAGCGGGCCCAGGTGCACCAGGCCCGCTTCATCCACTGTCGCTTCGAAGCGCAAGGCCTCGCCCATGAAGCCGGCCACGAACTCGGTGGCCGGCTGCTCGTACAACTGGCGCGGCGTGCCCGCCTGGGCGATGAGGCCGGCGTCCATGACGATGATCTGGTCGCTGACGGCCAGGGCCTCGCTCTGGTCGTGCGTGACGTAGGCGACCGTCAGCTTGAGGCGCTGCTGCAAGGCGCGGATCTCCTCGCGCATGCTGCGGCGCAGCCGCGCGTCCAGGTTGGACAGGGGCTCGTCGAACAGCAGCACGCTGGGCTCCAGCACCAGCGAGCGCGCCACCGCCACGCGCTGCTGCTGGCCGCCGGACAACTCGCTGGGCAGCCGCTGCTCGAAGCCGGCCAGGCCCACCAGTTCCATGGCCGCGCGCGCCCGCTGCGCCGTGGTGTCGCGCGACAGGCCCTGCACCGACAGGCCGTAGCTCACGTTCTCGATCACGTTCATGTGCGGGAACAGCGCGTAGCTCTGGAACACCATGCTGACGTTGCGCTCCGCGGGGCCGAGGGTGGTGACGTCCTGCCCATCGATCAGGATGGTGCCGCCAGTGGGCGACTCCAGCCCCGCGATCATGCGCAGCGAGGTGGTCTTGCCGCAGCCCGAGGGGCCGAGGATGGTGGTCAGCGTACCCTGGGGCACCCGCAGGTCGATGCCTTTGACCACGAGCGGCGAACGCGCGTCGCCGTAGCGCTTGGTGACCTGGCGGAATTCGATGCCGTAGGAGGACATGGGTAGGGACCTTGTTGCAGATTCAGGCCGCCGCCACCGCTCGCCGCCCCAGCTGGCGTTCACCCACCAGGAACTGGATCAACGCGGTGGCCAGCGACATCAGCACGATCAGCACCGTGCAGTACGCCAGCGCCACGCCGTAGTCGCCATTGCCCACGCGGCCGATGATGTAGGTGGTGGCGAGCTCGTTCTCCGCCGTGACGAGGAAGATGACGGCCGAGACCGTGGTCATGCTGCGCACGAAGCTGTAGACCAGGGCCGCCACCAGCGCGGGTTTGAGCAACGGCAGCACCACGCGGCGTAAGGTGGTGGCGGTGCCCGCGCGCAGCATGGTGCTGGCCTCGTCCAGCGACTTGTCCAGCTGCTTGAAACTGGCGGTGCCGGCGCGCACGCCCACGGGCAGGTTGCGGAACACGAAGCACAGCACGATGATGAGGCCGGTGCCCGTGAGCTCGAAAGGCGGCACGTTGAAGGCCAGGATGTAGCTCACCCCCAGCACCGTGCCGGGGATGGCAAAGGCCAGCAGTGCGGCGAACTCGAAGGCGCGCTGCCCGGCGAACTGCGTGCGCGCCAGCAGCCAGCTGATGAGCAGCCCCAGGGCCGCGCACAGCGGTGCGGCGATGGCCGCCAGCTTCAGGGTAGTGAACAGCGAGTTCCACGCCGTGCCGGCCCAGACCAGGCCATGCGCGCCCCACTGCAGGTCGAACGCGGCACGCAAGTGCGCCAGCGTGGGCGTGTAGTCGCGCCCCCAGGTCTGCACGAACCCGCCGATGAAGGCGAAGACGTACACCACCACGGTGAAGGCCAGCCAGGGCCCAGCCGAGGCAAGACACAGCCGTCGTACGCCCGCCGGAAGCGGCATCGCCACCCCCGCGTCGCCCTTTCCCGAGACGGTGGTGTAGCTGCTGCGGCCCAGCACCTTCTGCTGCACGAAGAACACCGTGAGTGCAAAGCCGGTCAGGATCAGTGCCAGCGAGGCCGCGCGGCCCTGGTCGTACTGGGCGCCGACGATGGCGAAGAAGATGTCGGTGGACAGCACCGAATACGATCCACCCAGGATGATCGGATTGCCGAAGTCCGCGATGCTCTCGATGAAGCCCACGAGGAACGCATTGGCCAGACCCGGCTTGAGCAGCGGCAGCGTGACGGTGGTGAACGTGCGGATGCGCGAGGCGCGCAGCGTCTGCGCGGCCTCCTCCAGGCTGGGGGCGATGCCCTGGACCACGCCGCGCATGATCATGAAGGCGATGGGCGTGAAGGCGAACATCTGCGCAAGCCACACGCCAAAGAGCCCGTAGAACCAGCGCGTCGGAGGCATGCCGAAGGCCCACTCCAGGAACTGGTTGACCAGGCCGGCACGCCCGAACAACAGGATCAGGCCCAGGCCGACGACGAAGGGCGGGGTGATGATGGGCAGCAGCGCCAGCACGTTCAACCCGCGCTGGAAACGCCGCTGGCCACGCTCGGCGTACAGCGCGATCAGCGTGCCCATCAGGGTGGTCCCGGCAGCAGTCAGGAGCGCGAGCCACAGGGTGTTCCAGGCGGTGCCGCAGGAGGCGCTGCTGCCCAGGCAGGACAGGCCCCAGACGCGGTCATGGGTCAGACGCTCGGCCAGCGCCAGGGCCGACCACGCGCCGTCCTCGTCAACAAAGGCCCCGAGCAGGCTCTTGCCCACCGGCAGCGCGACGAACAGCAGCAGCAGGGCCGAGCACAGCACCACCGCGCAGGCAACGAACAGGTCACCCCGAAAGCGCCCCACCCGTGCCAGCCCGGCGCCCAGCAGCATCAGCAGGCTCAACAGCACCACCGCCCCGCCCAGACCCATGCCGATCTGGCCGCGCGCCAGCGGGCCGAACACCGCTGTCAGGAACTCGAAGTTCCAGCCCCGCAGGCCGATCGCGAACCCGCCGCCCAGCACCCCGGCCAGGCCCAGGCTGGCGCCGGCCAGCAGCATCCCGCCTTGCCGCCGCCCGGGGGCCAGTGCGCCAGCGCCGAGCGCCAGCAGCAAGCCGACAACGACCGCCCACAGCCAAGCCCGCCCGTGCACCGCAGCCTGCCACAGCGCGCTGGCCGTCTCCGTACTGCCGAAGGCGCCCGCCAACGCCCGCGCCAGGGTCAGGTTCTGCGGGAAGTACCAGGGCAGCAGCGCACAGGCCACCAGCCCCAGCAACGCCCAGCCCAGGATCACGCTCTGGCCGGATGTGCGGGCCCGGCGTGGCGCCACCTCGCGGCGGTGGTCGGTCAGCGCTTGGGTCTTCATGCGACGGCGGGGCTGGTGGATCTCAGCGCGGCAGCGAGTTGACCTCGCGCTCCCAGCGCGCGATCAGGCGCCGGCGCTCGGCCGAGGAGCCGTACTTGGCGTAGTCGTAGTCGATGAACTTGATCTTCTTGAAGTCCGGCACCCGCGGATCGACCTTGGCGCTCTTGTTGGAGGGCAGTTGAAACTGCTTGGCCGCCGCGCCCATCTCCTGGGCCGAGGCCGTGAGCGCCCAGTCGTAGAACTTCCTGGCCGCCTCCAGGTTGCGCGCGCCCTTGATGAGGCTCATGGAGCCGATTTCGGCGCCGGTGCCGTCGCTCGGGGTGATGGTCTCCACCGGGAAGCCCTGCATCTTCTCGCCCGGGCCGTCGTGCACGAAGCTGATGGACACCGAGGTCTCGCCGCGCGCCACGGCCTTGATGGGCGCCGTGCCCGATCGGGTGTACTGGCTGATGTTGCGGTGCAGCTTCTTCATGTAGTCGAAGGCCTTGTCCTCGCCCATCAGCTGCACCAGCGTGGCCACCATGGTGTAGGCCGTGCCGCTGGAGGCCGGGTTGGCCACCTGGATCTCGCCCTTGTACTCGGGCTTGAGCAGGTCGGCCCAGGTCTTGGGCACGGGCAGCTTCTTCTTGGCCAGCAGCTCGGGGTTGTAGCCAAAGCCCAGCGGGCCGGAGTAGATGCCCACCGTGCGGAACTTGCTCTGCGCCGCCTGCTGCTGGGCCCAGGCGTGCAGCTGCGGCAGCGAGGCGCTCTTGTACTCCAGCGTGAGGTCTTGCTCGGCGGCCTGCAGGTGCGGGTCGCCCGTGCCGCCGAACCACAGGTCGGTCTTGGGGTTGGCCTTCTCTGCGATCAATTGCGCCAGGGCCTCGCCCGAGCCCTTCAGCGACATGTTGACCTTCACGCCCGTGGTGCGCGAGTACACGGTCTGCATCAGGTTGCACCACTCGGCCTGCACCGAGCAGATCACGTTGATCTGGGCGCTGCCGTCCTGCGCCTGCGCCGTGCCGGCCAGCGCCAGCAGCGCTGTCATGGCGATGCGGATCTTCTTCATGGGGGATCTCCTTCATGGGGGTGGGTGAGGGGAGAGGGCGACGACGCGAAGGCGGCGGACCAGCGTACGACTGCGTCCACGCCCGTGGCCTGCTGGCCATCAGTGCGGTTGTACAGCTCGACCTGAGCGCCCATGGCCTGCGCCAGTTCGCGGCAGATCGACAGTCCCAGGCCGATGCCGCTGCCGGCGGCGGCGGCGAAGGGTTCGAACAGGCGCTCGCGCGGTCCGTCTGCCAGCCCCGGGCCACCGTCCCAGACGATGAGTTCGGGGCCCGAGTGGGCGGCCCGCACGACGATGCCCAAGGCGGCACCGCTGGGCGAGTGGCGGATCGCGTTGGCAAGCAGGTTGCGCACCAGTTCGCCCAGCATCCAGGCGTCAGCCTGGACAGCCAGCGGAGCGGCCTGGAGCTCGAAGCGCAGGCGCTGCGCGGCAATCAACGGCGCGAACTCCAGAGCGGCCTCGCGCGCGGCGGCGTCCAGCCGCTGGGCCGCGGCGGGCACCGGCTGGGAGCGCCGCTGGTCGAGCTTCAGGCGCGCCAGCATCTCATTGACGACCCCTGTGGCACGGTCGACGGTGCGCAGCATCTCCTCTTGGCGCGCCGCCAGCTCGGGCGTAGGTGTGCCCTGCAACAGGGTGCGCAGAACGGCCAGCGGGGTGCGCAACTGGTGCGAAGCGTCGCCCAGCAGGCGCTGCTGCCGCCCGGCGGCCTGGCGCCGGCGCTCGATCCAGGCATTGAGCGTGGCCACACTGGCGTGCACCTCCTGCGCGCCGCCGGCAGGCAGGGGGGTGTCGTCCCCGCCATCTTGCAGACGCAATGTCTGACTGAGTTCGGCCCAGGGCCTGACCGCCCGCCAGCCCGCCGCCCAGGCCAGAACCACGGCCCCGATGGCCGCCGCGCTCGACACCAGCCAGCGCAGGGCCCCGCCTGGCCCCGGCGCTGCCGGGCCGGACGACTCCGGGACGAGCCATACGCCCAGGCACAGCGCACCCAGTCCGGCGCAGCCCAGCGCACCCAGCGCCACTTGCGCGCGCAGCGATCGCAGCAGGCGCCCAGGGTGCACAGCCGATGACCTCATGCGCCCGGGCCCTTCACCAGGGCTGGCGTGTCCTCGCGCAGGAGGTAGCCCACCCCGCGCAGCGTGACGATCTCCACCGCAGCCGCGGCGAGTCGCTTGCGCAGGCGGTGGACGACGACGTCCAGCGCATCGGCCTGCGGTCCGCCGCTGGTCACGCCGGAGTCGCCACCCGGAAAGATGGCGCGATGCAGGTGCTCGCGCGCCACGGCGTGCCCGGCCTGGAGCATCAGCGCACGCAGGAGCGCGGCCTCGCGCGCGGGCAGGTCCATCGGCCGCTCATCGAGCCAGCAGGCCGGTCCGCCGCGCTCCAGGCGCAGCAAGCCGCACCGCAGGTCGCCCTCGCCCTGGCGGCGCCGGACCAAGGCCCGCAATCGCGCCTCCAGTTCGTCCAGGTCGAAGGGTTTGGCCAAGTAGTCATCGGCGCCCGCATTGAGCCCCGTCACGCGTTCGCCCACGGCACCGCGTGCGGTGAGGATCAGCACCGGCGTCGCATCGCCGCGGCCGCGCAGGCGCGCCAGAACCTCCAGCCCGTCGATGTCGGGCAGCGACAGGTCCAGCACGACCGCGTCGAAGCGCTGGCGCTGGCACAGGGCCAAGGCCTCCAGGCCGTCGCGGCAAGAGACCAGGGCGAAGCCGCGCGCGGCCAGCGCCCGGCCCAGTGCCTGCACCAACCCCAGATCGTCCTCGACCAGCAGCACATCCATGGTGCGTAGCTTCGCACTGGCGGCGCCGGCGGTCCACCGGGCAATCACCGTGGGCGCGCGAAAGCCGGGTGCAAGGTGTCATGCGGACAGGCGGGCTCAGGCTCCGGGCGTCTTCCTGGCGCGGGCAACTTCGCAGCCAGCCTGCACAGGCTCATGAGGCACTCAGGCCGCCGGCAGCACCGCGACGCCCTGGGCGGTCAGCGTCAGGCTGACCGGGGCGCCGTTCTCGTGCTGGCGCGGTGTGCGCGGTGTCAGCGCCAGCAACTCGCCCAGCGGACTGTCCAGGAAGTACTCCACATGCGCGCCGGTGCAGGCGCTGCGCAGCACCCGCGCGGGCAGTCCCGGCGCATGCGCCGGGCCGATACGCCAGGCCTGCGGCCTCACGACCACGCGAACCCGCCCCGCAGGCAGCGCAGGCGCGGGCCTGGGGGGAAGGCTCAGCGGGCCGAGCTGCACCGTCCCGCAGCCATCGCTCCAGGCCTCGAACAGGCGCATGTCGCCCATGAAACCCGCCACGAAGTCCGAGGCCGGATGTTCGTACAGGCTGCGCGGCGTGCCCTGCTGCACGATGCGACCTTGGTGCAGCAAGGCGATGCGGTCACTCACGGCCATGGCCTCGCCCTGATCGTGGGTCACGTAGACCAGCGCCAGGCCCAGGCCGGACTGCAGGTCCAGGATTTGCCTGCGCAGGGCCCGCCGCAGGCGCCGGTCCAGGTGCGACATCGGCTCGTCCAGCAGCAGCAGCGTCGGCCCGGGGGCCAGCGCACGGGCGAGCACAACCCGTTGATGCTCGCCCTCGGAGAGTTCGCCCGGGCGCCGCGGTGCCAGCGCTTCAATGCCCAGCAGGCGCAGGGTGCTGAGCGCCCGGGCCAGGGCGTGGTGCGGGCCCGCGGGCGCCAGCCGCAGCTTGAAGGCCACGTTGTCCAGCACCGTCAGGTTGGGGAACAGCCGCGCGTTCTGCGCCACAAGACCGGCGGGCCTGTCGGTCGCAGGCAGCGCGGTGACATCGGCGCCAGCGATCTCGATCCGGCCACCGGTCGGGGTCTCCAGACCGGCCACCAGGCGCAGCAGCGAGGTCTTGCCCGCCCCGGACGGACCCAGCACCGCCACCACCTCGCCACGGCCGACCGCCAGCTCCACCGCGCTCAGCACCGGGGGTTCAACGCCGACCGGTTGCCACGACAGGTGATGCAGGCGCAGAGCGTTCACGACCGGGATGCTAAGCCGCCCCGGCAGCGATCGCCGCGGCCTGGCGTGGCACCGGGTCGCCATGGCAGGGGACTGTGCGGCAGCGCGCATTCCCGGCACCGGGGCTGTTCAGATCCGCGCCGACACGGCATGATGCGTGACATGGAGACTGCACGCCCCTTTCCTGTCAGCCGTCCACTGGGTGGCGCGCTGCTGGTGCTGCTGTCGGCATGCACCTCCGTACCCGTGCCCGAGCCGCGAACCCCGCCCGCGCAGTCACCCCCCGGTGCCGCGGCGTCCGCTCGAGCCGAACTGTTGCGCTACCACGATGTCAACCGGCTGACCTGGGGTGCGTCACCGTCGGCCCTGGCGCAATCGGCAGGGCGGGACTTCAAGGCGATGCTGGACGAGCAACTCGCGCCCGGCCCGGCCCCGCTGCCCGCGACGGCACAAGCGCAGATCGACGCCCTGAGCCTGAGCCGGCAGGCCTTCACCACGTTGGTGTTCGACCTGGAGCAGCGCCGACGGGCGGCCGACGCCCTGAAGAACGACGATGAGAAGCGCGCGGCGCAGCAGGCCTACCAGCAGGAACTGAACCGGCTGGCGCGAGAGGCGGCTTCACGCCACATCCTGCGCGCGCTGTACTCGCCCCGCCAGGTGCAGGAGCAGATGACCTGGTTCTGGCTGAACCACATCAGCGTGTTCCAGGGCAAGGCCAACCTGCGCGCGATGGTGGGCGACTACGAGGACCAGGCCATCAGACCGCATGCCCTGGGGCGCTTTCGGGATCTGCTGGGTGCGGCCGCGCTGCACCCGGCCATGCTGCGCTACCTGGACAACGAACAGAACGCGGTCAACCGCACCAACGAGAATCTGGCACGCGAACTGCTGGAGCTGCACACCCTTGGCGCGGACGGGCCCTACACGCAGCAGGACGTGCAGGAGCTGGCGCGGGTGCTGACCGGCGCCGGGGTCAACCTCACCCCCACCAACACCCCCGTGGGGCGGCGCGAGTTGCAGGGCGACTATGTGCGGCGCGGCGTGTTCGAGTTCCACCCTGGACGGCACGATTTCGGCCCCAAGAGCCTGCTGGGTCAGCCCCTGCAGCAGCGCGGCCTGGCCGAAGTGGACGAGGCCCTGGACCGCCTGGCCCGCCACCCGGCCACCGCCCGCCACATCAGCCGCAAGCTGGTGCAGTACTGGCTGTCGGACCCGCCCCCCGCCGCGCTGGTGGATCGGGTGGCGCAGGCCTTCACCGCGTCGGACGGCGACATCGCCTGGACCCTGCGCACGCTGCTGGGCTCGCGCGAATTCGCGCAAGGGACGGGACGCCGGTTCAAGGATCCCATGCGCTTCGTGATCTCGGCCCTGCGCATGACCCATGACGAGCGGGTGATCCTGAACACCGGACCCGTGCTGTTCTGGCTGAACCGCCTGGGCCAGCCCCTGTACGGCCGCCAGACGCCCGACGGCTGGCCCCTGGATGAGGCCTCCTGGTCCGGCCCGGGGCAGATGACGGTGCGCTTCGAGGTGGCGCGCGCCATCGGCTCGGGCACGAGTGGTCTGTTCCAGGGCGAAGGTGTTTCGCCAAGTGCGGGGCCGCCCGCAGCACCCGTGATGCCCCGGGCGCTGCACGATCAGGTGCTGCGCCACGGCCTGGGCCCGCGCACCCGCGAGGCCCTGGCCCAAGCCACCACGCCCCAGGAATGGAACACCTTCTTGCTGGCATCGCCTGAACTGATGCGCCGCTGAGGCGTCTGGAGGACCCACCATGCAACGACGAGAACTGCTGCAGGGGCTGGCCGGCGTCGGCCTGGGCCTGTGCAGCGGCCAGCTCTGGGCCGCGGGTCCGGGGCAGCCCTGCTTTCTGCTGGTGTTCCTGCGCGGAGGCTACGACGCGGCGAACCTGCTGGTGCCGGTGGGCAGCAGCTTCTACTACGAAGCCCGGCCCACCATAGCCGTGGCGCGTCCGGGCACGGATGAACGGGCGGCCTTGGCGCTGGACGCCGACTGGGGCCTGCACCCGGCGCTGCGCGACAGCATCCTGCCGCTGTGGCAACGCGGCGAGATCGCCTTCGTGCCCTTTGCCGGTACGCACGACACCTCGCGCAGCCACTTCGAGACGCAGGACGGCATCGAGCTGGGCCAGCCCCTGGACGGACCGCGCAACTACCGCTCGGGCTTCCTGAACCGGCTGGCCGGCACGCTGCAAGGCGCGGGCGCGATGGCCTTCACCGACCGACTCCCGCTGGTGATGCAGGGCGACCTGCAGGTGCCCAACACCGCGCTGCGCAGCGTCACCCAGCCGGCCGTGAACGCACGCCAGAGCCACATCATCAGTGGCATGTACGAAGGCACCGCGCTGGCGGGTGCCGTGAGCCAGGGCTTCACGGCGCGAGACGAGGTCATGCGGGAGATGGCCGTCGAAATGGACGCCGCCAGCCGCAGCGCCATCAGCGCCCGCGGCTTCGAGCTGGAGGCGCGACGCATCGCCCGGCTCATGAAGGGCCGCCACCGGCTGGGCTTCGTCGACATCGGAGGCTGGGACACGCACGTGGCCCAGGGCGGCGCCACCGGCCAGCTGGCGAACCGGCTGGAGGAACTGGGCCGCGGGCTGGTGGCGTACGCACAGGAGATGGGCAGCCGCTGGCGCGACACCACGGTGGTGGTGGTCAGCGAGTTCGGCCGCACCTTCCGGCAAAACGGCAACAACGGCACCGACCATGGCCACGGCAGCGTGTACTGGGTGCTGGGCGGCGGCCTGCGCGGCGGCCTGGTGGCGGGCGAGCAGGTGACCGTCACGCCAAACAACCTGTTCCAGAACCGCGACTACCCGGTGCTCAACGAATACCGCAGTGTGCTCGGTGGCCTGCTGGCCCGCCAGTTCGGTCTGAGCCCGGCACAACAGGCTGCCGTGTTTCCCGGAGCCCAGCCGCGAGACCTCGGGCTGATCTGAACACCCCGGGGCCGGGCGCCGCCCGGGCCCGTTGACCGCGGGTTGAAACCGGCGCATCATGCGGGATGTAACAAAATTACATCCCGACGAGCCCCCTCCCCTCTGCGCGGGGGTTGCGAGGCGGCGACCGATTGCTCATGTCCTTTGATCTCGTCTTCTTCGGCGGCACCGGCGACCTGACCTGGCGCAAGCTGATGCCGGCACTGTTCCAGGCCTTTCGCCACGGCAAGCTCCCGGAGGGCGGGCGCATCCTGGCCGTGGCGCGCGACGCGCGCACCGACGACGAGTACCGCCGCTTCATTCGCGACCGTTTCTGCGAGGTCGAGGCCTCCAAGCGCCCGAACGACGAGGAATTCGAGCGCTTCGCTGAACTGCTGCACTACCGCCGCATGGACCTGTCGCGGCCGCAGGACTACGCTGGCCTGAAGGCCTGGCTGGACGCACGTGGCGCCACCACCACGGTGCTCTACCTGGCCACCAGCCCCTACCTGTTCCCGGTGATCTGCGAACAGTTGGGCGCAGCCGGCCTGAACGGCGCGCAGGTCCGAGTGGTGCTGGAAAAGCCGCTGGGGCACGACCTGGACAGCGCCCAGCAGATCAACCGCGTGGTGCGCTCGGTGTTCCGCGAGGAGCAGGCCTTCCGCATCGATCACTACCTCGGCAAGCCTGCCGTGCAGAACCTGATGGCGCTGCGCTTCGGCAACGCGCTGTTCGAGCCGCTGTGGCGGCGCGAGAGCATCGCCAACATCCAGATCACGCTGGCCGAGTCGCTCGGCGTGGGCACGCGCGGCGACTACTACGACAAGACCGGCGCGCTGCGCGACATGATCCAGAACCATGCGCTGCAGCTGCTGACCATGATCGCCATGGAGCCGCCCAGCACCAGCGACGCCGACGCCATCCGCGACGAGAAGCTCAAGGTGCTGCGCTCGCTCAAGCCCTTCACCGCCGAGACCGTGATGCGCGACGTGGTGCGGGGGCAGTACAAGGCCGGCACGGTGCAGGGCGACCCCGTCAGGGGCTATCTGGAGGAAGTCAAGGTGCCGCCGGGCAGCACCTGCGAGACTTTCGTTGCACTGCGCACCGAGGTGCAGAACTGGCGCTGGGCCGGCGTGCCGTTCTATCTGCGCACCGGCAAGCGCCTGCCCGGCCGCGATGCACAGATCGTGGTGAATTTCCGCGCCGTGCCCCACCCCATCTTCCCGGGGTCTCACCGCGCGAACAAGCTGGTCATCAAGCTGCAACCCGAGGACGGGTTGGAGCTGCACCTGCTGGCGGCCAAGGGCAGCCTGTCGCAGGGCGGGGCGGCCGAGCTGCTGTCGCCCGTGAAGCTGGACCTGGACTTCGACAAGGCCTTCCCCACCGAGCGCGTGGGCGCCTACGAGCGGCTGCTGCTGGACGCGATCGCCGGACGGCTGAACCTGTTCGTGCGCAGCGACGAGCAGGAGCAGGCCTGGCGCTGGGTCATGCCCATCCTGCAGGCCTGGGCGCTGGATCCGAATGGTCCGCGGCCCTACGCCGCAGGCAGCTGGGGCCCCCCCGCGGCCAGCGCCATGGTGGCGCGAGATGGCTGCGCCTGGGACGAGGAGCAGTGAACCATCCCGTGACTGTGCAGGGTCCGGGGCTGGAGCCAGGCGACGCCGGCGCCGAGGCCTCGGGAGCCCTGCCGATGATGCTGGACCGCATACGGGCTGCGCTGCCCGCCCTGGCGCCGGCCGAGCAACGCGTGGCCCGGCTGCTGCTGTCCGACGCGCGCGCCTTCGCCCGCCACCCCGTGGCCGAACTGGCAGCACGCGCGCAAGTCAGCAAGCCCACGGTGGTGCGCTTTTGTCGCAGCGTGGGCTACGACGGCCTGGCCGACTTCAAGCACAAGCTGGCCGGCAGCGTGAACGAGGGCGTGCCCTTTGTGCACCGTGCCGTGGACGAGGACGACAAGCCGGGCGACCTGGTGGTGAAGGTCATCGACAATGCGGTGAGCGCCTTGCTGAAGTACCGCAACGCGGCCACCAGCCGCGCCATCGAACAGGCGCTGGACGCCCTGGCCCTGGCCTGCCGCGAGGGGCGACGCATCGAGTTCTACGGCGTGGGCAACTCCGGCATCGTGGCCTTGGACGCGCAGCACAAGTTCTTCCGCCTGGGGGTGCACTGCACCGCCTGCACCGATGGACACGTGCAGGTGATGAGCGCCACCATGCTGGGCGCGGGCGACTGTGCCGTGGTGTTCAGCAACTCCGGCCGCAGCCGCGACTTGATCGACGTGGCCGACATCGCGCGCCGCAAGGGCGCCACGGTGATCGTGGTGACCGCCAGCCACTCGCCGCTGGCGCACGCGGCGCGGCAACCCGGGCACATCCTGCTGGCCGCCGACCATCCCGAGGACTTCGACCGCTACAGCCCCATGGTCAGCCGCCTGCTGCACCTGGTGATCGTGGACATCCTGACCACGGGCGTGGCCCTGCGCCTGGGCAGCGGGACCCTGCGGCCCATGCTGCAGGAGATCAAGAAGAACCTGAGGACGCGGCGCTACGTGGCCTCGGCCTGAGCGGAGGCCAGCAGCAGCGTTTCAACGCCGTACAGCCCGGCCAGTTGCCGCAGCTTGGGCGGCGCACCCTCCAGATGCCAGCGCAGACCCCGCGCCTGCGCCGCGCGCCGGGCCTGCAGCAGCACCGCCAGGGCCGAGGTGTCCAGCTCGTTCAGGCCCGACGCATCCACGTGAAACGCTTCGCCCGACGGCAGGGCCGACACCGCCGCCTCCAGGGCCTGGGTCGTGGGGCGCGCGGTGGGCAAGGTGAGGGTGGCGGGCAGCTTCATGTTCGTTCGGGCGCGCCCGTCCTCCGGGCCTGAGCAGGAATTCGGCGCGCCCGTGCAGGTGTGCAGCAGTGTCCCACTGGCTCTCAGTTCCTGGCAGCCGCTGCCTTGCGGTTGAGCTCGGCAAGGTTGCCGATCAGCCCGTCAATGCCGGCGTTGGCCACGATGGGCGCGAACTGCGACTTGAAGCTGGTGTCGGCCAGCCACACGCCCAGCACGTTCACGTCGTAGATCTTCCAGCCCGCGGGCGTCTTCTCCAGCCGGTAGTCGAGCTGTATCGGGTCGCCCTTGCCCTTGACCTCGGTGCGCACCACGACCTCGGGGTCGTCCGCGCCAGCGCGCAGGGGCTTGAGCTGCACGGTCTGGTCCTTGACCTGCGTGAGCGCACCCGCGTAGGTGCGCACCAGCAGGGTCTTGAACTCCTCGAGCAGGCGTCTTTGCTGCTCGGGGGTGGCCGTGCGCCAGGCGCGGCCCACGGCGATGGCCGTCATGCGTTGGAAGTTCACGTGCGGCATGACCTTGGCATCCACCAGCGCAATGATGCGCGTCAAGCTGCCGGCCTGGATTTCCTTGTCGGCCTTGACGCTGTCGATCACCTCGGTGGAGATCTGGCGTACCAGGGCGTCGGGGGAGATCACGGTCTGGGCGGGGGCGACAGACCACCCGCCCGTACCGGCCAGCAACACCAGCGCGGCCAGGGCCGTGCGGCGCGTGAGGCTGTGGCAAAGGTTCTTGAACATCGTCATCCTTCTGGCAGGGCCTGCGGGTGCAGGCCGGTTAGGCGTTCAACGCGCGACACACGCTTTCGGTTCACGGGGGGATCGGCTGCGGTGGCGACACCGACGGCACCGCGGTCTGGGTCGGCACGGTATTCGGGGCGTTCGGGGCGTTGCGGTCGTTCGGGTCGGCCGCCGCGGGCCGGGGCGGCAGGGGCTCGTCATCTTCAGGCTCTTCCGGCGGGTTGCCGTCGAAGACCTGATGGCGCCGCCGCGCCAGGTAGCTGTCACGCACGAAACTGTACTTGTCAAACGCCACCTGTTCCAGCAAGTTGGTGGCCGACAGCAGATCGGCGCGCCCGTGCACCAGTTCCAGCGTGGTCAGGCCCCACCGGTACGAACCGTCCTGCACCACCCCCGGCAGGCTGGCCTTGCGGTCCAGCGGCAGACCCAGCGCGTCGCGCAGGGAGCTTGCGCCGTAGAAGGGCAGGACCAGGTAGGGCCCCGGAGCGAGCCCCCACTTGCCCAAGGTCTGACCGAAGTCCTCGGCTTGTCGTTCGAGCCCTGCATCAGAGGCCAGGTCGAACAGGCCACCGACGCCAAAGACGGTGTTCGTGGTCACCCGCACGGTCATCTCCAGGGCCCTCTTGACCTTGCCCTGCAGCAGCAGATTGACGGCCGACCAGGCATCGCCCACGTTGCCGAAGACGTTGTCCACACCCGTGCGCACCGGGGTAGGCACGGCCGTCTTGTAGGCGATGGCCAGAGGCTTGAGCAGCGCAAGGTCGATGGCTTCATTGAAGGCAAAGACGCTGCGGTTCAGGCCTTCGAGCGGGTCGGCCTTGATGGCCAGGGAACGCATACCCTGCCCTTGCCCTTGCCCGTGCCCTTGCCCTTGCCCCTGTGTCTGCGCTTGCGCCTGCGCAAGCGGCGCGACCCACAGCGTCAGCAAAAGCCCTGCGCTCAGCGCGCCACGGGGGCACCAGGGCGCTGCGGGGCCCGGGGAGGGACAGGCAGCCTTCACTTCTTCTGCCCCGCCTGGTCCGCCGCCTCACCGGCCTTGCCGGCGACGAACTGCCCGATCAGGTTCTCCAGCACCACGGCCGACTGCGTCTGGCGGATCACGCTGCCCGCTGCCAGGTTCTCGTCGGCCGAGCCGGGCTCGATCCCGATGTACTGGTCACCCAGCAACCCTGCCGTCAGGATCTTGGCCGAGGAGTCCCGAGGAAACTTCACGCTGCTGTCGATCTCCATGGTGACCACACCCTGGAAGGTCTTGGCATCCAGCGCGATGGAGGTGACGCGGCCCACGGTGACGCCGGCGCTGCGCACAGGCGAGCGCGCCTTCAGGCCACCGATGTTGTCGAAGCGGGCACTGATCTGGTAGCCATCGCGCGCGCCAAAGCTGGCCAGGTTGGCGGCCTTCAGGGCCAGGAACAGCAGACCCGCCATGCCCAGCAGGACGAACAGACCCACCAGGATCTCGAGATTGCGCTTGCTCATGTCGGAGGCTCTTCGGTGAAGTCTGCGTTGAGGTGGTCAGGGTGTGGAGAACATCAGGGCCGTGAGCACGAAGTCCATCGCCAGCACGCCCAGCGACGAGATCACCACCGTGCGCGTAGTCGCGTAAGCCACACCCTCGGGGGTGGCCTCGGTCTCGTGCCCCTGGTACAGCGCCACCAGCGTGCAGATCAGCCCGAAGATGAAGCTCTTGACCACGCCGTTGCCCACATCGCGCCAGACATCCACCCGCGACTGCATGATGCTCCAGAAGTTGCCGGCGTCCACGCCGATGAGCAACACCGCCACCACGTAGGCGCCCAGGATGCCCACGGCCGAGAACAGGATGGCCAGCAAGGGCATCGAGACCACACCGGCCAGGAAGCGCGGCGCGAGGATGCGGCTCTTGGGGTCCACCGCCATCATCTCCATGGCCGCGAGCTGCTCACCGGCCTTCATCAGGCCGATCTCGGCCGTCAGCGAAGTGCCCGCCCGGCCGGCGAACAGCAGCGCCGTGACCACCGGCCCCAGTTCACGCACCAGCGACAGGTTGACGATCAGGCCCAGCGACTCGGTGGCGCCGTAGGTCACCAGCGCGTAGTACATCTGCAGCGCGAGCACGAAGCCCACCGCCGTGCCCGAGGCCAGGATGATGACCAGCGACAGGTTGCCCACCGCGTGGATCTGCCGCACCACGAGCGAGAAGCGGCGCAGCGACGCGGGAATGGCCCGCAGGATGTCCAGGGTGAAGAAGGCTGCGTGGCCGAGACCGCGCAGCAGCTTGAGCGCGCGCTGACCCAGCGTGGCCACAGTGTCGAGCCAGACGGTCATGGCGCGGCCGCCTCGACGCCGAAGTCCTGCCCGATGGGCGTGGCCGGGTAGTGGAACTTGACCGGGCCGTCGGGCTCGCCGCGCACGAACTGGCGCACCTCCGGATCGGTGGAGTCCATCAACTCCTGCGGGCTGCCCTGGGCGACGATGCGCCCTCCCGTGGCCATCAACACGATGTGGTCGCTGATGGCCATGCACTCGGGCACGTCGTGCGACACCACCAGCGAAGTGGCGCCCGTCACGTCGTTCAAGGTGCGGATCAGCTTCGCCGCCACGCCCATGGAGATGAGGTCCAGCCCGGCGAAGGGCTCGTCGTACATGATGAGTTCCGGGTCCAGCGCGATGGCGCGTGCCAGCGCGATGCGCCGCGCCATGCCGCCCGACACTTCCGAGATGCGCAGCGGCGCTGCGCCGCGCAGGCCCACGGCGTTGAGCTTCATCAGCACGATGTCGCGGATCAAGACCTCGGGCAGGTCGGAGTGCTCGCGCAGCGGAAAGGCCACGTTGTCGAACACCGTCAGGTCGGTGAACAGCGCGCCGAACTGGAACAGCATGCCCAGGCGCCGCCGCAGCGCGTACATGCGGAGCTTGTCAGAGGCATCGACCCGCTGTCCGTCAAAGCGCACTTCGCCGACGTCGGGCGAGGCACTGCCACCGATCAGGCGCAGCAAGGTGGTCTTGCCGCAGCCCGAGCCACCCAGCAGCGCCGTGACCTTGCCCCGGCGAAAGGTCAAGGAGACATCGGACAGGACCTGGCGGCCGGTGTCATAGCCGAAGCTGACACGGTCGACCTCGATCAGGGCATCGGTGCTCAAGCGGCGCGGCCACGCGCACGCGTGGTCTGGTAGTCGAAACTACGGGTATTTTCTCATGCGCGCCGAATCGAGTTGCGCTAGCGCGGCAAGTCGCTGCGCCCGGTCAGGAATTCGTCGACTGCGCGCGCTGCCTGACGCCCTTCGCGGATGGCCCAGACCACCAGGCTCTGGCCACGGCGCATGTCGCCGGCCGCAAACACCTTGGGCACGTTGGTCTCGTAGCCGCCGATGAAGTCGGTGCTGGCCCGGGCGTTGCCCCGGGCATCGCGCTCGACCCCAAAGGCTTCCAGCACGCTGCCCACAGGCGCGGTGAAGCCCATGGCCAGCAGCACCAGATCGGCCGGGACCTCCTTCTCGGTGCCCGGGATCTCGCTCATCTTGCCGCCCTTCCACTCCAGGTGAACCGTCTTCAGGCCCGTGAGCTTGCCGTTCTTGCCGACGAACCCCTTGGTCGCGATGGCGAACTCGCGCTGGCAACCTTCCTCGTGGCTGGAAGAGGTGCGCAGCTTGTAGGGCCAGTAGGGCCAGGTGAGCGGGCGGTCTTCCTCCTCGGGCGGCATGGGCATCAACTCGAACTGCGTGACGCTGGCCGCGCCATGGCGGTTGCTGGTGCCCACGCAGTCGCTGCCGGTGTCGCCGCCGCCGATCACGATGACGTGCTTGCCGTCGGCCCGGATCTGGCCCTGGAGCTTGTCACCGGCCACCACCTTGTTCTGCTGCGGCAGGAACTCCATGGCGAAGTGCACGCCGGCGAGTTCGCGGCCGGGCACGGGCAGGTCGCGCGAGGTTTCAGAGCCGCCGGTCAGCAGCACGGCATCGAACTGCGCCTT
>JBJTZN010000062.1:0-28353 GCA_046087245.1 Rubrivivax sp.
GAAGAAATAGGCGCCCAGCATCATGAACTCGCCCATGGCGAAGTTGATGACGCCCGTGCCCTTGTAGATGAGCACGAAGCCCAGCACGATCAGCGCCAGCAGCCCGCCCGACAGCAGGCCGATGGCCGAGAACTCGGCCAGGGCGATCCAGTCAAAGCCGCCGGTCACGCGGCCGCCCTTCTTGAGGCTTCATCCCCGAGGTAGGCACGCACCACCTCCGGGTTGGCGCGCACCTGCGCGGGCGTGCCCTGGCCGATGACCTGACCGAAGTTCAACACCACCACGTGGTGCGAGATGTCCATCACCAGGCCCATGTCGTGCTCGATCAGCAGCACGGTGATGCCACGCTCTTCCTGGATGTCCAGGATGAAGCGCGCCATGTCTTCGGTCTCTTCGCGGTTCATGCCGGCCACGGGTTCGTCCAGCATCAGCACCTTGGGGCGCATGGCCAGGGCGCGGGCCAGTTCCACGCGCTTTTGCAGGCCGTACGGCAGGCCAGCCACCGGCAGGTGGCGGATGTGGTCGATCTCGAGGAAATCGATCACGTCGCGCTCGATCTCGTGGCGCAGCGCGATCTCCTCGCGCTGGGCCGGGCCGCGGTACCACAGCGCCGTCAGCGGGTTGGTGTTCAGCCGCGTGTGGCCGCCGAGCTTGATGTTGTCCAGCACCGACATGCCGCGAAACAGCGCCACGTTCTGGAAGGTGCGCGCCAGGCCCAGGGCGGCGCGACGGTCGGCGCTGATGCCGGTGAGGTCGCGCCCTTCCAGCAGCACGCGCCCGCGCTGCGGGCGATAAAAGCCCGACAGGGTGTTGAACAGGCTGGTCTTGCCCGCGCCGTTGGGGCCGATGACGGCCGTGATCTCGCCGGGCATCACGTCCAGCGACACCCCCGCCAGCGCCTGGATGCCGCCAAAGCCCAGGTACACGCCTTCGGCGCGCAGCAGCGGCTCGGGTGCGGCAGCCGGGACCGTAGCGGGCGCCAGGTCACCAGCGGCATCAGCGGCATGGAGGTCGGGGGCGGTCATGTCGACGCGTGGGGGCGTTCGCCGTGCGGTAAGTCAGGGCCAGGGCCGGAGCGCGCATTCAAGCCTGCCGCACGCGCACCGGCAATGAGGTCATTCCCCGAAACACCAGCGAATTGATCCATGGCGGCGACGTGGTCATGGGCTCGATGGCGCGGTAGCGCCTGAGCAGCGCCGGAAAGGCCACCTGGCCCTCGGTGCGCGCCAGCGGAAAGCCCAGGCAGATGTGGATGCCGAAGCCGAAGCTCAGGTGCGGGGGGCCGTCGCGCTCCAGGTCCAGGCGGTCGGGGTCGGGGTAGGCGCGCGGGTCGCGGTTGGCGGCGTTGAGCATGATGAACACGCGCTGGCCGGCCTCCAGCGTCTTGCCGTGCAGCTCGTGCGTCTGGCTGACGATGCGCACCTGCGCGCCCGAAGGGCCGTCGTAGCGCAACAGCTCTTCCACGGCGTCGTTGGCCAGCGTCGGGTCGGCACGCAGGCGTTCCATCTGGTCCGGGAAGCGCATCAGCGCCAGCAGGCCGTTGGCGATGTGGTTGGTGGTGGTCTCATGCCCGGCGAACAGCAGCAGGATGCAGGTGGCGACCAGCTCGTCTTCGGTGAGACGGTCGCCCTCGTCGTCCCGCAGGTGCACCAGCTCGCTCAACAGGTCAGCCCGCGGCGTGCGGCGGCGGTCTTCGATCAGCTCGCGGAAAAAGCCGGCCATCTCGTGCGTGGCGGCCTCGGCCGTGTCGTATTTCTCGGGCGAGGTGCGCGAGGATCCGATGAACAGCGCCATGTCGTCGCTCATGCGCTTGACGCGGGCCAGCTCCGAGTACTCCACGCCCAGCAAGCCCATGATCACCAGGCAGGGCAGCGGGCCGGCGAAATCGGTGATGAAGTCGAACTCGGGGCGCGCGTCCATGCCGTCCATCAGCCAGGCGGCGAGGGCCTCCACCTGCGGCCGCATCGCCTGCATGGACTTGGCGTGGAACACGCGGCTGGTCAGGCGGCGCAGCCGGGTGTGGTCCGGCGGGTCCTTGAACACCATCCACTGCGACAGGAAGCGGATGATCTGCCCGATGCGCTCAGCCTCAGGCGAGGGAAGCGAGGCGAAGAACGGCCGCAGTCGGTCTGACGACAGGCGCTCCTTGTCCAGGCACACGGCCTTGACGTCGTCATAGCGCGTCAGCACCCAACTCTTGAGGCGCGGGCTCCAGAAGCACGGGGCCTCGTCGCGCATGCGCGCGAACACCGGATACGGGTCGGCCAGGGTGGCGGGGTCTTCGGGATGCCAGTCGATGGTACTCATGCGCGGGGGCCTCTCAGGAAAGCGCCGGGGCGCTCTCAATACCCAAACGATTGTTTTGTTTTGAGGGGCGGCTGCCTATACTGGTTACCCCCAGTGCCTTCTGTTGCTTCTGTTGCGGAAGCCTTCTCACATGAAAGACGACGACATCATCCTCAGCTCGGGCGCCCGCACGCCCTTTGGCGACTTCGGCAAGGCCCTGCGCGACGTGCCGCTGCACCAGATGGGCGTGCACGTGGTGCAAGCCTGCCTGAGCCGGGCCGCTCTGCCAGCCTCGAAGGTGGACCACCTGGTCTTCGGCAACACCGCGCCGGTGGACCACGACGGGCTGTTCGTCAGCCGCAAGATCGCGCTGCTGGCCGGCCTGCCCGAAGAGAGTTCCGCGCTTGGCGTGGTGCGCGCCTGCGGCACCGGCTCGCAGGCCATCGTCAGCGCCGCGCAGCAGATTGCTTCAGGCCACAGCCAGATCGCGGTGGCCGCCGGTGGCGAGAACTACTCGCGCGTGCCTTACCTGTCGCACAGCACGCGCTGGGGCGCCGGGCGCGGGCCCACCACGCTGGTGGATGGGCTGGACTACATCTACCGCTGCCCCTTCACCAAGGAGTTGATGGGTGACACGGCCGAGAACCTGACGGCGCGCTTTGGCTACCGGCGCGAGGACATGGACGCCTGGGGGCTGATGAGCCAGCAGCGGGCCGGTGCAGGGCGCGCCAGCGGCTTCCTCTCACGGCAGATCGCGCCCATCGCGGTGCCGGACTCTGGCGCTCGCAAGGGCGCCGACGGGAAGCCCGCCACCAGGCTGCTCGAGCACGACGAGTTCCCCCGCCCGCAGATCACCGCCGAGAAGCTGGCCTCGCTGAAGCCTGCCTTTCGCCACGACGGCCAGGGCCAGGTGACCGCGGGCAACTCCAGCGGCGTGACCGATGGCGCCGCGGCGCTGCTGGTGGCCAGCCGCCGTGCGGCGCTGGAGCACGGCATTCCGGTGCAGGCCCGGCTGGTGGACTGGGCCGTGGTGGGCGTGGCCCCAGAGATCATGGGCGCAGGGCCGGTGCCGGCGATCGCCAAGCTGCTGCAGCGCACAGGCTTGAAGGTGGACGACATCGACTACTGGGAGATCAACGAAGCCTTCGCCGTGGTGAACCTGCACGCCGAACGCGAACTGGGCATCCTGCGCGAACGCACCAACCTCTACGGCGGCGGCATCAGCATCGGCCACCCCCCCGGCGCCACCGGCCTGCGCATGACCATCACCGCCATGCACCACCTGGCCGACACGGGCGGGCGCTACGCCATCATCAGCATGTGCCTGGGCTCGGGCATGGGGATGGCGACCTTGATCGAGAACCTGGCGGGGTGAGCAAGCGACGGTCTGGGCCGCACTCTACGCCGCACTCACACCTGCCCAGTGGACTGCAACGCGTTGCCACGGGCAGCGTCATGCGCCCCCTGTCTCTGACCCTGATGCTCCGCGGGCCGGCGCAGAGATGCTTGAATCCGCAGCATGTCTCACACCCCAACCCGCCTGCACCGCCGCACCCTGCTGCTGAGCGCGGCCGCCGCCGCCGTGGCCGCGCCCCACGTGGCGCGCGCTGCCGGCAACGCCACGACCTTGCCCCCCATGACCGAAGGGCCGTTCTATCCGCAGCCGGCCTGGCGTGCACGGGGGCCGTTTGCGGGTGACTGGGACGCCGACCTGACACGCGTGACGCGTGGCGGGCGTGAGCGCGTGGCCGAAGGCGAGCCGCTGGGCCTGGAGCTGCAGGCGCGCGACACGCGCGGCCGCGCGCTGGACGGCGCCGTGGTGGAGATCTGGCAGTGCGACACCTGGGGCCGCTACCGGCACCCGCGCGACGGCGCCCTGCCGGCCGAGGTGGACGAGGGCTTCCAGGGCTACGGCGAAGCGCGCGCCGGCGCCCAGGGTACGGTGGCCTTCCGCACCATCCGCCCCGCTCCGTATGCCGGCCGCACCCCGCACATCCACTTGAAAGTTCGCCACCCGAGCTTCGGCGAGATCACCTCGCAACTGTTCGTGGAAGGCGACCCCGGCAACGCGGGCGACTTCCTCTGGCGCCGGCTGTCCACCGCCGAACGCGCCGCGCTGGCCATGAAGCTGCAGCCCGCGCCAACCCCGCAGGTAACCCGCGACGCCGGCCTGCGCTGGCAGACCCGGCATGCGCTGGTGGTGCCGGCCTGAAGCGGGCACGTGCTGAAGCCTTGCGCCGGCCTGCACCGCGTTCCTTGGTCCCTGGCAGACCAGGAAGTCTGGCGGCACCGGCCATGCCGGATGAGCAAGGTGTTGCACTTCAGATTTGAAACCGCCCCCACCAGGCCGCTGGTGCGTGTCCGGGTACGACGAACTGGTGGCCCGAGACAAGGCCAGCCTCGACATCTTCTGGCTCAAGGACGAGAGCCTGGCCGACAGCGACAACCTGCCGCCACTGGAGGTGATCGCCCAGGAGATCGTGGAGGACCTGGAGACGTCGCATGAGCAGTTTCGGTGCATTGCAGCGGACTTCAACAGGCCTGCCGGCGGCGCCGTCTGAGGCAGGAACAACGCGAGGCTCGCGCTGGCGCGGGCCGCCCCTTCAGCGCAGGCTGCCGCGCCCTTCTTTGGCGTGGAAGGTCTGCGCCGTGTCCCAGGCCACGACCTGGAGGTGGGCGGCCACATCGGCCGGCAGGCCGGCGGTGTAGCGGTTACCCACCGGGTTCAGCTTGTAGACGGAGGCCATGACCGTGCAGGCGGCGAGGTAGGTGCCCGCCAGGCTGGGGTGGCGCTTGTCGGCCACGATGAGGCTGATGTCAGGGCGCTTGGCCACCGAGGCGGCAAAGGCCAGGCCGGCCGGCACCACCAGCGCGTTGTGCGCCTTGCCGGCCTTGACGTACTCGGCCGCCAGCGGCGCAGTCATGTCGGGCTTGTCGGAATAGGCCCAGGACATGAACAGGATGGGCTCGGCGCCGAAGCGGCGCGCTGTGGCGCTGTGCTTGCCCACGAACTCGTGGAACAGGGGGCCGAGCTGCGGATGGATGGGGCACTGGCTGCAGTCCATCATCATGACGGCGTCGAACCGCCTGCCCCCCTGGGGATTGAAGCGGACTTCGTTGTCGCCCACGAAGGAGTACCTGCCCACGCCGCTGTCAGGCCGCAGGTGCGACGCCACGTCATGCCAGTTCAGCCCCGAGCCGCTGATGGTGGCTGACGAGGCCCGGTAGCCGCGCCCTCCCGCGGCCGTGAGCAGCTGGCCCACATGGCCATGCATGGAGTTGTTGTAGTAGAAGAAGCTGTTGCCCATCCACAGCAAGGACCGGACCTCCTGCACGGGGGCCGGGGCCGGCGCTGGCGCCGCGGGTGCAGGGGCTTGCGTTGCGCATGCCGACAAGGTGCCAAGCGCCATCAGGACGATGCAGCGGGCGAACAGGATCTTCATGCGAGAACTTCCAAGGGTGGCGGCAGGGCACCGCAGTATAGGAACGCGCGCAGGCGCTGTGCCCGTGCCCGGGCCCGGGCCCGGGCCCTGGGGACATCCCTGGCGGGCCGGCGCCACCGCGCGAGCCTACTTCGTCCCGAAGATCCGGTCGCCCGCATCCCCGAGACCGGGCACGATGTAGCCGTGTTCGTCGAGCTGGCGGTCAATCGCCGCGGTGTAGACCGGCACGTCGGGGTGGTGGGCGTGGAAGTTCGCCAGGCCTTCCGGGGCGGCCAGCAGGCTGACGAAGCGGATGGACTTCGGCCGCGTCTCCTTCAGCCGCTCCACCGCGGCCACGGCCGAGTTGCCCGTGGCCAGCATGGGGTCCAGCACGATGGCGTCGCGTTCGTGCATGTCCTGCGGCATCTTGAAGTAGTACTCCACCGCCACCAGCGTCTTCGGGTCGCGGTACAGGCCCACGTGGCCCACGCGCGCGCCCGGCACCACCTCCAGCATGCCGTCCAGGAAGCCGCTGCCGGCGCGCATGATGACGACGAACACCGTCTTCTTGCCGTCGATCATGGGGGCCTGCATGGTCTCCAGCGGCGTCTCAATCTCCACCAGGTGCGTGGGCATGTCCCGCGTGACCTCGTAGGCCATGAGCATGCTGATCTCGTGCAGCAGGCGCCGAAAGCTCATGGTGCTCAAGTCCTTCTGGCGCATGAGCGTGAGCTTGTGCTGCACCATCGGGTGCGAGATGAGGTGGACTTGGGGTGAGGTCATGCGCGGGGCTCCAGGGATCGCGAGGTGGAACTTGGGTTCAGGCCACCGGCCAGTTCACGTACCACCTCAGCAGCAGGTACTGTCCGGCAGGCAAGCGTGTTCTGGCCGGCCCACAGCGGGGAGAAGTCGCCCCGCCCTGCGGCTTCGGCGGCCTGGCGCAGGCCGGCCAGGGCGCCTGCGGCCAGGGGAAACGGCGGGATATGCGCCTGCACCGCGGCGGACTCCCGCACCCAGCGGTTGACCAGGGCCCGCGCCGGGCGGCCGGTGAAGGCGGCGGTGACGGCGGTGTCGGTCTCCACCGCGGGCAAGGCCCCGGCCAGCGCGGCGCGGTGCACCGCCGAGGTGCGGGCTTCGGGGCAGCACAGGAAGGCTGTGCCGGCCTGCACGCCCGCGGCACCCAGGGCCAGGGCCGCACGCACGGAAGCGGCGTCCACGATGGCGCCGGCGGCGATGACCGGTATGCGCACCGCAGCCACGATGCGCGGCAACAAGGCGAACAGGCCGGCCTGGCCTGACAGGTCCAGATCGGGCTTCAGGAAGTGCCCGCGGTGCCCGCCGGCCTCCCAGCCCTGGGCGATCACGGCATCCGCGCCGTTCGCCTGCAGCCACACCGCTTCCTCCACCGTGGTGGCCGAGGACAGCACCTTCGCGCCCCAGGCCTTGACGCGCGCCAGCAGATCGGCCGCGGGCAGGCCGAAGTGAAAGCTCACCACGGGCGGGCCGAAGGGCTCGATCAGATCGGCCAGGGCCGCGCTGAAGGGCGCGCGCGCCGCGCCGGCCGGGGCGGGGGCCGGCAGACCGGCCTGCCGCGCCCAGGGCGCGACGGCCTTGCACCAGGCGGCCTCGGCCTGCAGGGCCTGGGCATCCGCCGCCCGGTGGCAGAAGAAGTTGAGGGCCCAGGGCTGCGCCGTGCCCAGGCCGTCGCGCGCACCCAGCGCGGCCGTGAGTGCCTGCAGTTCGGCCTTCAGGGCCTCGGCCGAGAACGTGGCTCTGGGCAGGCTGCCCAGCGCCCCGGCGCGGCTGGCCGCTGCGGCCAGTTCATGCCCCTGCACGCCCGCCATGGGGGCCTGGATGATGGGGTGGCGCAGGCCCAGCAGCCGGCACAGGTCTTCAGGGGACGCACGGCTGGGCATGGTGAGGATTCAGGGGCGGGCCAGGTCGGGGCCGGGACGCTGCACCAAGGTTCAGAACACCGTGCCGTCGCTGTCGATCTGCACGGGCGGGGCGCCGCCCTCGCGCCGTTCCCGGGCAATCTGCCGGCCCGCGGCCCAGGTGCCGCCTTCCAGGATGCAGGCCAGGGGCATCTGTTCAGCCGAAACGCCGAGCGCTTGTCGCACCAGCACCGCCAGCTCGTCCAGCAGCGTCACGGTCAGGGCGCGCCACTCGATCACGAACTCGCTGGCGGGCTTCCAGGTCTTGGCCAGATCGCGCGCGTCGCGCGGCACGATCACGCCGGCGTCCAGCAGCAGACCGCCGTTGCGGTACTCGGGCAGGCCGGTCAGGGCGTCTAGGCCGGTGACCCGCACCCCCGCCCACTCGAAGGGCTCCAGCAGCGAGTAGGTCAGCCACTGGCTGAGCTTGTGGAAGGGCACCCAGCCGCCCGTGGCGCGGTCAGGCTGCAGGCCGTCGGCCGTGGTCTGTGCGCCGGCCCACAGATGGGGCCACACATCGCCCGCTGGCAAGCCCAGCACGCGGTTGCCGCTGGTCCAGATAGGGGCGTAGCCGGTGACCAGCGTGCGCAGGATCTCGCCCGCCGTCAGCTCGGTGCGCTGGCCGTGTTCGGTGAGCTGGTCGTACAGCCGGCTGGGTCGGGCCTCGCCGCCCTCGGCTTGCGCCTGCGCCTGCAGCACCTCGCCCAGGCGTGCGAGCAGGGCAGCCCGGCCCTCCAGCCCCACCAGCGGGTTGGAGGGGCTGGCCTGGAACACGGCGCGAAGCGCGGCGGCGTCCAGGCGCTTGAGCGCCAGCGCGTCCACGCGCAGCGGGTCGGCCGGGTCCGAAGAGAAGACCCCGGCGACGAAAGCCCGGAAGCTCGCCACGCCCAGGCCTTCGGAGCGGCCGAAGCTGGCGCATTCGGACAGCCCGGGCTGCCCGGGCCGTCCTGCGGCGGCCCCCTGCGCTGCCGTGCCGGCAGGCGTGGCGGTGTCCGCGCCGGCTTCGGGCGCGTCTTCGCCCGCGGCCTTCGTCTTGCCGCCCCCCGTGGCCGCGCCCAGCATGGCCAGCAGGTCCTCGCCCTTTTGCCGGTGCACCGGCAGCGCCAGGGCGTCCAGTTCCGGGCGCTCGGTATAGCGCCACTGCGGCCCGGCCCCGGCGTCCAGCAGCACGCTCACCACCGTGAGGTCGATGCGCGCGCGCGCCACCTCGGCCGGGGTGCGGCCCGCCAGCAGCGCGTCGAGCTCGCCCTTGCGGTCCACCCCGCCGGCCTCGAAGTGGCGCCAGCGGCTGTGGTACGGAATCTTCAGGTCCGGAAAGCGCTCGCGCGTGAGCGCCGCCACGCGCTGCGCCACCGCCGGCAGGGCGCTGCGGTCCAGCTTGAAGTGGCCTGAGCGGCCTTGCTCCACCGCACGGGTCACGGCCGCGCAGCGTGCGCGGATGGTGGCGCTCTCGCGCAGCGCGGCCAGGGGGTCGCGGAAAGGCATGCTCATTCCAGCCCCCGTCCCTTGACCTGCGCGAGGTCCTGTTGCGTGGGCACGCTGCCATCGGTGAAGTAGCCCGCGGCGATCTTGGCCTCGATCTCCACCCGGGCATCCGCCGGCACCAGATCGTCAGGGATCTTCACGCGCTCGCCCACCTCGATGCCACTGCCCGTGATGGCATCGAACTTGTCATTGCTCATGCTCACCAGCCGGTGGATCTTGCGGATGCCCAGCCAGTGCAGCACGTCGGGCATCAGCTCCTGGAAGCGCATGTCCTGCACCCCGGCCACGCACTCGGTGCGCAGGAAGTACTTGTCGGCGCGGTCGCCGCCCACCTGGCGCTTGCGCGCGTTGTAGACCAGGAACTTGGTCACCTCGCCCAGGGCGCGGCCTTCCTTGCGGCTGTAGGCGATCAGGCCCACGCCGCCTTGCTGCGCGCCGGCGATGCACTCCTCGATGGCGTGCGTGAGATAGGGGCGGCAGGTGCAGATGTCGCTGCCGAACACATCCGAGCCGTTGCACTCGTCGTGCACGCGGGCGGTGAGCGTCACGTTGGGGTCGGCCAGGGCGCGCACGTCTCCGAAGACGTACAGCGTCTGCCCGCCGATGGGCGGCAGGAAAACCTCGAGGTCGCTGCGCGTGACGAGCTCGGGGTACATCCCGCCCGTCTCCTCGAACAGCGCGCGGCGCAGGTCGGCCTCGCTCACGTTGAAGCGCCGGGCCACGCCGGGCAGCCACCACACCGGCTCCAGCGCGATCTTGGTCACGGCCGCCGAGGCGTCTTCCAGCAGGATGCGCCCGTCGATGGCCAGGCGCTGGAAGGCGAGGGCCTGCTTGATCTCCGGCAGGTGGATGTGCGCCTTGGTCACGGCAATGGTGGGCCGGATGTCGTAGCCCTGCGCCAGATAGTCCGCGTACACCTGCTGCACGCTGGCGCCCCAGGGGTCGATGGAGACGATCTTCTCGGGCTCGCCCCATGACGGGTAGGGGCCGATGGGGTCGGTGGGCGCGGTGTCGGTCAGGTCGGCGCGGTGGCCGCGCGTCAGGTTGCCCGCTGCCACGGCCAGCGCACGGTACACGCCGTAGCTGCCGCTGTGCGTGCCCACCACGTTGCGCTGGCTGCGGTTCGTCGTGGTGCCCACCAGGGGGCCGCGCGCCAGCGGATCGGCCGCCCCCCAGCGGATGCCCGGCGCACCTGTCGCGCCCTGGCCGGGGTGGGAGGTCAGGCGGATGTGGCGGGGGCCTGTGCTTGCTTCTGCGGCCATCAGGGGCTCCGTGAGGGGGCGCCGCGGTCTGACGCCGGGCAAGCCGCGAAGCATAGCCGGGGAATGAAGGCGTCGCCACCGGACACCTGATTGCACGACGCCACCTTCAAGCACGGCATGCCCGTCATCGTGACCGCGCCGAGGGCACCCTCACGGGACAGGCCCTGCCGTCGCACTGCAACGGCCCGCGGCTATGACACCGCGGGGTTCTGACCGGTCAGAACTCGTACTTCAGCGTCACCTGTACGGCCCACTGCGATTCGCCCGCCGCCTGGCGCGTGACGAAGTCTTCGGTGGTGCCCAGGCTGTAGACGTACTTGCCAGCGGGGTTGAGGCCGCCGTAGTTGACGAAGCTGCGGTTGGACGGGAAGCCGATCTCGTCGATGCGGCCCCACCTGCGATTGAGCAGGTTGCCGAAGTTCAGGATGTCCAGGCTGATGGACGCCTTGTGCTTGGCCGACAGCGCCGGGAGTTGCTGGCTGACGCGCACGTCCACGTTGTTCACCCAGGGGGCAAACTGGTTGTTGCGCCCGACCACGCCGCCCTTGGCCGCGGCAAGGGCTGGGTTGGCGTTGACGATGTCCCAGAACCTGGCCTCCTCGCTGGCGCCGCCGCGGAACTCCACCTCGCCCGAACCGGGCGCGGTGGGCACGTACATCAGGTCGTTGCCCGCCACACCGTCGCCATTCAGGTCATTCAGGAAGGTCCAGCTGTAAGGCTTGCCGCGTCGGCCCTCGTAGAAGACGCCGAAGGTGGTCTTGTAACTGCCCACGAAGGCCTTGGCCCAGGTGAGATTGGCGCTGATGCGGTCCTTGACCAGGTAGTTGGAGTTCTGCAGCACCTCTTCATTGGGGTTGAAGATGTTGCGGTTCAGCCAGTTGGAGTTGGACACCGAGGAGGTCAGCGGGCTCACCTCCTTGGCCGTGGTCATGGTGTAGGCCACACCCCAGCCCAGGCCGGCGCCGGAGGGCCTGCTCAGGGACAAGGTCATTGCATCACCACCGCCTTGCCTGGTCTCGCGCGCCAGCAGGACGTTGTTGAAGCTGGGGTTGGACAGGGCCTTGTTGCGAAAGCCCGTGCACACCCCTCCGGCCACTCCCTGCCCCAGTGCGGTCCAGCAAGCCGGGTTGTAGCCCTGGGCGGTATAGAACAGTTGCCGGCCATCGGGTCCGCTGCGGGTCGGATCACCCAGGTTGAGGTGCTCGTAGGTGATGCCCTTGTTGGTGCGCGTGTGCAGCCACTCCAGGCCGGCCACCAGCTTGCCCACAACCGGCAGGGCGGGCAATTCGGTGTCCACGGCAAGGTTGGCTTTCCAGACCGAGGGCTGCTCCAGTCCCGGCGACAGGAAGTCCACGTTGGCGGCCGGAGGCGTGCCGGTGAGCACAGGTTGCTTGCCCGGGTCGGCACTGAACTTCGCGCCCGCGGTGGTGCAGGCTCCGAGGTTCAGGCAGCTGTAGACCGCTGCGGCGATGCCGGTGTTGGAGAACGGGTTGGACAGCCACACGTTGGCTGCCGCGCCCTGGAACAGGCCCACCCCGCCGCGAAGCTGCGCGCGGCGCTCAGTATCCAGGTTCCAGTTGAAGCCCAGGCGCGGCTGCACCAGGGTGCTGCCGTCCAGGGTGACGGAGTTATCCAGGCCGAAGCCGCCGGACTGGCGCACGCCCGTGGCCGGATTGCCCGCCACCCGGGCCGCCGCCGCCGCCGCGTTGAACAGGGGCTTGACGGGCACGTCCAGCGTGTCCACGCGCACCCCGAAGGTGACGTTCAGTCCTTTGCGCACCTTCCAGGTGTCCTGCAGGAACAGGCCCGTGCCGGCGTAGCTCCACTGCGCGACCGCCTAGCCCAGCGTCCGCCCGGGTTGTGGCACCTGCACCTGGTAAAACGAGGGGCGTCCCAGGCGATAGTTCTCCAGCACGGCGGCCTCGACCTGGGCTGCCGTCGCGGTGGCGCAGTTGATGCTCCCGAAGCTGTAGGTCAGCGTGGCGCTGGAGTTTTCGCACTGGAAGCGGTACTGACCGTTGGTGTCCTGCAGGAAGGCGTTGTAGACGTCGTTCTCCGAGCGGTCCACCCCGAACTTGAGCTCGTGATCGCCCAGCGTGTAGGTGCCGCCGGCATAGGCGTCCAGGGTCTCTGTGCGCAGCACGTTGAAGTGGCGGCTGCGCTCGGTGCCGAACTGCAGGTCGCGCTGGTTGGCGTTGGTGCCTGCCGGTGCATCGGCGGGCAGGGCGCCGGCAAAGCGCAGCGCGACCTGCGGCAGGCGCACGCCGTTCACGGGCGTGGGCTCGCTGGCGTAGTCGCGCTTGGAGACCTTGACCTCGGTGCTGAAGTTCGGTGTCCAGTCGGCGAACCACTGCCCCACCAGGCTCTCCAGTTGCTTGCTCTGGTTGTACCAGTACGAGCTCAGCGACAAGCCCGTGGCGCTGAAGCCCGCCAGGAAGGGCTCGGTCTGGTCCGTCTTGGTGTAGCGCAGGTTGGCACGGTGCTGGTCGTTGATGTTCCAGTCCAGCTTGAGCAGCGAGTCCTTCACGGCCACGCCCAGGCCTGCCGGCACTTCCGAGCTGCCCACGTCCACGCCCCAGGTGTTCCTGGAGATGTCGATGGCGCCCCTGATGGCCGAGGAGCTGATGCCCACCGTGGTGCCGCTGGTGCCGCCCACCGGGCCGAAGTCCGGACGCGTGCGCGAACTGAAGAAATCCTCGTAGGCAGCAAAGAAGAAGAGCTTGTCCTTGACGATGGGCCCGCCCAGGGTGAAGCCCTTGGTCGTCTCCTTGAACGGGGCGGGTCGAAGTACGTGCCGGCGGCCCGGTTGTAGCGCTCGCCGGCCAGGCTCTGGTCGCGCGTGACGTAGAACACGCTGCCCGACAACTCGTTGCCGCCGCTCTTGGTCACGGCGTTGATGTTGGCACCGGTGTAGCCCTTCTGCGTGACGTCGTAGTTGCTCAGGTTCACCTGCACCGACTGGATCGCTTCGATGGACACCGGCTGCTTGATCGTGGGCAGGTTGTTGGATTCCAGGCCAAAGGTGTCGTTGACGTTGACCCCGTCGATGGTGATGGAGTTGAACCGGGAGTTCTGCCCGGCGGCGGAGATCTCGCCGCGCTCCTTGTCGGTCTGCGCCAGCCGCGGGTCGGTGCGGGCGTAGTCTTGCAAGCTGCGCTGGATGGAGGCCAGCGCGTTGAGCTGCGCGTTGCTGATGTTGGTGCCCGCGCCCATGTTGGCGCTGTTGAACTTGTCGCTCGCGGCTGAGCCGGTGACCACCACCGTGGTGACCGTGCCGAGTTGCACATCCAGGTTGGTGCTTTCGGCCAGGGTCAGGAACACGTTGTCACGCTTGTCGGTCGCGCTGCCCTTGGAGATGGTCACCGTGTAAGGCCCGCCCACGCGCAGGCCGCGGGCGCCGTAGCGGCCGCTGGCATCCGTGGTGGCCGTGCTCACCGAGCGCGATTCCACATGCAGGATGGATACCGTGGCCCCAGCCACAGGCTTGCCGTCAGAGCCCGTCACCTGGCCGCCCAGGGCGGCTGTGGTGTTCTGCGCCAGGGCCGGCGCCGCCAGCACGATGGCGGCTGCCGCGCTGATGGCGGTTCTGGAAAGGGCGTGGAAAGCAGAGGAATTCACGCGAGATCTCCTGGCTGATGAAAGGGATGGCCCCAGCCTGCGGGACGTCCCTTGAGAGGACTGCAATGGTGCTCGGACGAGGCGGCGGTAGCCAGCCGACAAACGTGCAAGAAGCGCGCCTGCCGCCGACTGCAGCTTCCTGCCGCAAGGTTCACCCCCTCAATGCTATTCCGGGTGCATGGCAGTTCGGTGACGCCAGCGTTGAAAAGTCGGCTAGGGCTCGGCGGCCTGGAACGGCAATGTCCACGCCTGCACCTTCGCCGCGGCGGCCTGCCTGAGCACTTCGGGCAGGAAGGAGGCCCTCGCAGCCAGCAGGGACATGCGCTGCAGATCGGCCCATGACAAGCCCGCTTCGGCCACCAGCAGGGCCGCCTCGCGGCTGGCGCTGGTGCGCGAGATCAGCCGGTTGTCGGTGTGGAACGAAAGCGACACACCGGCCCGCCACAGCGCCCCGATCGGGTGCGAGGCGATCGACGCCGCCGCACCGGTCTGCACATTGCTGGTGGGGCAGACCTCCAGGTGCAGGCCCCGCTCGCGCACTTCCTGCAGCACGGCCGGGCCCTGCGGGCCGTCGATCAGGTCGGCCAAGCGCACGCCGTGGCCCACACGGCCAGCACCCAGCCGGGCGGCTTCCAGCACGCGCAGGCCCTCGTCGGCCTCGCCGGCGTGCAGGGTCAGCGGCAGGCCGGCCGCGCGCAGGCGCGCCAGCAGCGCGGCGTGACGCGTGGCGGGCCACCCGGCCTCGGGGCCGGCCAGATCGAAGGCGATGACGCCGCGGCCGTGCCAGCGCAGTGCCAGCTCCGCCGCGCGCTGGATCTGCGCGTCGCGCTCATGGCGCAGGGCGCAGACGATCAGGCCACTGGGCAGACGGCTGCGCGCCAGCCCGGCCAGCAAGGCGCGCACCGCCTCATCGCCCGGAATGCCGAAGGGCTCGAACAGCAGCGGCGCGATGCGGAACTCCGCCAGCACGCAGCCGTCCACGCGGGCGTCCTCGGCGGCCTCGAAGGCCACGCGCTCCAGCGCCTGGGGTGTGGCCATGGCCGCTACGGTCAGCCCGAAGCCCTTGAGGTATTCCACCAGCGACCCGGCGTGGGCCCGCTCGTCGAACCAGCGCACCAGCCCGGGCAGGTCGGCCGCAGGGGCGGGCAGCCCGCGCGCGGCCAGCAGTTCCAGCAGCGTGGCCTCGCGCAGTCCGCCGTCCAGGTGCTCGTGCAGCAGCACCTTGGGCAGGGTGCGGGCCGTGGCGATGAGGGCCTCGAACTCGGCGGTGCACATCGGGCCATGCTAGCAATCCCCGGAAATCACCGAGGCGCGGGCGGTCCGAAGATTGCTATCCTGCTGATCACCCACTCTCCCGGGCAGGTTCCGCACACGGGCGTTGCCTGCACCCGCATCCCCGTCAAACCTTCAAGGACCTCACCATGCGCCGCAAGCTCCTGATCGTCCCCGCCCTGGCCCTGGTGGCCACCGCCGCCCTGGCTGAACCGGCCGTCGTTTACGACATGGGCGGCAAGTTCGACAAGTCCTTCAACCAGGCCGCCTTCGACGGCGCCGAGCGCTGGAAGAAGGAGGCGGGCAAGCCCTACCTGGAGTTCGAGATCACCAACCCCACGCAGCGCGAGCAGGCCAAGCGCCGCATGGCCGAGCGCGGCGCCAACCCCATCGTGGCCATCGGCTTCTCGCAGGGCTCCACGCTGGAGAAGGTGGCCAAGGACTTCCCCAAGCTGCAGTTCGCCATTATCGATTCGGTGGTGCCGCTGCCCAACGTGCAGAGCATCGTGTTCAAGGAGCATGAGGGCAGCTTCCTCGTGGGCATGATGGCCGCCCTGGCCAGCAAGACCGGCAAGGTGGGCTTCGTGGGCGGCATGGACATCCCGCTGATCCGCAAGTTCCAGTGCGGCTACGAGCAAGGCGCCAAGTACGCCAACCCCAAGGCCGAGGTCAGCGCCAACATGACCGGCACCACACCCTCGGCCTGGAACGACCCGGCGCGCGGCGCCGAGCTGGCCAAGGCGCAGTTCGCCGGCGGCGTGGACGTGGTGTTCGCCGCCGCCGGCGGCACCGGCATCGGCGTGTACCAGGCCGCCAAGGACGCGGGCCGGCTCGCCATCGGCGTGGACAGCAACCAGAACCACCTGCAGCCCGGCACCATGCTCACCTCCATGGTCAAGCGCGTGGACGTGGCCGTGTACAACGCCTTCAAGGGCGTGAAGCCGGGCGTGGTGTCGCTGGGGCTGAAGGAGGGCGGCGTGGATGTCGCGATGGACGAGCACAACGCCAAGCTGGTGAGCGCCGACATGAGGAAGAAGGTGGAAGCCGCCAAGGCCGACATCGTCAGCGGCAAGATCAAGGTCATCGACTTCATGGCGAACAACGCCTGCAAGTGAGCACCTGAGGTGACGTCGCCCGCCGTCAGCCTGCGGCGGATCGACAAGCGCTTCGGCGCCGTGCACGCCAACCGCGGCGTGGACCTGACGGTGGCCGCGGGCACGGTGCACGGCATCGTCGGCGAGAACGGGGCCGGCAAGAGCACGCTGATGTCGATCCTCTACGGCTTCCATCCCGCCGACAGCGGCGAGATCGAAGTGCAGGGCCGGCGCGTGTGCATCGCGGACTCGCGTCACGCCATCGCCCTGGGCATCGGCATGGTGCACCAGCACTTCATGCTGGTGGAGGACTTCAGCGCCCTGGACAACGTGATGCTGGGTGCCGAGCCCGGCTGGCACCTGCAGCGCGCCCGATCTCGGGCTCGGACCCGACTGGAAGCGTTGATGCGCGACACCGGCCTGACGGTGGATCTGGACGCGCCCGTGTCGCGCCTGCCCGTGGGCGAGCGCCAGCGTCTGGAGATCCTGAAGACGCTGTTCCGCGGCGCGCGCATCCTGATCCTGGACGAACCCACGGCGGTGCTCACGCCCCAGGAGACGCAGGCCCTGTTCGACACCTTGAGCCAGTTGCGGGCACGCGGCACCACGGTGCTGCTGATCACCCACAAGCTCAAGGAAGTGCTGGCGCTGTGCGATGCGGTGACGGTGATGCGTGGCGGGCAGGTGGTGCTGGACCGGCCCATTGGCGAGGTGACGCTGGACTCGCTGGCGCAGGCCATGGTGGGGCGGCCGGTGCACCTCGGTCGCGCGCTGCCCCCGCCGGCCCAGCTGCCTGAATCCATGCCTTCGGATGCCGCCACGGCGCCAGCACCGCAGGCCGGCACCCCGCTGCTGCAGGCCCGGGGCCTGTGCCTGCGCGATGCGCGCGGCGTGCCCCGCTTGCAGGACGTGGCGCTGACGCTGCGCGCCGGCGAGATCGTGGGCGTGGCCGGCGTCTCGGGCAACGGACAGAGCGAGTTGCTGGACGTGCTGGCCGGCCTGGCGGCGCCGCAGGCGGGCACGCTGGTGCTGGGCGGGCGCCGCTTCCAGCCCGCGCGCTGGCTGGACCCGACCACCGCCCGCGCCCTGCGCCTGGCCCATGTGCCGGAGGACCGCCACCGTCGCGGTCTGGTGCTGCCCTTTGCGGCTTGGGAGTCTGCCGTGCTGGGCTACCAGGGCCTGCGCCGCTACGGCCCCCGAGGCTGGCTGCGTTGGCGCGTGATGCGCGACGACTGCGCCCAGGCGATGGAGCGCTTTGACGTGCGCCCGCGCGCCCCGCTGCTGCGCACCTCCAAGTTCAGCGGCGGCAACCAGCAGAAGCTGGTGCTGGCGCGCGAGGCGGCGCAGGCCCCGCAGGTGCTGCTGGTGGGCCAGCCCACGCGCGGGGTGGACATCGGTGCCATCGAGTTCATCCACGCCCGCCTGCGTGCCCTGCGCGACGCCGGCGGCGCGGTGCTGCTGGTGTCGTCGGAACTGGACGAGATCCTGGCGCTGTCAGACCGCGTGCTGGTCATGAATGGCGGGCGCCTCACGGGTGCGCTGCCCATCGAGCAGTGCAGCGAGGCGGTGCTGGGGCGACTGATGGGGGGCGTGGCTGCAGCATGAGTGCGCCCCTTGAACTGCCCCGCTGGATGGATCTGCTGGTCCTGCCGCTGCTGAACCTGGCGCTGGCCCTGCTGGTGGCCGGCCTGGTGGTGCTGGCCGCGGGCTTCCAGCCCGCCCAGGTGCTGGCGCTGCTGGTCCAGGGGGCGTTCGGCTCGAAGGCCGGTATCGGCTACACCTTGTACTACGCCACCACCTTCGTCTTCACGGGCCTGGCCGTGGCCGTGGCCTTTCACGGCGGCTTGTTCAACATCGGCGGCGAAGGCCAGGCCATGATGGGTGGCCTGGGGGTGGGCCTGGCGGCGCTGGCCTGGTCGGCCCACCTGCCCGCCTGGGCCATGGGCCCGGTGATGGTGGCGGCTGCCGCCTTGTTCGGCCTGGCCTGGGCGACGGTGCCCGCGGCCTTGCAGGCCTGGCGCGGCAGCCACGTGGTGATCACCACCATCATGTTCAATTTCATCGCCTCGGCGCTGCTGTCCTACCTGCTGGTGCACGTGCTCAAGGAGCCCGGCAACATGACGCCCGAGAGCCGCGCCTTTGCCGAGTCTGCGCGCCTGCCGGGCGCGCACGAGTTGCTGGGCGCCGTGGGCATCGAGTGGCCGCGTACGCCCTTGAACGCCAGTATGGGGCTGGCCGCGCTGGCCGCGCTGGGCGTGCACCTGATGCTGCGCCACACCCGAGCCGGCTACGCGCTGCGTGCGGTGGGCTTTTCGCCCGAGGCAGCGCGCTACGCCGGCATGGCACCGCGGCGCGTGGTGCTGGGCTCGATGGCGCTGTCGGGTGCGCTGGCGGGCCTGGTGGGCGTCAACGAGATCGCCGGGGTGCATGGCCGGCTGCTGCTGGATTTCGTGGCCGGGGCCGGGTTTGCCGGCATCGCCGTCAGCCTGATCGGGCGCAACCACCCGGTGGGCATCGCGCTGGCCGCGCTGCTGTTTGGCGCGCTGTACCAGGGCGGGGCGGAGCTGGCCTTCGAGATCCCCGGCTTCTCGCGCGACATGGTGTTCATGCTGCAGGGCCTGATCGTGCTGTTTGCGGGCGCGATGGCCCAGGTGAGCTCGGCCTGGCTGGGGCGCGCCTGGGCCCGCTGGCAGCGGCGCCGGGCCCACGGTATCGAGGCCGCCGCGTGATGGAGCTGCTGGACGCCACCTTGCTGGGCACCCTGGTGGCCAGCACGCTGCGCGTGGCCACGCCGCTGATCCTGTGCGCGCTGGCCGGCGTGCTGTGCGAGCGCGCCGGGGTGGTGGACCTGGGCCTGGAAGGCAAGATGTTGATGACGGCCTTCGTCGCCGCCAGCGTGGGCTCGGCCACCGGATCGGTTGGGCTGGCGCTGGCCGCGGCCCTGGCCGTGGGCGTGGCGTTGTCCATGCTGCACGGCTACGCCTGTGTCAGCCACACCGGCGACCAGGTGGTGATGGGCATGGCCCTCACCATGACCGCCGCCGGGCTGACGGTGGTGCTGGCCATCGCCTGGTTCTCGCTGGGCGGGCAGACGCCACCGCTGCCCGAGAGCGTGCGCTTTGCCCGGCTGTTCGAAGGTACGGCTGACGCTGCCGCCCAGGTGCCCGTGGTGGGCGGCCTGCTGCGCTTTGGCGCCCTGGCGCTGCTGGGCCACACCGCCTTCGTCTACGGCGCCTTTGCGCTGGTGGCAGGCGCCTGGTGGCTGCTGTACCGCACCCGCTTCGGCCTGCGCCTGCGCGCGGCGGGCGAGAACCCGGCCATGCTGGACGCGGCCGGGGTGTCGGTGGCGGCGCTGCGCTACCAGGCGCTGGCGCTGAACGGCGTGCTCGCTGCCCTGGCCGGGGCCTACCTGGTGCTGGCGCAGAACCCGGGCTTCATCCCGCACATGACCGCCGGGCGCGGCTACATGGCGCTGGCGGCGCTGATCTTCGGCAAGTGGCACCCGGTGGGCGCGCTGTGGGCCTGCCTGCTGTTCGGGTTTCTCGATGCCGTGGCCATCCGCCTGCAAGGCGTGATGCTGCCGCCCGCGCTGGGCGGCGGCGAAGTCCCTGTGCAGGGCATCCAGGCCCTGCCCTACGTGCTGACCGTGGTGCTGCTGGCCGGCTTCATCGGCAGCGCCCTGGCGCCGCGGGCGCTGGGGGTTCCGTACGTGAAGGAGCGCTGAGCGGCGGGCCGCGTCATCTGGCGGCGGCACCCACCCGGTCAGCAGCCCAAGGTTGACAATACGTATCACACGCTTATAATTAACTTGTGAACGTGATCAACTGGCAGCCCAGGGCCCTGCGGCAACTGCGCAAGTTCGACGCTCACGCGGGCAGGCAGATCCGGGCGGCAGTGAACACCGAACTGCTTGATTTGTCGAAGGCCAGGAACGTCAAGGCCCTTACCAACCACGAGCACGGGTATCGCCTTCGCGTCGGCAACTATCGGGTCTTGTTCGACTTCGATGGTGCGGTTCGGATCGTGAGCATTGAAGATGTGAGGAAGCGCGATGAACGCACGTACTGAGTTCCAAGTCATCGTCGGCCAGGACGGCAAGCCGGCCTTTGTCGTCGTGCCCTATGACCAGTTTCGCCGCATGAAGGGCGGGTTCACACACGGCACGGTCCCCAACGAGGTCGTGAACCTGTCCTTCGAGCGTGGCGTATCGGCTATGGCTGCATGGCGTGAACACTTTGGTCTGACACAGGCCGAAGTCGCGGGCCGCATCGGCATCACGCAGGCGGCATACGCACAGATGGAACGCGTCAAGCAGCCCCGCAAGGCAACGCTCGAGAAGGTGGCCACCGCTTTGGGCCTAGAGGTTGAACAACTCCGCTGGTGAGCAGACATCGAGCGTCGCCTCACCCCTCTTGCGTCTCAGGTGGCATCCTCACTACGCCCCGCCTTCGCGACAGATGCTCAGGCTGTCGCCAGCGTACTGATCCAGTCGCGCCAGCGCTTCCTGCCCTTTGCTCCCTTGCGCCACGCCGACAGGGAGGTTCAGGTCTGGATCCGTGACGTATTGATCCCCGCTGGAAGGGTGGTGGTCTATGAGCGGCAGTGCCAGGTTGTCGGCTTCCTCAGCACGTCTGAGACCAAGGCATGCGCATGGGTCGATCACCTCTACGTACTGCCTGGCTTCACCGGCAAGGAGGTGGGCACACAATTGCTCAGGCATGCCCATGGTCTCCCACCTCGTCCCATCAGGCTTTACACCTTTCAACAGAACACAGGGGCGAGGCGCTTCTACGGGCGTCACGGATACGTGGAGATCGCATTCACAAACGGCGAAGATAACGAGGAAGCATGCCCCGATGTCCTGTTTGAACTCGCGGCCCCGGCGCCCGGCACGACCTGTTTCGCCGGGCCTGACGGCACCGAGCCCATGAGCGGGTCATGAGGTTGACGCCCGAAGCGCAGCCCGGGCCAGCCGCCGAGGCTGCGTGGCTGGCCCCGCTGTGGGACGCCGCCCGAGAGGTGCGGGCGCACGCCCACGCCCCCTATTCACGCTTTGCGGTGGGCGCGGCGGTGCTGGACGAGCAGGGGCGTGTGCATGCGGGCTGCAACGTCGAGAACGCCGCCTACCCGCAGGGCTGGTGCGCCGAGACCTCGGCCCGGGCGGCGATGGTGTCTGCTGGGGCGCGGCGCGTGAGCGCGATGGTGGTGGCAGGCGACTCCAGCCGAGTACACCGATGACCGCAGTCACCCAGACGCCCAGCCTGGTCCTGCGCCCCTACGTGGCATCGGATACGCCGGCCCTGTTTCGCTTCATGGGTGACGCCTTGTCGATGCAGCACACCTACGTGGCCCCCACCCTCGAACTCTGTGCAGCAAGGTTGCGGATTTATGAGGCCATGCGGCCGAGGCTCGGCGTGGCCCCCTGGGTGGTGCGAGTCAGCCAAGACAGCGAGCCCATAGGATGGGGCGGGCTCAGCGTCGACCTGGATGAACCCGAGTGGGGCCTTGAGGTCAGCTATGCGTTCTCGCCCTCCTGCTGGGGCAAGGGTTACGCTACCGAGCTGGTGCGAGCCGCGCTTGCAGCCGCTGCGGCGCTGTTGCCGGCCCGAGAAGTCCATGCCTTTTCCCGCCCGGAGAATGCAAGGTCCAGCCGCGTTCTCGAAAAGGCGGGCTTCAGTTATCTCCGTTATGAACCCCGGCTGCAGCGCAACCATTACCTTGCCCAGTTGCGAGGCACGGCCCTGGGCAGCACCGCGGCCCCGTGAGCTCGGCCCCTTTGCTTCGCACGCTGGTGGTGCAGGCTGCGCAGCGCGTGCTGCCGGCAGCCTGCTCGCCGCATGCTTCAGCCCGGGTGCGCAGGCAGCAGACCTTCCGCGGTTTCAACAGGATCGAGGCGGGTCCTGATAACGTAGGGCTTCGGGTTCTCCTGAACGGGTGCGCACCACTGAAATGTCGAACCAACCTGCAACGCCCCGGCTCCGGGGGAGCTGTCTTTGCGGCCGCGTCCGCTACTCGGCTCAGGAGCCCGTGGGCGATGCCGAGAACTGCCACTGCTCCATGTGTCGCAAGGCCCATGGTGCTGCCTTTTCGACCAACGCACTGGTACGGACCGCGGACCTGCATATCGAGGGGGTGGAACATCTGTCGGTCTACAGGTCGTCCGCGAACCGGGACAAGCTGTTTTGCAGGCGGTGCGGGTCGCAGCTTTTCATCAGGCGGCTCAACGCGGCGCACCTGACGGTGATCACGCTGGGCACGCTGGACGACGACCCGCGGATCAAGCCCAGCCGACATGTCTTCACTGGCAGCAAGGCGCACTGGCACGATCCTGATCCACGCTTGCCGCTCCACGAGGTCTATCCTGAACACCCTGACTCTCCAGGCTGACGGCATGTCGGATGTCGTACGGGGCGCCTGCTATTGCGGGGCCGTCACGGTGGAGGTGGCGGCCGCGCTGCGGCCGCCCGTCAACTGCCACTGTGGCCAGTGCAGGCGGCTCAGCGGCGCGGCCTTCACCACCTGGATCACCGCAAGACAGGACCGTGTCGTCTTGAGCGGTGGGGACAGGCTCACCCGGTTTGCGCCGACCTCCCGTCTGTTGCGCCACTTCTGCGCGGTATGCGGCTCGCACGTGTTCACCGCAGACTCCCGCCTGCCGGGGACCTGGGGGTTTCCTGCGGGCCTGTTCCCGGGCGATCAGGTCAGCACGCCCGCCAGTGACTGGTTCGTCTCCGACAAGGCGCCCTGGTACACCCTGGCTGGCGGCACGAAGTGCTTCGGCGGGCCTGACGGCACCGAGCCCATGAGCGGGTCATGAGGTCGATGCCCGAAGCGCAGCCCGGGCCAGCCGCCGAGCCTGCGTGGCTGGCGCCGCTGTGGGACGCCGCCCGCCTGGTGCGGGCCCACGCCCACGCCCCTTACTCGCGCTTTGCGGTGGGCGCGGCGGTGCTGGACGAGCAGGGACGTGTGCATGCGGGCTGCAATGTGGAGAACGCCGCCTACCCGCAGGGCTGGTGCGCCGAGACCTCGGCCCTGGCCGCGATGGTGGCCGCTGGCGGGCGGCGCGTGCAGGCGGTGCTGGTGGTGGGCGAGGCCGCGGACCCGGTGACGCCCTGCGGCGGCTGCCGCCAGAAGCTGCGCGAATTCGCCGCGGACGACTGCCCCATCATCGTGGCCGACAGCCGCCAGGTGCGGGGCCGCTTCACCTTGGGGCAGCTGCTGCCGGTCAGCTTCGGGCCGCAACATCTGATGCCGGGCCCAAGCGACACCCACCGCAGCGGGGCACTCGAAGCCCAGCCTGGCGCGGCGTCTGCTTCCTCGCCTGCGCTGGCTGCTGACGCCACCATCACGCTCCACACCGGTCCTGAAGCCCCGCCATGACGACGCCTGTTGCCGATCTTGCCGACCCCATCGCCGCCTCGGCCACCCGGCTGCGCGCCACCGGGTGCGCGCCACGCATCGCCGTGGTGCTGGGCAGTGGCTGGGGTGGGCTCACCCAGCGCGTGGAAGGCGCCGTGGAGATGCCTTACGCCGAGTTGCCGGCCTTTCCCCGGCCCACCGTGGGCGGGCACGCGGCGCGCGTGGTGCTGGGGCGCATCGGGCCGCACGAGGTGGCCCTGCTGGCCGGGCGGCAGCACCCCTATGAAGGCGGCCGCGCGGATGGCATGAACGGTGCCCTGCGCACCCTGGCCGCGCTGGGCGTGCAGACCCTGGTGCTGACCAACGCTGCCGGCAGCCTGGACCCGGCGCTGCCGCCGGGCGGCCTGATGCTCATCAGCGATCACCTCAACCTGCCCCAACTGTCGCCCCTGTGGGAGGAGCGTGATGACCGCCGTTTCGTCGACATGACCGATGCCTACGACCCGGCGCTGCGCGCACGGGCACGGGCGGCCGCGTCCGAGGTGGGCGTGGAGTTGCATGAAGGCGTGTACGCCTGGATGATCGGCCCGCAGTTCGAAACCCCGGCGGAGATCCGCATGCTGCGCACCCTGGGGGTGCAGGCCGTGGGCATGAGCACCGTGCCCGAGACCATCGTGGCGCGACATGCCGGCCTGCGCGTGCTGGGCCTGTCGATGGTGACCAACATGGCCGCCGGCCTGGGCGCAGAACAGCTCAGCCACGCCCAGACCCTGCGCCAGGCGCAGGCCGCCAGCCAGCGCGCTTGCGCGGCGCTGGCCGCCATCGTGCAGGACCTGCCGACCAAGAGTGCATCTTCTTGAATTGACATTGACCAGCCCCTCCGTCGACCCGCGCACCTGCCCTGCAAGTCCGGCCTTCACGCCATGACACCGACCCCCAGCTCAGCCGTCATCGACCTCAACGACCCCGCCGCCAGTGCACGTGCAGCCTTGGCCTGCCTGGACCTCACCCGCCTGAACGAGGGCGACACCGAGGCGGACATTGCCCGGCTGTGCCGGCGCGCCACCGGGCCCTTCGGTTCCACGGCGGCCGTGTGCGTGTGGCCGCGGCTGGCGGGGTTTGCGCGGCGCGAACTGCCGCCCGAGGTGGCCGTGGCGGCGGTGGCGAACTTCCCTGACGGCAGCGCCCACACGACGCGGGCCGTGGCCGACACGCGAGCCATCGTCGACGCGGGCGCGCAGGAGGTGGACGTGGTGATCCCTTACCGGCAGCTGGATGCCGCACCGGCCTTGCTGGCCGCCGTGCGCCGCGCCTGCGACGGGCTGCGGCTGAAGGTCATCCTGGAGACGGGCGAACTGGCCGATGCGCAGCAGGTGGTGCGGGCCTGCCGCATCGCCCTGGAGGCCGGCGCGGACTTTCTCAAGACCAGCACGGGCAAGGTGCGCGTGAACGCCACGCCCCAGGCCGCGCGCGCCTTGCTGCAGGCCATTGCCGATGACTCCGCCGCCCGCCAGCGCGTGGGCTTCAAGCCTGCGGGCGGCATCCGCACCGTCGCTGACGCCCAAGCCTACATGGCCCTGGTGCGCGAGATCCTGGGCGACACGGCGCTGTCACCGCGGCGCTTCAGAATCGGCGCCAGCGGCCTGCTCGACGACATCGAGGCCGTGCTGGGCGGGCGCGCTGACGGCTCCGCCAGCGCCGCCACCCGGGCTTCGGCCTACTGAAACAGCGCGACTTCCAGTGCCTCAGCGAACGCTGTCCATCCATCCCGACGCCGGCTCACCAAAAGCGCCCGGCCCCTGACGAGATCACGACGATGAGCCCTTCACCCACCCGCCGTCCGGCCGCCCTGTGGGCCTGTCTGCTCAGCGCAGCCCTGCTGGCCGGCTGCGCCACCACACCGGTGCCTGCCCCGGCACCGGCCGAACCCGTGACCGTGCGCCTGATCGCCTTCAACGACCTGCACGGCCACCTGGAAGGCACGGGGCTCACCCTGCCCTGGCCGGATCCGGCCGACAAGACCAAGGTTCAACGCCTGAGCGCCGGCGGTGCCGCGCACCTGGCGGGCCTGGTGCAGGCGCTGCGCGCGGGGGCCCCCCACCACCTCACCCTCAGCGGCGGCGACATGATCGGCGCCACACCGCTGGTCTCGGCGCTGTTCCTGCACGAATCCACCATCGACGTGGCCAACCGCATCGCAGTGGACATCGGCATTCCCGGCAACCATGAGTTCGATGCGGGCAAGGACGAGCTGCTGCGCATCCAGCACGGCGGCTGTGCCGAGAACAAGCCCGAGTCGCCCTTCGTGTCCTGCGCCTTCGGCCGCTTCGAAGGGGCGAAGTTCCCGCTGTTCGCCGCCAACGTGCAGAAGGTCGACGGCAGCACCTTGTTTCCTGCGTCGGTGGTGCGTGAGTTCGGCGGCATCAAGGTGGCCTTCATCGGTGCGGTCACCAGGATCACGCCAGGCATCGTGGTGCCTTCGGGCGTGGCGGGGCTGAAGTTCCTGGACGAGGCGGCCTCGGTCAACGCCGAGGCCGCGCGCCTGAAGGCCCAGGGCATCGAGGCGATGGTGGCCGTGATCCACGAAGGTGGAGACACCGGCACGCCCGGCCTGCCGATGGAGTGGAACGACGTGGGCTGCCCCCATCCCCGCGGCGAGATCTTCAACATCGTGCAGCGCCTGTCGCCCGACATCGACCTCGTGTTCTCGGCCCACACCCACCAGGGCTACCGCTGCGTGGTGGACAGCCGCACGGTGCTGCAGGCCACCTCGTTCGGACGCGGTGTCAGCGTGGCCGACATCGTGCTGGACCCGAAGACGCGTGACATCGACCGCGCCCGCACCACGCACCGCAACCTGCCCGTCTTCAACGAGCGCAGCGACCCCGCCCTGCGCCAGGCCATCATCGCTGCCGAGCCCGCGCCCTGGGCACAGGCGCTGCAGGACGCCAAGCCCTTGCCGGCCGTGGCGCAGCGCGTGGCCGAGTACGTGCAGGCGGCCCAGCCCCGCGCGCAGCGGCCCGTGGGGCGGATTGGCGGCGCCTTCGAGCGCAGCGCACGCACCGACGCCAGCGCCGGGCGCCTGGTGGCCGATGCGCAGTGGCAGGCCACGCGCGCGCCGCAGCATGGCGGTGCCGAACTGGCCCTGATGAACCCGGGCGGCGTGCGCACCGACCTGCGCTGCCCCGCCGCACCCCCTTGCACCGTGACCTACGGCGATGTCTTCGCCATGCAGCCTTTCGGCAACAACCTGGTGGTGCTCACGCTGTCGGGGGCGGAGCTCAAGCAGATGCTGGAAGACCAGCAGCGTCCCGGTCGCCCGGCGCCCCACTTCCTGATCCCTTCGTCGTCCATGACCTACGCCTGGAACGCGCGGGCAGCTTACGGCAGCCGCGTGCAGGAGCTGCGCGTGGCCGGCTTGCCGGTGGACCCGGCGCGCGACTACCGCATCACTGTCAACAGCTTCCTGGCCGACGGGGGCGATGGGGTGGCCATGCTGACCCGGGGACGCCAGCGCGTGGGCGGCATCCCGGACCTGGACGCCCTGGTGAGCCACCTGCTGGCCACCAACCCCTCACCCGACCCGGTGCCGCGCATCCGCTGGCTGGAGTGAGCGTCAGAACCGGTCGGGCCGGTAGGGGCGGGGGTCGATGACGGGCGCCCGGCCTGCCAGCAGGTCGGCCACCAGCTCGGCGCTCGCCGGGGCGGCGGCCAGGCCCACATGGCCGTGGCCGAAGGCGTGGACGATGTCGGGATGGCGGGGCGAGGGTCCGATCACCGGCAGCCCGTCGGGCGTGGACGGGCGGTGGCCGAGCCAGCGGCGGGCGGGTGCCCACATGAAGGCGGACGGGGCTGTGGACCAGGGCGCACGGGCCCCCTGCGCCTGCCCCGAGGGCGGCGTCCGCAGCGCCGGGAACATCTGCCGCGCAAAGTTCGCCAGGAGGTCGGCGCGCCGCCAATCGGGCGGTGCGCTCACCGCCGCCAGTTCCACCTGCCCGGCCACGCGCAGGCCGCCGAGGGTCGGGGTCAGGGCCATCTTGCCGTCCGACGGCATCACGGGCAGGGGCAGGTGCACGGGCGCATCGGGCCACACCACGTGGTAGCCGCGCTCGCTGGCCAGCAGGATGCGATCGCCCGCCTGGCGGGCCAGCGCAGCGGACGCGATGCCCGCGGCAATGACCGCACGCTCGCACGCCACCTCACCCTGGTTGGTGCGCACCGTGGACAGCCTGTCGCCCTGCCGGTCACGGTGGAAGACGAACCCCTCGGCCCGCGCGCGCAGCAGCCGCGCCCCATGCGCTTGCGCCTGCCGCACCAGGGCCGCCACGTAGGCCCCCGGGTCCAGGCAGTGCGCGCCCGCTCCCACCAGGATGCCCAAACCGTAACGGGCATCCACAGCCGGCATCGCCTCGTGCAGCGCCGGGCCTTCCAGCTCGGTCCAGCGCACGCCGTTGTCGCGCCGCAGCCGCCAGGACAGCGCCTCGGCCTCGAAAGCCGCCCGGCCAGGGTAGAGGTAAAGCAGCCCGCGCTGCACGACCAGGTCGGCCACGCCCGCTTCGGCCGCGCATCGCAGGTGGCGCTGGGGCGCTTCGTGCAGCAGCGCCGACAGCGCGCGCGCCGT
>JBJTZN010000063.1:0-17500 GCA_046087245.1 Rubrivivax sp.
CAAACGCGGTGGGGGCGTGACTGACAGCTTGCAGCCTTCAGTGCTCTCAATCGCGGCGTAGTCGCAGCAACGTCGTTGCGAGTCGCACTGGCTTCGGTGCCCTGCGCAAGGGGCGCTCGCAGCAACATCCGGACGGGTTGAAGGTCCTGTGGCTTCGTCTGCAACCGGCCAAGCGCCACAATCAGCGCACGATCCCTTCAACCACAGGCCTGCTGTCTTGATCCTCCGCCACCAGTTCGATCCCCACGACAACCGCCGCCTGTCGAATCTATGCGGCCCCATGGATGAGCATCTACGGGAGGTCGAGGCTGCCATGCAGGTGCGCATCACGCGGCGCAACGAGTGGGTCCACGTCGATGGCCCCAAGGACACGGCCCGCCAGGTGCTGGACCTGCTGATCTCCTTGCATGAGCGCGCCAGCCGGCCCTTGCCGCTGCAGGCTCTGCAGCTGGCCCTGGCGGAAGCCCGCGCGCAGTCGGCAGTGGCGCAGGCCGCGGCCCGGCCACGCCGCCGGCCCGCAGAGGCGGCGCCCGACATGCAGACCACCCCGCAGGCAGAGAGCTCGCCAGCGGTGGCGCCACCTGCGGGAGTGGCCCCCACGCCGGCGCCCGATCTCGTGCTGCACACCCGGCGGCCTGACCTGCGTGGCCGCACCCCCAACCAGCTGCAGTACCTGCGGCAGATCCTGGCCACGGACATCACCTTCGGCATCGGGCCGGCTGGCACGGGCAAGACCTTTCTGGCCGTGGCCTGTGCAGTGGACGCGCTGGAGCGCCAGGGCGTGCAGCGCATCGTCCTCACGCGACCGGCGGTGGAGGCGGGCGAGCGCCTGGGCTTTCTGCCGGGGGACCTGGCGCAGAAAGTCGATCCTTACCTGCGCCCGCTGTACGACGCGCTGTACGACCTGATGGGGCATGACCGCGTCACGCGCGCCTTCGAGCGCGGGCAGCTCGAAATCGCGCCGCTGGCCTTCATGCGGGGCCGCACGCTGAACCAGGCGTTCGTCATCCTGGACGAGGCGCAGAACACCACGCGCGAGCAGATGAAGATGTTCCTCACCCGCATCGGCTTCGGCTCCAAATGCGTGGTCACGGGTGACGTCAGCCAGATCGACCTGCCCAGCGGCATGCCCAGCGGCCTGGTCGATGCGGCCGATGTGCTGAGGGATGTCAAGGGCATCGCCTTCACCCGCTTCACCGCAGCCGACGTGGTGCGCCACCCGCTGGTGGCGCGCATCGTGCAGGCCTACGACGCAGCGCAGACGGGGCGGTCGGGCGCGCCGGGCGCCGGCAGCTCGGGCAGGCCATGAGCCGATCGCCTGCGCCGGCGCTGAAACTGTCGCTGCAGATGCCCGACGGCCGGCACCGCGCAGTGCTGCTGCGCCACCGCGTGGCGCGCTGGGTGCGCGCCGCGCTGGACAGGCCAGGCGAGATCGCAGTGCGCATCGTGGACGAAGACGAGGGCCGGCGCCTGAACCGCGAGTTCCGCGGCAAGGACTACGCCACCAATGTGCTGACCTTCGACTACGCGCACGGGCCCGTGGTGTCAGCCGACCTGGTGCTGTGTGCGCCCGTGGTGGAGCGTGAGGCGCAGGAGGCGGGCATCACCCTGGAGGCCCACTACGCCCATCTGCTGGTGCATGGAACGCTGCATGCGCAGGGGCATGACCACCAGACCGCGCGTGAAGCCCGGCGCATGGAGGGGCGCGAGAGTGCGTTGCTGCCGTTGCTGGGCGTTACCGACCCCTGGGGCAGAGCCTGAGGCGTCCGGGTGCACCGCAGCAGCTTGGCCCGCTACGGTACCCGGGCGGGAATGCAGGGAGATTCCGCTCGCGCCCCCGCTGCAGTACCTCAGGCCGCGCGCAGCTTGCGCGCCGCATCCAGCGCGAAGTAGGTCAGCACGCCGTCCGCCCCGGCGCGCTTGAAGGCCAGCAGCGACTCCATCATCACGGCGTCATGGTCCAGCCAGCCGTTGGCTGCGGCGGCCTTGAGCATCGCGTACTCGCCACTGACCTGGTAAGCGAAGGTGGGCACGCGGAACTCGTCCTTCACACGGCGCACGATGTCCAGGTACGGCATGCCGGGCTTGACCATCACCATGTCGGCGCCCTCGGCGATGTCCAGCGCCACTTCCCGCAGGGCCTCGTCGGTGTTGCCGGGGTCCATCTGGTAGACCTTCTTGTCGGCCTTGCCCAGGTTGCCGGCCGAGCCCACGGCATCACGGAAGGGGCCGTAGAAGGCGCTGGCGTACTTGGCGCTGTAGGCCATGATGCGTGTGTGGATCAGCCCCTCGCCTTCGAGCGCGCCACGGATGGCCCCGATGCGCCCGTCCATCATGTCGCTCGGCGCCACGATGTCCACGCCGGCCTGGGCATGCACCAGGGCCTGCTGTCGCAGCACCGCGACCGTCTCGTCGTTGAGGATGTAGCCGCTGTCGTCCAGCAGACCGTCCTGGCCGTGGCTGGTGAAGGGGTCCAGGGCCACATCGGTCAGGATGGCCAGGGAAGGAAAGCGTGTCTTCAACTCACGTACCGCCCTCGGCACCAGCCCTTCAGGATGGGTGGCCTCCCGCCCGTCGGGCGTCTTGAGCGCCGGGTCGATCACAGGGAACAGCGCCATCACCGGCACGCCCAGTTCCACGCAGGCCTGGGCCAACGGCAGCAGACGGTCCACGCTCAGGCGCTGCACCCCGGGCATGCTGGCCACGTCCTGGGTCTTGCCCTGGCCCTCCAGGACGAACACGGGCAGGATCAGATCCTGAGGACCCAGGCGATGTTCTCGCACCAAGGCCCGCGTGGCGGCGTCGCGCCGCAACCGACGCGGGCGATGGGCCGGGAAGGAGGTAAACGGAGGGTTCACAGGTCGACCTTGCTATGCTAAATTTGATGCCAGATGATAGGCCCTCGGGCTTGTCGTCTCCTGCTTTTCCTCCCTGAGCAGGTGCTTCAGCGCCTTGACAGCGATGAGGCTTTTGGAGCCCCGGCCCGATGGCCGGGGCTTTTTTTGTGGTGCGCCCATAATCATCGGATGGGCAGTGGCTATCTCTGGGTCAAGGCGTTCCACATCGTGTTCGTGGCGAGTTGGTTCGCAGGCCTGTTCTACCTGCCGCGCCTGTTCGTCAATCTGGCCATGGTCCCGGCCGAGAGCGCGGCAGAGCGCTCACGCCTGCTGCTGATGGCCCGCAAGCTCTACCGTTTCTCGACCTTGCTGATGGTGCCAGCCCTGGTGCTCGGGGCGCTGCTGTGGTTGGGCTATGGGGTGGGCCTGGGCGCCGGGCAGGTGTGGATGCACGTCAAGCTGCTGCTGGTCGTGCTGGTCGTCGGCTACCACCATGCCTGCGGCGGCCTGCTGCGCCGGTTCGAGCAGGGCGCCTCAAACCGCAGCCACCGCTGGTTCCGCGTATTCAACGAGGGGTCTGTCCTCGCCTTTGCGGCCATCGTGGTGCTGGTGGTCGTCAAGCCCTTCTGAGTCGCCATGCGCCGGCAACGCAGCACCGCCCTTCCGCTGGCGCTGGTGTACGTCGTGCTGGTGGTCTATGCCAGCCTGTACCCGTTCACCGGCTGGCGCTGGCCGGCCGGGGCGTCCTGGTCCGAGCTGCTGTGGCTGCGCTGGCCTCCTTGGCACAGCCGCTTCGACGATGTGGCCAACTTCCTGGGCTATGCCCCCTTGGGTGCATTGCTCGCTCTGGGGTGGGTGCGCTCGGGCGTCCCGCCTGCGCTGGGGTCGATGGCAGCGCTGTGCCTGCCCGGCCTGTTGTCGTATGTCATGGAATGCACCCAGCAGTTCATTCCGGTGCGGGTGCCTTCCGGGCGGGATTGGGCCTTGAATGCGGCCGGTGCCGGAACGGGTGTGCTGCTGGCCCTGGGGATTGCGGGTCTGGGTTGGGTGGATCGCTGGCGGCTGTGGCGCCTGCGCTGGTTCGAGCCCCAGGCCAGCCCGGCGCTGGTGCTGCTGCTGCTCTGGCCGGTGGCCTTGCTGTTTCCCGCACCGTTGCCGCTGGGGCTGGGGCAGGTGTTCGATGAACTCGGAGCCTGGGTGGTGCAAGGGCTGCACAACACTCCCTGGGCCGCAGCGGTCACGCCGCCTTTGGCGCAGCGCGGCATGCCGGGTGCCACCTTGCCACCCTGGCTGGAGAGTACGGCGGTGGCAGCGGGCTTGATGGCCCCTGGCATGCTGGCCTTTGCAGTGCTCAGGCCCGGATGGCGGCGGTTGCTGGTGGCTGTGCTGGTGCTGGCCCTGGCCCTGGCCACGACGGCGCTGTCGACGGCCTTGAACTTCGGGCCGGCCCACGCCTGGGCCTGGGTGACGCCAGCGGTCACTTCGGGCCTGGTGGCCGGCGCCCTGCTGGTGGTGGGTGTCTCCCGACTCCTGCCGCACCTTGCAGCGGCTCTGGGTTTGATGGCCTTGGCCATCTCGGTGTGCCTGAGCGCTGTCGCCCCGGCCGACCCCTATTTCGCGGCCAGCCTGCTGCTTTGGGAGCAGGGCCAGTTCATCCGTTTCCATGGCATGTCCCAATGGGTGGGCTGGCTGTGGCCGTACGCGGCCATGGTCTGCCTGATGGCCCGCCTGGCACGCAAGCGATGAGGTCGCCGGGCCGAGGCGCAGGTCGGGCAAACCTACAATCGCTGAATATAGGCTGCACGGCTGTTCCGGTGCCAGGCCCAGGGCAGCGGGTCGACCGACTTCCAGGTTCATGAGCTACTACCAGCATCACATCTTCTTCTGCCTGAACGAGCGCAAGGGCGGCGAGGCCGCCTGCGCCCAGCATGACGCCCAGGCCGCCTTCGACCACTGCAAGAAGCGGGTCAAGGAGATCGGCCTCAGCGGCCCTGGCGGCGTGCGCGTGAACAAGGCGGGCTGCCTGGACCGCTGCGCTGGCGGACCGGTGGCCGTCGTCTACCCCGAGGCGGTCTGGTACACCTACGTCGACCAGCAGGACGTCGAAGAGATCGTCCAGGTGCATCTCCAGGGTGGACGCGTCGTGGAGCGTCTGGTGCTGCCGCCCGGCACAGGCCGCTGATGAACGCCCACACCCTGCACATGACCCTGCAGGGGCCGGCCGGTGCGTTGCAGTGCGCCGTGGACGAGCCCGCAGGCGCCCCCCAGGGCCTGGCGCTGGTGTGCCATCCGCATCCGCTGCACGGCGGCACCCTGGACAACAAGGTCGTGCAGACCCTGGCGCGCGCCTTCGTGCAACTCGGATGGCGCACGGTGCGGTTCAACTTCCGCGGCGTGGGCGCCTCCCAGGGGGCCTGGGACGAGGGGCGAGGCGAGGTTGATGACGCCCTGGCGGTGGTGCAGGGCCTGCGCGAGCCGTCTCAGCCCCTGGCGTTGGCAGGTTTCAGCTTCGGCGCCTACGTGGCGTCGCAAGTGGCCTCGCGCCTGGCAGAGCGCGAGGCCGCGCAGCGGGTGGTCCTGGTCGGGCCGGCCGTGCAGAACTTCGTCGTGGCCCCCGTGCCGCAGGACAGCCTCGTGATCCACGGCGAGGCCGATGAGATCGTCAGCTTGTCCAGCGTGCTGGACTGGGCCCGTCCCCAGGTCATTCCCGTCACCGTCGTCCCCGGTGCCGGCCATTTCTTCCATGGCCAACTGCCCTTGCTCAAGAGCCTGGTGCTCCGGGCGGGATGGGCGGCGCCGGCGTGAATCCCATGCCATGAAACATCTGCTCGCCCTCCTGCTGTCTCTTGCGCTGGCCGGCGCGGCCCGGGCGCAGGCGCCCCAAGCGCCTGAGGTGGCGGCGCGGCAGTACATCCTCATCGACCTGACCAGCCGCCAGGTGCTGGCCGAGCGCGAGGCCGATGTGACTGCCGACCCGGCCAGCCTGACCAAGCTGATGACCGCCTACCTGATCTTCGATGCCCTGAAGGCCCGCAAGATCAGCCTCGAGCAGACGATCCCCGTGTCCGCCCGCGCCTGGGCCGAGCGCAAGGGAGGCGGTTCCCTGATGTTCATCGACACCACGATGAAGCCCACGGTCGATGAACTGCTCAAGGGCATGATCGTGCAAAGCGGCAACGATGCCTCGGTGGCGCTGGCCGAGGCTGTGGGCGGCACGCTGGACAACTTCGTGGCGATGATGAATCGTCAGGCCCAGGCCTGGGGCCTGAAGAACACCAGCTTTCGCAACGTGACGGGCCTGAGCGAGCCCAACCACCACAGCACGGCGCGCGACATCGCGGTGATCGCTGGCAAGGTGATCGCCGACCACCCCAGCGCTTACGCCTATTACTCGATCAGACAGTTCAGCTTCAACAGCATCAAGCAGGACAATCGCAACATGCTGCTGGGCCGGGATGCGTCGGTCGATGGCATGAAGACGGGCTACACCGAGGCCGCTGGCTACTGCCTGGTGGCCAGCGCCCAGCGCGACCTGCCCAATGGCAAGCGCCGGCTGCTGTCGGTGGTCATGGGCGCTGCCTCCAGAGAGGCGCGGGCCAGCGAGAGCCAGAAGTTGCTGAACTGGGGCTGGCAGGCGTGGGACGCCGTGCGTCTGTTCGATGCCGGCCAGCCCGTGGCCACCGCGCCCGTATGGAAGGGGAAGTCCGCCCAGGTGCGGCTCGGCGCCCCAGGTGGCGCCGTGTTCGTTACCGTCCCCAAAGGCACGGGTGCGCAGATGAAGACCTTGATCCAGCGCAGCGACCCGCTGGTGGCGCCCTTGGTGGCCGGACAGAAGGTGGGCACCATCGAGGTGACCACGGCCACGGGTACGCCTGTGGCTTCGCTGCCCCTGGTCGTCCAGGAACCGGTGGAGCTTGCAGGCCTGCTGGGGCGGGCCTGGGACTCCGTCAGACTGTGGGTCAAGTGAGCCGGACGCCGCACAAGGGCAGCACTGAAGGAAGGACCACCCGACATGCAAGCCGCACTGCCTGACACCCTCTGCTATCTGAATGGCGCCTACTCGCCGCTGAACCAGGCCAAGGTCAGCGTGATGGACCGCGGCTTCATCTTCGGCGATGGTCTGTACGAAGTGGTGCCTGTCTATGGCCAGCGTCTGTTCCGCTTCGATGCCCACCTGGCCCGCCTGGAGCGCAGTCTGGGCAAGATGCGCATCGCCAATCCCTTCAGCCGCGCCCAGTGGCTGGAGCGGGTGCGTCCCCTGGTGGCGGCGCTGTTCGACAAGACAGGTGCGCAGGACCAGCTGGTCTACATCCAGATCACCCGCGGCGTGGCACCGCGCGACCACGTGATGCCTGTGGGCCTGGAACCCACGGTCTTCATGATGGCCAACCCGATGAAGCCGGTGCCTCCAGAGCAGCGCCACCAGGGCGTGGCGTGCGTGACGGCGCGCGACTTCCGCTGGGAGCGCGGCGACATCAAGAGCACGTCGCTGCTGGGCAACGTCTTCGCGCGGCAGATCTCGGCCGACGCCGGCGCCGTCGAGACCATCATGTTCCGCGACGGCTTCCTGACCGAGGCTGCGGCCTGCAACGTCTGGATCGTCAGGGAGGGCGCCTTGCTCGGCGTTCCCAAGTCCTCCCATGTCCTGGAGGGGATACGCTTTGACCTGCTGCAGGAACTTTGCGAGAGCACCGGCGTGCCCTACCACTTGCGGCCCATTGCCGAGAACGAGGTGCTCACCGCCGACGAGGTGCTGCTGACTTCAGCCACCAAGGAAGTGGTGGCCGTCACGAAGGTGGATGGCGAAGGGGTGGGCCACGGCGCCCTGCGGGGCCGGCCGGGCCCGGTGTACGCGCGGCTGTACGAGGCCTACCAGCGGGCCAAGGCCGAGCAGTCGCTCTGAACGATTCCGCCGTTCGTCTGCCGCAGGAGTCCAGCCCATGCGCCCCGTGCCGCCCGAGCAGAGCCTGATCCAGTACCCCAGCGCCTTTCCCATCAAGGTCATGGGGGCGAAGGTGGAGGGCTTCGTCGAGGCTGTGGTGGATGTGGCCTGCCGCTTCGACCCCGGCTTCGACGCCGCAACCGTGGAGCGGCGCGAGAGCAGCGGCGGCAGGTACCTCGGCGTGACCATCACCGTGACAGCCACCAGCCGCGAGCAGCTGGACGAGCTCTACCGCACCCTGTCCACGCACCCGCTGGTCAAGGTGGTGCTGTAGGCGACGGCCGTGCAGGTGCACTGGCTGGGCCGCCAGCCCTATGGAGGTGTCGAGGAGCGCATGCGCGCATTCACCGAAGGCCGCGCCCCCGACACCGCTGACGAGCTGTGGCTGGTGGAGCACGATCCGGTGTTCACCCAGGGCGTGGGCGGGCGACCCGAGCATGTCCTGATGCCGGGCACCATCCCGGTGGTGCGCACCCAGCGCGGAGGTCAGGTCACCTTCCACGGCCCCGGCCAGGTGGTGGCCTACCCGTTGGTGGATCTGCGGCGCCTGGGCATCTTCGTCAAGGAGTACGTCTACCGGCTGGAGACGGCCGTCCTGCAGGTGCTGGACTCCTGCGGGGTGGTCGGCCACCGCGTGCGCGCCGCCCCCGGCATCTACGTCCGGCTGGATGATCCTTTCGACCATGCCCCCCTGGCGCCTTCGGCCCTGGGCGCCGACCCTTTCCCCGGTCTGGGCAAGATCGCGGCCCTGGGGGTCAAGGTGACGCGCCACTGCGCCTACCACGGCCTGGCCCTGAATGTAGCCATGGACCTGGAGCCCTTCAGTCGCATCAACCCCTGCGGCCATGTGGGGCTGCGCACCGTGGACCTGCGCAGCCTGGGTGTGACCCACGACGTGCAGGACATGGCCGCGCGCTTGGCGCGGCGGCTTCAAGCATTGCTGGCGGTTTGACGGCCGTCCGAGCCGATACCATCCGGTCCTGACGCAGCCTTTCCGGTCCGCCCGCACCTGGCGATGCCGGTGCCCCCATGAACGATTCCCCCTCCTCCACCCCCACGCCTACCCCCACCCCCACCCCATCCGGGCGGCCCGGGCAGCCCGCCTACGACGCGACGGCCAAGCAGAAGTCGCTGGCCAAGACCTCGCGCATCCCCATCAAGGTGGAGCCTGCCCAGGCGCTGAAGAAGCCTGATTGGATCCGGGTCAAGGCCGGCTCGCCCAGCACGCGCTTCTACGAGATCAAGCAGATACTTCGCGAGCACAGGCTGCACACGGTGTGCGAGGAGGCCTCGTGCCCCAACATCGGCGAGTGCTTCGGCAAGGGTACCGCCACCTTCATGATCATGGGCGACAAGTGCACGCGCCGTTGCCCATTCTGCGACGTGGGACACGGCCGGCCTGACCCGCTGGACGCGGAGGAACCTGTCAACCTGGCGCGCACCATCGCCGCGCTGCGCCTGAAGTATGTGGTCATCACCAGCGTGGACCGCGACGATCTGCGCGACGGCGGCGCCGCACACTTCGTCGAGTGCATCCGCAAGACGCGCGAACTCTCGCCTCAAACGCGCATCGAGATCCTCACGCCCGACTTCCGCGGTCGCCTGGACCGCGCGCTGGACATCCTGAAGGCCGCGCCCCCCGACGTGATGAACCACAACCTCGAAACCGTCCCGCGCCTGTACAAGCAGGCGCGGCCAGGCTCGGACTACGCTTTCAGCCTGGGCCTGTTGCAACGCTTCAAGCAGGCGGTGCCCGGCGTGCCCACCAAGAGCGGCCTGATGGTCGGCCTGGGCGAGACCGATGAGGAGATCGTGCAGGCCATGCGCGACATGCGCGATCACGACATCGACATGTTGACCATCGGGCAGTACCTGGCCCCCAGCGGGCACCACCTGCCGGTACGCCGATACGTGCACCCCGACACCTTCCGCATGTTCGAGCGTGAGGCAGCGGCCCTGGGGTTCACCCATGCCGCGGTGGGCGCCTTGGTGCGCTCGAGCTATCACGCCGACCAGCAGGCGCACGCGGCAGGCGTCGCCGACGTGCTGGCCTGAGGGGCTCACGCCATGAGTCGCCTCGGGCGCGCGCTGGGCGCCGCCGCCGGGTTGACCGGGCTTGCGGGCTGTTCGCCGGCCCTGGACTGGCGTGAGGTCCGGGTGGGCGCTGCGCAATCCGTGGCCCTGTTCCCCTGCAAGCCGTCGGCCCATGCTCGCGAGCTGACGCTGGCAGCCCAGCGGGTCAAGCTGACCCTGCATGCCTGCAAGGCCGGCGAGGCCACCTGGGGCCTGGCCTGGGCTGACGTTGGCGAGCCCGCGCGTGTGGAGGCGGCTCTGCAGGCCTTGCAGGAAGGCGCCCGCGCCAACCTGGGCGATGCCAAGGCGCAGGCGCGGCCGCTTGGCGTGAAGGGGCAGACGCCGCATCCGGGCAGCGGCCGCTGGAGCCTCGAGGGTCGCTACCCGGACGGCAAGCCGGTGCTGGGGCAGGTGGCGGTCTTCTCGCGCCGCACCGTCGTCTTCCAGGCCACGGCACTGGGAGTGACGCCGTCCTCCGAGGCGGCCGACACCTACTTCAGCGGGCTCAGGTTCGAACCCTGAGCCGGGCTGCCCCGTCGATGTCGACTTCCCTGGCCCCACCGGCCCTGGCCGTCAGGATCTTCCTGGCGTTTGCCTTCGCCTACTTCTTTTCCGCGTTACTGCGCGCGGTGACGGCCACGCTCGCGCCCTCCTTCAGCGCTGAACTGGGGTTGAAGGCGGCCGATCTCGGTCTGCTGGCCGGCGCCTATTTCCTGGGGTTTTCGGCACTGCAACTGCCCCTGGGTCAGGCCCTGGACCGCCTGGGGCCCATGCATGTGCTGCTGGGATTGACCACGCTGGCGGTGCTGGGTTGCGCGGCCTTTGCGATGGCACAGAGCCTGCCAGGGCTGATCCTGGCGCGTGCCTTGATCGGCATGGGGCTGGCCGCTGGCCTGATGGCGCCGCTGACCTGCTTTCGGCTGCGCTTCTCCCAGGCCGCGCAGTTCCGCTCCAACTCCTGGATGCTGATGTCGGGCTCCCTGGGCATGGTGGCTTCCACCTTGCCGGTGCAGTGGCTGCTGCCGGTATGGGGTTGGCGCGGGCTGTTCTGGGTGCTGGCGGTGTGCTTGCTGTTGGCCATGGCGCTGATGGCGTGGTGGGTGCCCGCAGACCCCGTGCCCGCGCAGGCACAGCCGGCGCAGCCTGTCTTGCGCCAGGGCTACCGCGAGGTGTTCCTGCACCCGGTCTTTCTGCGCAGCGCGCCCATGGGCTTCTTCACCTACGGCGGGATGATCGCCGTGCAGACCCTGTGGGCCGGACCCTGGATGACCCGCCTGGCCGGGTTCACGCCCGAGCAGGCGGCCGGCGGGCTGTTTTTCGTCAACCTCGGCATGCTGCTCGCTTTCATGCTGTGGGGGGTATGCATGCCGCGCCTGGCTCGGCACGGGTTTCAGGCCCGGCAGATCATGGCCTGGGGCTTGCCGCTGCATCTTGTCGTGCTGGCGTGGATCGTGATGGATCCGCAGCCTGCCACGGCGGGCTTGTGGACCCTGTGGTGCGTGAGCTGCACCTTCGTCTCGCTGAGCCAGCCCGCAGTCGGCCAGGCCTTTCCCGGCGCGCTGGTCGGGCGCGCGTTGTCGGCGTTCAACCTCGTGATCTTCTGCGGCGTGTTCTGCATTCAGTGGGGCATCGGCCTGGCCATCGACGCCCTGCGTCAGTCGGGGCTGAGCGAAGCGGGAGCCTTTCGCCTGTCCTTTGCCGCGCTGGGAGTCTGTTGCGCGCTGTCCTACTTCTGGTACCTTCTGCCGATGGCGCACCGCCGCGGTCCCGATCTCCGGGCCTGAACCCATCACCCGCACCATGTCCATGACCAAGCTCATCGTGCTGGCCCACGCCCCGCTGGCCCAGGCGCTGGGGCATGTGGCAGCCCACGCGTTCACGGACTGCGCCAGCGTCCTGCGGTGCCTGGACGTCATGCCGTCCGACGCCCCAGAGGAGATTGAACGGCGCCTGCGCGAACACATCGGCGATGACCAGGCGCTGGTGCTGTGCGACGTCTTCGGTGCCACGCCTTGCAACGCTGCAGTGCGCGTGGCCGACGGGGTGCGCGTGCGCGTGGTGTCGGGTGTGAACGTCCCCATGCTTTGGCGGGTGTTGTGTTACGCCGCGGAGCCGCTGGACCGCCTGGTCAACCGGGCGGTGGACGGCGCGACGCAGGGCGTCATGCAGGTCAGTTCCGTCAGGCCGCAGAATCAGTCCGTCCAGGCAGGCCCGCATGATCACCTCCCGCATCACCATCAGCAATAAGCTCGGGCTGCATGCGCGGGCCTCGGCCAAGCTGACCAAGTTGGCCGGCACCTTCGGCTGCGACATCCATCTGGCTCGTGGCGGGCGACGCATCAATGCCAAGAGCATCATGGGCGTCATGATGCTGGCTGCCGGCATGGGCGCCGAGATCGAGATCGAGACTGACGGCGCGGATGAACAGCAGGCCATGACCGCACTTCGCGACTTGATCGACAGCAAGTTCGGCGAAGGGCAGTGACACCCGGCCCGCGGTCGCTCTGACCTCGTCGCGCCAACGTGGGGCAGGGCCTGTCGGCAGCGCGCCATCGCGCTCGCCGCTGCGCTACATTCGCCAGCATGAGCATCCAGGTCTTCGGTGTTCCGGTCTCCCGGGGGGTGGCCATAGGGCGTGCCGTGCTCGTGGCCTCCAGCCGGGTCGATGTCGCGCACTACTTTGTCGCCCCGCAGGACCTGCACAGCGAGGTCCAGCGCCTGAAGGATGCGCGCGATGCAGTGGCTACGGAGCTGTCGACGCTGCAGCGCGACATGCCGCAGGACGCCCCGGCGGAGCTGTCGGCCCTGCTGGATGTGCATCTCATGCTGCTGCACGATGACGCCCTGGCCGGCGCCACCAAGGACTGGATTCTCGAGCGGCACTACAACGCCGAATGGGCCCTGTCGGCGCAGCTGGAGGTGCTCGCCCGGCAGTTCGACGAGATGGAGGACGCCTACCTGCGCGAGCGCAAGGCCGATCTGGAGCAGGTGGTCGAGCGGCTGCTCAAGTCCCTGGCGGCCAGTTCCGACGCCGCACGCGCCGAAACGGCCCTGCCGCGCGACTTTGCGGGCGAGGACCCGCTGGTCCTGGTGGCCGGCGACATCGCGCCGGCCGACATGCTGCAGTTCAAGAGCAGCGTCTTCACCGGCTTCATCACCGACGTGGGTGGCAAGACCTCGCACACGGCCATCGTGGCGCGCAGCCTGGACATCCCGGCCGTGGTGGGCGCGCGCGAGGCCAGCCGCCTCATCCGCCAGGACGACTGGGTCGTGATCGATGGAGATGCGGGCGTGGCAGTGGTCAACCCGTCCCCCATCGTGCTGGAGGAGTACCGTTTTCGCCAGCGCCAGAGCGAACTCGAGCGGGCCCGGCTGGACCGTCTGCGGCACACGCCGGCAGTCACGCTGGATGGTCATGCGGTCGAGCTCCTGGCCAACATCGAGCTGCCCGGCGATGCACAGGTGGCCCTGGCCAGCGGCGCCGTCGGTGTCGGTCTGTTCCGCACCGAGTTCCTCTTCATGAACCGCAATGGGCAGTTGCCGGGCGAGGAGGAGCAGTTCCAGGCGTACCGGTCCGCGGTGAGTGCCATGCAGGGCCTGCCCGTGACGATCCGTACCGTGGATGTCGGAGCAGACAAGCCCCTGGACCACATGAGCGCCCAGGAACTTCGTCACGAACATGCGTTGAACCCGGCGTTGGGGCTGCGCGCCATTCGTTGGAGTCTGTCCGAGCCCGCCATGTTCGAGCAGCAGTTGCGTGCCATCCTGAGAGCAAGCGCCTTTGGCAAGGTGCGCATCCTGATTCCGATGGTGGCGCATCTGTCGGAGATTAAGGCCTCGCTGCAGGCCCTTGAGCGCGCGCGCGCGCAACTTGACCGCGCCGGGTTGGCCCCCGGGACCGTTGAGGTGGGCGCCATGATCGAGGTCCCTGCGGCGGCTATCGGCATCGACACGGTTCTGCGTCACTTCGACTTCGTTTCCATAGGCACCAACGACCTGATCCAGTACACCCTGGCCATTGATCGCGCCGACGAGGCCGTGGCCCATCTGTACGACGCATGGCATCCCTCGGTCCTGAGCCTCATCGAGCGCACCATCTCCCATGCCCAGGCTGCGGGTCGACATGTGAGCGTGTGCGGAGAGATGGCGGGCGAGCCCGCCTTCACTGAGGTCCTGCTGGCCATGGGACTTCGTAGCTTTTCCATGCACCCGGCCCAGATCGCCAGCATCAAGCAACGCATCCTCAGGACCGACACGGGCCGCTGGACGCGCCGGCTGCCGGACATCCTGTGTGCCGATGATCCGCAGGCCCAGGCCTTTCCTGGATGAGTCCGCCAGCGACTACCGGGGCCGGGGCCGGGGGCCCGGAAACTTTTTTTCTCAGCAGCCTTGCCACGGTGCCCGCGATCCTTGTACACTGGCGGGCTCGCTGCACGGCGACCGTGACTTTGGCAAGAAAGCGCTGAAGGCCGGTCATCAAGTGGGCCAAGACCAGACAGTTGACACGAGTTGGTAAAACGTGACAGAATCGCGGTCTTTGCTGAAAAGCAAGTAAACGACCTTAAGGTCAGTTCTTTAACAACATACAGCCGATAAGCGTGGGCGTTTGAAGGCAAGTGCCAAGACAACAGGTCTAGGCTTGAAGTCGAAAACGCTCACGGATGAAGAAGTGAAGTTCACTTCAATTCCGTTTTGAGCAAAACATTCAAGATCGAACTGAAGAGTTTGATCCTGGCTCAGATTGAACGCTGGCGGCATGCCTTACACATGCAAGTCGAACGGTAACGCGGGGCAACCTGGCGACGAGTGGCGAACGGGTGAGTAATGCATCGGAACGTGCCCAGTAGTGGGGGATAGCCCGGCGAAAGCCGGATTAATACCGCATACGACCTACGGGTGAAAGGGGGGGATCGCAAGACCTCTCGCTATTGGAGCGGCCGATGTCAGATTAGGTAGTTGGTGGGGTAAAGGCCTACCAAGCCATCGATCTGTAGCTGGTCTGAGAGGACGACCAGCCACACTGGGACTGAGACACGGCCCAGACTCCTACGGGAGGCAGCAGTGGGGAATTTTGGACAATGGGCGCAAGCCTGATCCAGCCATGCCGCGTGCGGGAAGAAGGCCTTCGGGTTGTAAACCGCTTTTGTCAGGGAAGAAACGCTCCGGGTTAATACCTCGGGGTAATGACGGTACCTGAAGAATAAGCACCGGCTAACTACGTGCCAGCAGCCGCGGTAATACGTAGGGTGCAAGCGTTAATCGGAATTACTGGGCGTAAAGCGTGCGCAGGCGGTTGTGCAAGACAGATGTGAAATCCTCGGGCTTAACCTGGGAACTGCATTTGTGACTGCACAGCTTGAGTGCGGCAGAGGGGGATGGAATTCCGCGTGTAGCAGTGAAATGCGTAGATATGCGGAGGAACACCGATGGCGAAGGCAATCCCCTGGGCCTGCACTGACGCTCATGCACGAAAGCGTGGGGAGCAAACAGGATTAGATACCCTGGTAGTCCACGCCCTAAACTATGTCAACTGGTTGTTGGGAGGGTTTCTTCTCAGTAACGAAGCTAACGCGTGAAGTTGACCGCCTGGGGAGTACGGCCGCAAGGTTGAAACTCAAAGGAATTGACGGGGACCCGCACAAGCGGTGGATGATGTGGTTTAATTCGATGCAACGCGAAAAACCTTACCTACTCTTGACATGTCAAGAATCTTGCAGAGATGTGAGAGTGCTCGAAAGAGAACTTGAACACAGGTGCTGCATGGCCGTCGTCAGCTCGTGTCGTGAGATGTTGGGTTAAGTCCCGCAACGAGCGCAACCCTTGTCATTAGTTGCTACGAAAGGGCACTCTAATGAGACTGCCGGTGACAAACCGGAGGAAGGTGGGGATGACGTCAGGTCCTCATGGCCCTTATGGGTAGGGCTACACACGTCATACAATGGCCGGTACAGAGGGTTGCCAACCCGCGAGGGGGAGCCAATCCCAGAAAACCGGTCGTAGTCCGGATCGCAGTCTGCAACTCGACTGCGTGAAGTCGGAATCGCTAGTAATCGCGGATCAGCTTGCCGCGGTGAATACGTTCCCGGGTCTTGTACACACCGCCCGTCACACCATGGGAGCGGGTTCTGCCAGAAGTAGTTAGCCTAACCGCAAGGGGGGCGATTACCACGGCAGGGTTCGTGACTGGGGTGAAGTCGTAACAAGGTAGCCGTATCGGAAGGTGCGGCTGGATCACCTCCTTTCTGGAAAAATGCACAAGTTTTCTTGCGCCCACACTTATCGGCTGTTGTTGACGACAGTACCTGGTGGCGTTACGGTTCGTCTATGGGTGAATCGTTTCTCACCGGGTTGAGGGTCCCTCGCAGTGCGAGAGCGGGTCTGTAGCTCAGTCGGTTAGAGCACCGTCTTGATAAGGCGGGGGTCGTTGGTTCGAATCCAACCAGACCCACCAAGATACGTTGGGGGTGTAGCTCAGCTGGGAGAGCACCTGCTTTGCAAGCAGGGGGTCATCGGTTCGATCCCGTTCACCTCCACCATCCAATCTGACACTCAATCGCGCCTGTGGCGTGATTGAGTGTCCGATTTTTTCGGCTGTCGTTCTTTAACAATTTGAAGAGTCGAATCAAAAATCACGAGGTGCTCCAATGGAGTACCTTGTGCGGATAGCGTCACAAGCCCCGTAAGGGGCGCGGCGTAACGCAAAATACTCAAGATCGAGACATCGATCGCAGTCCTTGACTTGGCGCGAAGGCGTCAAAGTTATAGGGTCAAGTGACTAAGTGCATGTGGTGGATGCCTTGGCGATTACAGGCGATGAAGGACGTGGTAGCCTGCGATAAGCTTCGGGGAGCTGGCAAATTAGCTTTGATCCGGAGATTTCCGAATGGGGAAACCCAACCGTAAGGTTATCGTGCACTGAATACATAGGTGTACGAGGCGAACCGGGTGAACTGAAACATCTCAGTAGCTCGAGGAAAAGACATCAACCGAGATTCCGAAAGTAGTGGCGAGCGAAATCGGAAGAGCCTGCACGTTTTAGCAGTCGACTTATCAAAACAGTCTGGAAAGGCTGGCCACAGTGGGTGATAGCCCCGTATGGAAAAAGTCGGTTGTGGAACTGGGCGTGCGACAAGTAGGGCGGGACACGTGTAATCCTGTCTGAATATGGGGGGACCATCCTCCAAGGCTAAATACTCGTAATCGACCGATAGCGAACTAGTACCGTGAGGGAAAGGCGAAAAGAACCCCGGGAGGGGAGTGAAATAGATCCTGAAACCGCATGCATACAAAAAGTCGGAGCCCGCAAGGGTGACGGCGTACCTTTTGTATAATGGGTCAGCGACTTACATTCAGTGGCAAGCTTAACCGAATAGGGGAGGCGCAGGGAAACCGAGTCCGAATAGGGCGTTCAGTCGCTGGGTGTAGACCCGAAACCAGGTGATCTATCCATGGCCAGGATGAAGGTACCGTAACAGGTGCTGGAGGTCCGAACCGACTAGTGTTGCAAAACTAGCGGATGAGCTGTGGATAGGGGTGAAAGGCTAAACAAACCTGGAGATAGCTGGTTCTCTCCGAAAACTATTTAGGTAGTGCCTCAAGTATTACCATCGGGGGTAGAGCACTGTTATGGCTAGGGGGTCATGGCGAC